>JBBQDT010000144.1:0-11175 GCA_038319955.1 Gemmatimonadales bacterium | reverse complement strand
CGGCCGCCGACGCGGGTCGAGCTGCCGGGTCCTCGGAGAGCAGCTGCGCGACGAGCGCCGCGAGCGCGGGAGGGACGTCTGCGCGACGCTCGGCGAGCGGCGCGCGCCTGGCCGAGGGACGCGCGCCGGCGAGCGCTTCGTAGGCGACGACGCCCAGCGCGTAGAGGTCGGCCCGGTGGTCGACGTCCGTCTCGCCGCGTACCTGCTCCGGCGCCATGTAGCCTGGCGTGCCCGGGGAGGTGCCGGCGTCGGTCAGCGCGCCGTCGCCGTCGGCGGGTGGCGCCTCGCGCCGCGCGGCTGGCTCGCGTGCGCGCCGGACAGCGCGGGCGATCCCGAAGTCCGCCACGACCGCGTGGCCGTCGGCGAGCAGGATGTTCGCCGGTTTGACATCGCGGTGCACGACGCCATGCCGGTGTGCGTGGTCGAGCGCGCTCGCCACCTCGCGCACGAGGCGCAGGGCATCGGCGATCGGGAGTGCACCGCCGCGCGCCAGCCGCTCGCGCAGCGTCTCGCCTTCGACGAACGGCATCAGGTAGTAGAGCCGCCCGTTGGCCGACCCCGAGTCGAACAGCGGCAGGATGTGTGGGTGCTGCAGCGATGCGGTGACCTCGATTTCCCGCAGGAACCGCTCGGCGCCCAATGCGGCGCTCAGTGCCGGATGCAATACCTTCACGGCGACGCGGCGGCGGTGGCGCGGATCGCGGGCGAGATAGACGGTGGCCATGCCGCCGCGCCCGATCTCGTGCTCCACCTCGCAGACGTGCCTCAGTGCCCGGCGCAGCATTTCGATCTCGGCGTCCGCGTCGGGTGGGTGTTCGACGGGCGGGTGTCCGTCACGCCGATCGTCCGCCGCGTCGATCAACGGCGCGGCGCGTTCGGCGGCAGCGCGGGCGAGGAAGTCGGGTGCCGTGTCGGCACGTTCACAGGCATCGAGCCAGCGCGCGGCGTCGGCGTGCACCGCGGCGTCGCTCGTCGCACGCGCGAGAAAGGCGACGCGTGCCGGCGCCGGCAGCTGCAACGCGGCGTCGACCAGCGCGCGGACGACGTGCCATCGTTTGCCGTCGTCGTCGGACGCGGGATCACGGCGCGTCATCGCGCAACTCCTGATACAGCCATCCCTTGGCGAGAGCCCATTCGCGCTCCACGGTGCGCAGCGAGGTCCCGATCGCCGTCGCAGTCTCGACCGCGGACAGCCCTCCGTAGACGCGGCAATCGACGATCTGCGCCATGCGCGCATCGACGCGGCCGAGCCGGATGAGCGCCTCATCGAGCGCGAGCAGTTCAGCGGCTCGCTCGCCGGCGACGAGGACGCCCGCGGCATCGGCGTCCTCTAGGGCGACGCGTGACGCGGCGGGACCGCCGCGCCGCGCGGCCTGATGCCGACGCGCGTAGTCGGTGAGCACGCGACGCATGACGCCGGACGCGAGCGCGAAGAAGTGGGTGCGGTCGTTCCAGGCCGCGTCGTGCTGCTCGATGAGCCGCAGATACGCCTCGTGGACGACGGCCGTCGTCGAGAGGGTGTGGTCACCCCGCTCGGCGGCGAGCTGCCGGTGGGCGATGCGACGCAGCTCGCCGTAGACTCGAGGAATGAGGCGCTGCATCGCCTGGGGGGCGCCGCGCCTGAGCGCCGCGAGTGCTTCCGCGATCTCGCGCTCGTCGGCGGCGGCGCGCGACTGGACCTGCGGCTCGGTGGGCATCGTCGCGCCTCGCAGTGCGCACGTGGCGGGTTCCGCGCTCGAGTTGCGCGACTACATGTGCGGCATTCCGCCGCAGCGTCGCGCCGCAGCGCCACGGTGTAGCCGAAGGTAGGCCGCGTCTCGGCGCACGGCAACACAGGGCACCGTGCCCCACTCACTGGGAAGATCACATGACCGACCACATCGCTCGCCACCACCACCACCCTCGCCGTCGTGCGACCCGCGTGCTCGCGACCGTTGCCGTCGTCGTCGGCGCGCTCGGGACTCTCGGCGCGTTCGCGACGCCGGCCGCCGCACAGAGCGCGTACATCGTCGACGCATCGCAGCGATTCGGCACGATCGACCTCGCGACCGGACGGTTCCTCGCGATCGGACCCGGCCTTCCGCAGGGCGCGACCGGACTGAGCCCCGGCCCCCATGGCTCCCTCCTGAGCCTCGCGTTCTCGGGTGACCTGATCTCGATCGACCCGGCAACTGGACTCGTTACGGTGATCGGTCCGACGGGGTTGACCGACTGCTCGACGCCGTCGTCGCCGTGCGGGCCCAGGACAGGCAGCACGCTCACGAGCTTCGGCGGATTGATCTACGCCACCGACTTCGAAAACAACCTGTACACGCTGAATCCGTTCACCGGCGCGGCGTCACTGATCGGAGCGACCGGCATGCCGGCCGTGCCGTTCACTCCTGGCTTCCCCACCGAGGATGGAACGCTTCCGTTCTACGATCAGGCGTTGTTTTCGGTCGGTAACGCGCTCTTCGCGACGTTCGACGCCGCGATTCTCGATTTTGCGACCGGAAACATCACACAGGTGATCGCGCCGAGTCTCTACCAGATCGATGCGGCCACCGGGTGGGCGACGCGGGTCGCGTCGACGGCCCTCGGCCTCCACGCGGCGGTCGCCGTGGGCGGCATCGCCTATGCCTTCGACGTGCAGTCGGGCAAGGTGGTCACCCTCGGGCTCACGGACGGTCTGACCAGCGACGTGAGCACCTTCGGCGACCCGGGCGAGTACATCATCACCGGCGCGACGCTCGCGACGACCACGACGCCGGAGCCCGCCTCGCTCGGACTTTTCGCACTTGGGCTGGCCGTGATGGGAGTCTCCAGGCGGCGGGTGCGTCGGAGCTGATCCGTCCGTGGTCCTCGATCCATCCGCAGCCCGTACCGATCACACGGCGCGGATGCGATCGAGCCTTGCCCGACGGGTCGCCGTCGGGCAAGGCTCGGGGACGACCGTAATCAGCGCGCGCCCGTCACAGGCGAAGGTGAGCGTGCCATCCTTGACCGAGAATGTGCAACGAGCAATCGCGAACCCGGGATCATCGTGGACAGCATCACGCGTGCCTCACGAACGAACGCAGGCGGGGCATGACAAGTCTCCTTCTCTCGAGGAGGGAGAAGCTACCTACAGCAAATGCATCTGCATGAACTTGAGGAAGATGCTGTAGTCCGATGGAATCGTCCCATGTCCACCGGCATGCATGGACGAATGCCGAAGGTCCGCGGGAAGATGGTCGTGCAGGTTCATGCTCGGCGTGTCACGGACTGACCATCGATGCCGCTCCCTTCGGACACGACGTCGCAGCCCCGAAGTGCAATCGCGTGACGACAGCCGTGCCACTCGGCGAAACGGTGACGACGAACATGTTGTCGTAGCCCGCGTCGCAGAGGTCGGCCGGCTGCGCAACGCCGAGTGCCGCCGCGATGGCCGGCACCGTGTTGCTGTGGCCCGCGACGAGTACAGTGCGGCCACGATAGCGGGCGAGCAGCGTATCGGCCGTGGCGCGGGGCGTCATGCGTGCGTCGAGCACCGTCGCGGTGATGCCGAGTTCCGCCGCCGTAGGTGCCACGGTCTGGCGGGTGCGTTGGAATTGGGTGCTCACGATCGCGGTGACGCCGGCATCTCGCACCACGGCAGCGAGCGCCTCGGCGCGTGCGACGCCAGCCGCAGTGAGCGGTGGGTCGGCAGCGGGTTCGGTGGCTTTCTCCGCGTGACGAACGAGGATGATGGTAGTGCTGGTCGCCGTCGCGTTCTGCGCACTTGCGGCGCGGGCGATGGGTGCGAGCGCAATGAGCGCTGCGAGGGCACGGATGACGAAGCGGTTGCGCATGAGGGAAGGAACGATCCCTCGTGCCATTCGTCAATGCGGCTCGTTATGCCCCGTGCGGTGCGTTCGTGCTCGGTTGATGCGACGGCTTCGCGTCGGTCGGCTGTGTTGCGGTGTGCGGCGCGGCGCGACCACCGAGCATGCGCGCAGCCACGTGGGACGGCATGTAGACCGTGGCTTCCGCGACCGCGGGTGGCGCGGCGAATGTCGGAAGCGAGACGCCGTAGACGGCGATGTTGCGGAGCAGCTTGGGATTGATCATGTCGGTATCCTCGGTGGTGCCTTCACATCCTCAGACAGCGCGACGTCCAAAAGGGTTTGCAATCCGCTGGAGCGGACGGCCGCCAAGGCATCGAGGGCCACTGGGCACAGCTTGTCACCTCGCTCGCGTTCGAGGATCTCGCTCGCCTGTGCTTCATGCATGCCGCGGCGGTACGGCCGGTCCGAGGTGAGCGCATCATAGATGTCCGAGACCACGAGGATACGGCTCGCGAGGTCGATCTGCGCGCCCTTGATGCCGAACGGATAGCCGCTGCCGTCGAGCTTCTCGTGATGCAGCGATGCGGTGAGCGCGAACCGTCGAAACGCCGACACGCGCTCGAGGATCTCGAGCGTGTAACGTGGATGGAGCTCCATCTTCTTCCGCTCGTCCGGCGTCATCGGTCCGTTCTTGTCGAGGATGGTATTCGATACGCCGAGCTTGCCGATGTCGTGGAGCAATCCCGCCCGATAGATGCGCCGCTGCTCCGACGCATCGAGCCCGCAATGCCGCGCCACCTCGCGCGCGACATCAGCGACACGCGTCGAATGCCGGTAGGTGAAGGGGCTCTTGGCATCGATGATGTCGGCAAACGCGCGGCACACGACGTCGAGACCGTCGTCGTCGACATTCATGATGCGATCCGACGGTTCCGCGGCGAGCACGGCCTCGGTGACGTCACCGTTCAACAGTGTCCACCATGCCGTGTCGTTCTTCCAGCGGCGCACGAGCGTCACCAAGGCGGGATCGAACCAGGTGCCACGCCGCTTGTGCGCGACGCGCATGGCCGCCTTCACGCCGCCCTGCGCATGAAAGGCCTCGAGCGTCTGCGCGAGGTTGGCGATGCGGGCCAGGAGTGGAATGTCCTCACCGCTCAAGCCACGTGCGTAGCCCAGCCCGCACCAATGCTCGTCGAGCGAGCGGATCGCCTCCGCCGTCTCGTCCGGAAAGCCGAGCTGACGGGCGATCGCCGCGCCGCGATCGCAGCGGATGAGGATGAGGTCGCGCGTCATGTCCTGCGTGCGCGCGATGGCCATGAACTGGCGCACGCGCGTCGCGAGCGAACGACCCTTGCCCACGGTGAGCGCCGTCGCCAGGGCGAGACCCATCCGCCGGTGCCAGTCCACGACCTTCATGCGCGGCTTGACCCACTGGTCGTCGCTCCCGAAGAGCGCGGCCATGCGTCCCGCATTGCTCGAGCATCCAGCATCCTTCAACAGGATCGCGTAATACAACGCCGAGCGCTCCGCCGCACCTACGCCCGCCTCTTCGGCGAGTCGCATGCCGATCAGGCAGGTGCGCATCGTGTGGCCAGCGGGCGCACCTTCGGTGAGGTCCAGCGCGTACGAGAGTGCGGAAAGCACCTCGGACAGGCTGATTCGCTCGGTGCCGGGAAGCGCCGGCGTTCGGGTGGGAGTGGGGATCGTCACGGAAGGCAATTGTCTCTTGACGCAGTATCGGTTCCCGAATGGACTCGGCATACCTGCCATAGGTAATACGCACGAGTGTTGATCGGCCGGTTGCTCGCGTATGTGCGGCCCGAGCATCGGTGCGATGTGGACCGGAACGCTGGGGCACTCGGGTTGTCGGTGGTGGGCCTGGGACTGTCGCTGCGGGGGCCTGATTCATCGTCGTTGCGCGGCGCCTGACGTCATCGCTCTTGCTATCTTGGTTTGGCAGTCGCGGGCGTTCCGCAAACGTGGACACGTCATCATGCCGCTCGCCCATTGATTCTGAAATGCGCGTTCTGGTAGGCTGACGGGTAAATTCGGAGTCAACTGGATGTTGAACTGCGATCTCAAAGAAGGAGTGACCTGGATGTCCGAAGATCGCCTGCGCCCGCATCCCTCCGATCGATTCGCCGGAGTCGAGCACCTGCTCGACATTCCGGAAACGCTTCGCGCCCTTCGTGCCGAGGCGTTCCCGAGCGCCAACGGTCACCGGCAGATTGCCCTCATGCATCAGGGCCCGGTGCGACTCATTCTCTTCGCATTCGAAGCGGGCGGGCACATGCCGCAGCATCGCGCGCCCGGGTGGGTGACCATCCACGTATTGCGTGGCTCGCTCAACGTGCGGACGGTGGATGCGCTGCACGAAGTCAGCGAGGGCACGCTGTTGTCGCTGGCGCCGGACCTTCAACACGACGTGGAAGCCACGGAAGAGACGGACATGTTGCTCGGCATCTATCCCATCAAATGATGATTTCGAAACTTCGTACCTCGCTGGTGATCTGTGCGTTGACGGCCGCACCGCTGTTCGCGCAGTCACCTGCATCGCGCCCGAACACGCCAATGCAGGAAGCTTCTCGACTGGACGTGCAGGGACAGACGAAGGACGCTCGCGTCATCTTCCAGCGACTCATCGACGACGCGCCGGATGCCGCCGCAAAGGCCGCTGCGCAGCGCGCGATGGCAATGTCGTACGCCTTCGATGGCGATTGCGCGAACACGGTGAAGTACGAGGAAATGGTCATCGCCTACTGGGTCACGCGCGAGCAGGCCGAGCCGCAGAACGCATTCTACCAGCAGGGCGAGATGGCGAACGAAGCGGCGCGCATCTGCATCGACGTCGGTGAGCTCGATGTGGCCGAGAAGCTCTATCGACACGGCGCGGCGCTGGGATTGAAGGAGCCCGAGCCGAGAACGCACCCGAAGAGCCTGTGGGACTATCGCCTCGCGCACGCGCTTGCCCGCCTGGCGGCGCGTCGCGGCAACGCGGGCGAGGCGCATCGGCACGTTGCGGAAGCGCGCCGGATCCTCGATAGCGACACCACGATGGCGCGTGCGCAGGAGCGCTTCTTTCCGTATCTCACCGGGTACGTCGCGCTCTACACGAACGACCTGAAGGCGGCCGAAACAGCGCTGACCAGGGCACTCGCCATTCAGGGCAACCAGAACGACCCGTTCATGAACCTCCTCCTGGCGATGACCGACGAGAAGCAGGGGGATGCAGCGAAGGCGAAGGCGTTGTATGAGAAGTCGTACAGTCTCGCCACGGGGCACAACCCGCCGTCGGCATTCGCGCGCCCGTACACGCGCAAGAAGCTCGGCATCATCTGACCATCGGACGTAACTGAAAATCAGGCTTGCGCCACAGGTCCGAGTCGCCCATCTTTTGAATTAATCATTTAGTTAAATCATATGACTAAGACGACGACAAAGGCGATCGACCGCGACGGCGAGACCGAACAGCGCATCCTCGATGCGGCGAGAACGGTCTTTCTCCGGCGCGGAACCGCCGGCGCCCGGATGCAGGAGATCGCGCAGGAAGCAGGGGTCAACCAGGCCCTCTTGCACTACTACTTCCGCTCGAAGGAAGGGCTGAGCATGGCGGTCTTCCGCCAGATCGCACTGCGCATGTTCCCCGCCCTCGTGCAGACGCTCTCCGCCGACATCTCCATCGACGAGAAGATCGACCGCCTCGTGGCGCTCTACCTCGACAACCTGTCGCGAAATCCGTTTCTGCCCGGCTACCTCATCGCCGAGATGCAGCATCATCCGGAGCGCCTGTCGCAGTTGCTGTCGCCTGCGCTCGGCGGCGCGCCGGCCCACGTGCTGCCGCCACTCTTCGACAAGCTTCGCGCGCAGATCGACGAGCGGGTTGCCGCCGGTGAGATGCGGCCCATCGCTCCCGAGCAGTTCGCCGTCAACCTCATCTCGCTCTGCATCTTCCCGTTCGCTGCTCGCCCGATGCTCCATGCCGTCTTCGGAATGGACGACGCGGCGTTCGCGCGCTTCATCGAGCAACGGAAGACCGAGCTTCCCGCGTTCTTCCGCAACGCCCTTCGGCCATGACCTCACGCCATCTCGCCGCATCGGTATTGGTGTCGCTCGCGCCCGTCCTCACCGCGTACTCGCAGCAACCGGCCTCCGACACCCTGCGCCTCGGCGCCCTGACCACGAGCGCACTGCAGCGCGACCCACGTGGCCGCGAGCTCGCATTGCTGTTGGCGCAGTCGAAGTTGCGGCAACGCAGTCTCGACGCCGAGTCGCGCCCGACGCTCGCCGTGGAAGGGATGGCGCAATATCAGTCGGACGTCGCGCGCATTCCGATCACGCTTCCGGGCGGCGTATCGCCACCCACCCCACCGCACGACACCTACGACGCGCGCGTCGTCACGCAGCAGCGGCTCTACGATCCCGCCATCGCACCACGCCGAGCGGTGGAAGACGCGCAGTTGGCCGAGTCGCAGGCGCGACTGCGCGTCGCGCTGTTCGGCCTGCGACAGAACGTGAACGACGCCTTCTTCGCGTCGCTCCGGGCGCAGGAGCAAATCGCCGAGCTGGCGACGACCATTACCGACCTCGAGGCGCAGGCGCACGTGGCGGAGTCGCGCGTGCGCGAGGGCGCGGCACTGCCGAGCGAGGAGCTCGCGCTTCGCGCCGAGCTTCTGCGGCGGCGACAGACGGTGGCGGAGTTCATCGCCACGCGGCGTGCGTCGCTCAGCGTGTTGGCCGACCTCACCGGACAGCCACTCGACACCGTCGGCATGCTGGCCACCCCCGACCTCGCGGCCGATGTTGCCCGCGCGCGCGAAGGCCTGAACGACACGCGCGCGCGTGCGGAGTACGAGCAGTTCGCACGCACGCGCGACCTTCTCTCGCGACAGGAGCAGGCTCGCTCGGCGCAGGACAAGCCTCGCGTGTCGGCGTATGGTCGCGTGGGCTACGGACAGCCTGGGTTGAACCCGCTCAATGACAAGTTCGACGGGTACTGGCTCGCCGGCGTGCAGCTTCAATGGACGCCGTGGAACTGGGGCACCACGTCGCGCGATCGCGAAGTGCTGGCATTGCAGCGGCAGATCGTGTCGGCGGAAGAGCAGAGTTTCACTGACAACCTGCGCCGCGGTGTGGCGCAGGATGTCGCCACGATGGATCGTCTGGCGTCCGCGCTCTCGGCGGATGACGAGATCGTCGCGTTGCGCGAGCGAATCGCGGCCGAGATGCGCGTTCGGTTCGGCGAAGGTGTGGTGACGTCGGCGGAGTATGTGGATCGTGAGACAGACGTGCTCAGTGCGCGCATTGCCCGCGCGACGCATCGCGTGGAGCTGGCCCAGGCCCGCGCGCATTTCCTGACCACCCTCGGCATCGAGGTGCGCTGATGCTTGGCAACTGCGGGAAAAGAAGGAGCAGGTCTTTGGCGTTGCTGTTGGCAGTCCTCGCCTGCAACACGGCAGCGCCGCCCGACGCCTACGGAAACTTCGAGGCGACAGAAGTTGTGGTCTCCGCGGAAGCGAGTGGGCAGCTGAAGTGGTTCACGCCGGTGGAGGGCGTGAAGCTCGCGATGGGCGCGGTCGTCGGCAGCGTGGACACCACGCAGCTCGATCTCGAGCGCGCGCAGACCGTCGCGCAACGCTCGGCCACCGAGGCACGCGTGACGGCGGCGGGGGGACAGGTGGGCGTGTACGAGGCGCAGCGTGCCGTGGCGAAGCGCACGCTCGACCGCACGCGACGACTGTTCGAGCAGAAGGCGGCGACGGCACAACAGCTCGACCAGGCGGAGCGCGACTATCGCACGCTCGTCGCGCAGATCGCGGCGGGGCAGGCGCAGCGGCAGAGCGTCGCGAAGGAGGTTGCCGCGTCCACGGCGCGCGTTGCGCAGATCCGCGATCGCATCGGCAAGAGCCAGGTCGTCAATCCACAGGCGGGCACCGTGCTGGCGACATATGCGAAGGCCGGAGAGATCATCCAGCCTGGTCAGCCGCTATATCGCATCGCCAATCTCGACTCGTTGATCCTGCGCGCGTACGTCGCCGAGCGACAACTCGGCGCCGTGAAGCTCGGACAGGTGGTGCAGGTTCATGTCGACCAGGGTGACGGCACGCTGCTCACGCTGCCCGGCGTGGTAACGTGGGTGGCGTCGAAGGCAGAGTTCACACCGACGCCCGTGCAGACGCGCGACGAACGCACTGACCTCGTGTACGCCGTGAAGGTGAGCGTGGCCAATCGCAACGGTGCGCTCAAGATCGGGATGCCGGCGGACCTGGCGCTGGGCCCGGCGGCGGGAAAGACATGAGCACTGCCGTCGAAGTGCACGACCTGACGAAGAAGTTCGACAACACGACGGCACTGGACGCGATCTCCTTCACCGTGCAACAGGGAGAACTGTTCGGGCTCGTCGGTCCCGATGGTGCCGGCAAGACGACGCTCTTTCGCATCCTCACCACGCTCCTGCTCCCCGACGCGGGCAGCGCCACGGTGCTCGGCTTCGACGTCGCGCGCGACCTGTGGGCGATACGCTCTCGCGTCGGCTACATGCCGGGCGGGTTCTCGCTGTATCCGGACCTGAGCGTCGCGGAGAACCTCGAGTTCTTCGCGGCTGTGTTCGGGACCACGGTGGAGGAGGGCTACGAGCTGATCGCGCCGGTCTACAAGCAGATCGAACCGTTTCGCAACCGGCGCGCCGACGCGCTCTCGGGCGGCATGAAGCAGAAGCTCGCGCTGTCGTGTGCGCTCGTGCATCGGCCCGAGATCCTTCTGCTCGACGAGCCGACCACCGGCGTGGACGCCGTGTCGCGACGCGAGTTCTGGGACCAGCTCGCGGTGCTCAAGGCATCGGGGCTCACGATCGTCGTCTCCACACCGTACATGGACGAGGCGATGCGCTGCGATCGCGTCGCGCTCATCCACGGCGGTCGCATCCTGGAGATCGATGCACCGGCGGCCATCGGTTCGCGCTTCGATCGCCCGCTGATTGCCGTGCGCGGCAGCAATCGTTATGCGATGCTTCAGGCACTGCGCGCGTTTCCGCATGTGCAGTCGGTGTTCCTGTTCGGCGAGATGCTTCACTACACCGACGCGCGGGCCAATGCCGCGCCAGCCGACGTCGCGCGAGAGGTGCGCGACTACCTCATGGCGCATGGCATCGCCGACGCAACGGCCGAGCCGATCGCCGCGGGCATCGAAGACAGCTTCATGGCGCTCATGGGCGCCCCCGCGGCGGCGGCATGACGACTCCGGCACGCGACGAACTGGCGATCGACGCGAAGGGACTCACGCGTCGCTTCGGCTCGTTCACTGCCGTGGACCACATCACCTTCGGCGTCGGCGTCGGCGAAGTCTTCGGCTTTCTCGGCGCCAACGGCGCGGGAAAGACGACGGCGATCAAGAT
>JBBQDT010000143.1:0-11332 GCA_038319955.1 Gemmatimonadales bacterium | reverse complement strand
CGGGAGTCCTCCTTGGCCGTCCAGAGCCGGTTCGTCGGCACGTCCACCGGGGTGAGCCGAAGCCATTCGCTGCCGGGAGTGCAGTGGACATTCCCGTACAGTCGCGGATGGTCCATGAGAATCTGCAGGCCGCTGCGGATGAGCAGCGTCAGGAACAGGAAGTTGACGTAGTGGGTGATGCGGAGCCACGCGGGGAAGCCCGAGGGCGCCCCCGCCAATGCTGCATTCGCAAGTGCAGGGATCGATGGCAACCCAGCGATCCCCCATTGCAGGTACGCGGCGGCGAACAGCAGCAGCAACGGCGAGACGATCAGGATTGCGACCGTGCGGCGTATTCCGAAGATCCGCCGATCGTCCATGCTGCCCCCCGACGGTGTCATCCCGGTGTGACCGCACGCGACTGCATGTAGCGCCGCATCAGTTCCGTCGTCGAGCTGTCGTGACCACCGGATGGCGGGCTGTCGCTCCCCAACTCACCGCCGATGCGCTGCGCCAACGCCTTGCCCAGCTCGACGCCCCATTGATCGAACGAATCGATGCCCCAGATGACGCCCTGGGTGAAGACGCTGTGCTCGTAGAGCGCAACGAGCGAACCCAGCGTGTGCGGCGTGAGCTGGTCGGCGAGAATCGTCGTCGTCGGCCGATTGCCTTCGAATACACGATGCGGCACGAGCCAGCTCGGCGTGCCCTCGGCCAGCACCTCATACGCCGTCTTGCCGAATGCGAGCGCTTCCGCCTGGGCGAAGACGTTCGCCATGAGGAGATCGTGATGTCCTGCGCGCGGGTTGAGCGTCCGCGAGAAGGCGATGAAATCGCAGGGGACGAGTCTGGTCCCCTGATGAATCAACTGATAAAACGAATGTTGTCCGTTGGTGCCCGGCTCGCCCCACACAATCGGGCTCGTCTCGTACTGGACGCGCACACCGTCGAGCGTGACGTGCTTTCCGTTGCTCTCCATCGTCAACTGCTGCAGGTATGCGGGAAACCGCTTCAGATACTGTTCGTATGGCAGAATCGCGACGGTTGCGGCGTCCAGGAAGTTGGTGTTCCAGATCGCAAGCAGTCCCATGATCGTCGGCAGGTTCCGCTCGAGCGGCGCAGCACGAAAATGCTCGTCCATGGCGTGGAACCCGCTGAGCATCTCGCGAAAGTGCGTTGGCCCGATCGCCAGCATCGTCGACAGCCCGATGGCGGACTCCATTGAATAGCGGCCGCCGACCCAATCCCAGAATTCGAACATGTTGGCGGTGTCGATACCAAACTTTGCCACGCCGTCAGCGTTGGTCGAGACGGCGACGAAATGTCGACGCACCGCCTCCTCCGCGCCCAGTGCATCCACGCACCACGCGCGCGCCAGGTGTGCGTTGGCCAACGTTTCGAGCGTCGTGAACGTCTTCGAACAGACAATGAACAGCGTCTCTTCGGGATCGAGATCGCGAGTCGCTTCCACGAAGTCCGTCGCATCGACGTTGGAAACGAAGCGAAACGTCATCTCCCGATTGCTGTAGTGGCGGAGCGCCTCATAGGCCATCACCGGTCCGAGATCGGAGCCGCCGATGCCGATGTTCACGATGTTCCGAATACCTCGGCCCGAGTGACCTTTCCAATCGCCGCCCCGGACGGCATCCGCAAAGGCCGCCATCCGGTCGAGCACCGCATGCACCCCCGGCACGACGTCTGCGCCATCGACGTCGATTCGTTCGCCAACCGGCGCGCGCAAGGCGATGTGCAGGACGGCGCGCCTCTCCGTCACATTGATCTTTTCGCCGGTGAACATCGCCTCGATCCGGTCTGCGAGTCCGCGGTCTCTCGCCAGGCGCAGGAGCAGACGAAGCGTCTCGGCCGTGACTCGTTGCTTTGAATAGTCGAGATAGAGGCCGGCCGCCTCGACACTCAGGCGAGTGCCTCGCTGCGGATCGTCGGCGAAGTGTTGACGCAGCTGCACGTCCCCAACCGTGCGATGGTGTGCCTCGAGCGCTTTCCACGCCGCACATGCAGTGAGCGGCGCTTCGGATGCCGTGTAGGGTTCGGTCATGTAGCAGGAGTGGTGGCGGTGACGTGCTGCATGAGCTGCAAGCGCTTTTGAGCCAGACGGTCCAGAAGGTCCTTCCACGACGCGTCAAATGCCGCGGCCCCGTCGCGCTGGAGCTGGTCGGCGACGGCGGCATCGTCCACACCGGCCGCCGCGAATTCGGCGAGGACCGCGTCGGCGTCGCCACCATCGGCGGACAGTGCATCGCTGACTTTGCCGTGGTCGGCAAAGGCGAGGAGCGTCTTTGCCGGAATGGTGTTTATGGTGTCGGGAGCGGCAAGCGCCTCGACGTAGAGTGTGTCTGATGCGTTGGGATCCTTTGTGCCGGTGCTCGCGAACAGCAATCGTTGCGGGAGTGCGCCCGCCGCGGCGAGCGTGGCCCAGCGCGGCGATGCGAGCACGCGGCGATACTCACGGTACGTGCGCTGCGCGACCGCGATGCCGAGTCGATTGTGCAGACGCGCTGGCACGGTGTCTTTCACCGCCACATCCCAGCGACTGACGAACAACGAGGCAACGGAACCAACCCGCGGGTCCAGGCCAGCCGCGATGCGCCGCTCGATCCCGCGCATGTACGCACCGGCCGTGGCGACATACTGCGCCGCGGAGAACAACAGCGTCACGTTGACGGCCACGCCGCTGAAGATCGACTGCTCGATGGCCGGAATGCCCTCGGCCGTTCCCGGGATCTTGATGAACAGGTTCGGACGCCCAGCCCGAGCGTGCAAAGCGGCCGCCGATGCAATCGTGCGCGCGGTGTCGTTTGCCAGCAGCGGGGATACCTCCAACGACACCCAGCCGTCAACGCCGCTCGTGCGGTCGTGAATCGGACGGAACAGATCCGCGGCGCGCGTGAGATCCTCGAGTGCCAGCTCGAAGAACAGCGGCTCACCGACCTTGCCCTCGACCGACTTTCTCCTGATGCCGTCGTCGTAGGAATCGCCAGACGTGATGGCATGGTCGAAGATCGTTGGATTGGACGTGAGCCCGGTGATCGAAAGCTCGCGGATATAGCGCTCCAGCGTTCCGTCGTTCAGGATGCCGCGTGTAATGTTGTCGAGCCAGAGACTCTGACCCAGATCGTGCAGCTGTTGTGTTGCTTTCATCGAAACTCCTGTAGCAGGCGCTCGGTCACCAGTGTGCCGAGCCTCTATTTGCGACTGCGGTCCAGCACGGGATTGTGCCACCCTCCGGGACTGGCGATGAGGGCGTCGGCCTTTGGCGGCCCCCAACTGCCGCGTTTGTATTGGATGACGTCCGAGTGCCGTTTTAGAACCTTGTCGACGACAGCCCACGCCGCCTCGACCGCGTCTTCGCGGGTGAACAGCGCGCCCTCTCCAGCCATCGCATCACTCAGCAGGCGCTCATACGGCGACGCGTTGCCACGCGACCCCTCGAGGAGATAGAGCTCCTTCTGTTCACCCACGAACTCCTTGCCGGATTTCTTGACACGAGCGGCCAGAGCGATGGCGGCATTCGGCGAAAGGCGAAAACGCAGATAGTTGGCCTCGCCGGTGCTCGGGTGCGAATCGCCAAACAACCTCGACGGCGGCGGCTTGAGCTGAACGATCACCTCGGCGGCCGTTTCCGGGAGACACTTGCCAGAGCGCAGGTACCATGGCACGCCATCCCATCGCCACGAATCGATGAAGAGTCGCAGCGCGCAGTATGTCTCGACATCGGAATCTCTCGCCACATGCGGAACCTTGCGGTAACCCGCGTATTGACCGCGCACGAGATCGCGAGACGTGAGCGGCCGCATTGCCTCGAAGACCTTGGCCTTCTCCGTATGAACCGCTCCATAGTTCCGGTCCACCGGTGGTTCCATGGCGAGGAGGGCAACGATCTGAAACATGTGATTCTCGACCACGTCGCGCAGGCAACCGGCGGTCTCGTAGAACGCGCCGCGATCGTGCACGCCGAACCGTTCTGCAAGCGTGATCTGCACGCTCGCAATGTAGTTGCGATTCCAGATCGGCTCGAGAAAGGAATTGGCGAATCGGAAGTAGAGAATGTTCATGATCTCTTCCTTCCCCAGATAGTGATCGATACGGAAGATCGCATCCTCGGGAAATGCGGCATGTGCTACGGCGTTGAGTCTGCGCGCCGAAGCCAGATCGCGACCAAATGGCTTCTCGACGATGACGCGCGCCTGGTCCGTGAGGTTCGCGGCCCCGAGCCCTTCGATCACCGTGGCGAAGAGTTCTGGCGGAATGGCCAGATAGTGCGCGGGCCGCTGTGCCTTCCCCAGCGCCTGCTTGAGCGTCGAGAACGTGTTCGCGTCCGCGTAGTCGCCGGACACGTATGCGAGCAGGCCCAGTAATCGCTTCAGCGTGGCCCTGTCCACCGCGATGCCGGAACGTGCGATCCCGTCGGCGGCGCGGTCGCGAAGCTGGTCGACCGTGATTGAAGAAGAGGCCACACCGATGACGGGAACGGTGAGCGTGCCACTGTTCACCATTTCATAAAGTGCCGGGAATATCTTCTTGTGGGCGAGGTCACCCGTCACGCCGAACACGACCAGTGCATCGGAAGGCGCCGGGCGGTGATCGATGTGTGTCATCTCGAGGTCCATCCGCGAATCGACGACTGCGTTGTCATTGTTCGCCTCCCACCGCCAGGGCCGCGTCGACGATCGACTGCGCCTGGGCGATGATGCGTCCCAACGCCTCCCTGCCCTGAAAGCTCTCCGCATAGATCCGATAGATATCTTCGGTTCCCGACGGCCGAGCGGCGAACCAGCCTGACGCCGTGATGACTTTCACGCCGCCGATGGGCTCGTGGTTGCCGGGCGCCTCGCTGATGATGCTCGTGACGGTGTCGCCCGCGAGCTCGGTGCAGTGAACCTCCTTCGACGACAGCGCTGAGAGCCGTTTCTTCTGCACTGGGGTCGCGGGTGCCTCGACCCGATCGTATGCCGGCTCGCCGAAATCGCGCGTCAAGTCTGCGTAGAGCTCTCCGGGGTCACGACCCGCAACAACAGTCATCTCCGCCGCGAGCAGCGCGGGGACAATCCCGTCCTTGTCCGTCGTCCATACGGTTCCGTCGCGGCGCAGGAACGACGCGCCAGCGCTCTCTTCGCCGCAGAACCCGAGTGTGCCGTCACGCAGGCCGTCGACGAACCACTTGAAGCCGACGGGCACTTCATGCAGCCGACGGCCAAGGCTCGCCGTGACGCGATCGATCATGTCGCTGCTCACCACCGTCTTGCCAACCCCCGCATTCGTGGGCCACGCTGGTCGATGCTGCATGAGGTGCTGAATGGCCGCCGAGAGATAGTGATTGGGCGGGAGCAGACCCGCGCTCGCCGCGACAATCCCGTGCCGATCATGATCGGTGTCACACGCGAACGCGATGTCGAACTTGTCTTTCAGGCCGATCAGACGCCGCATGGCGTACGGTGATGACGGGTCCATCCTGATCTTGCCGTCCCAATCGACCGTCATGAACCGGAATGTCTGATCCACCACGTCGCTCACGACGGTGAGGTCGAGATGATAGAAGTCCGCGATGGGCGCCCAGTAGTGAACGCCTGCGCCACCGAGTGGATCGACGCCCAGTCGAATGCTCGCAGCGCGAATCGCTTCCATGTCGACGACGTTCCCCAGATCCCGAACGTATGTATTGAGGTAGTCGTAGCGGTGCGTCGTATTGGCGCGCAACGCTTTTGCGGACTGCATACGCTTCACGCCGTCCAGACCGTTCTCCAACAGCTCATTGGCCTGCGCTTCGATCCAGTTGGTGACAGTCTTGTCGGCCGGTCCACCGTTGGACGCGTTGTACTTGAACCCGCCGTTATCTGGCGGATTGTGGGAGGGCGTGATCACAATGCCGTCGGCCAATCCCGTAGCACGCCCACGGTTGTAGCAGAGAATGGCGTGCGACACCGCCGGTGTGGGCGTGTATTCGTCGCCCTCCGCGAGCATGATATCGACGCCATGTGCCGCCAGCACCTCGACCGCCGTGGCACACGCGGGCAACGATAACGCGTGCGTGTCGACGCCGAGAAAGAGCGGACCATCGATGGCTTCCTTGCGGCGGTAGCGCCAGATGGCTTCGCTGATGGCGATCACGTGCGATTCGTTGAAGGTTCGGTCGAACGCCGACCCGCGATGGCCGGACGTGCCGAAAGCGACTCGCTCGGCGGGTACCGTGGGGTCGGGAACCTCCTCGTAGTACGCCGTGACAAGCCTGGACACATCGAGCAGCATCTCGGGTGGAGGTGCGTGTCCGGCAAGAGGGCTGATCGTCATGGTTGTCGCCGCTCGAAGATCGCCGCCCACTCCTGATACCGATGCGCGATACGCGAGACCGCTTCCTCGCGCGTCGCACGGTGGGCAAGGAAGTCGGCAAGCGCGTCCCAGAACGTGGTCCGTCCTACCGCGAAGCCGATGAATCCCGGGACCGAGGCGGCCGTTTCGAGCCACGCAACCACCTTCTGCTCGTCGGCGCCGCGGCCGAGCACGATGCAGCCAACGCGGCTCCGACCTCCGCGCCTCGCCGTGGAAACGACTGCCGCGCAATCCTCGCGGCGATCGAGTCCCTCGATCTTCCAGATGTCTGGCTCGACGCCAGCGTCCTGTAGTGAGCGAATCGTCTCGAGCATCAACGCTGGCCGAAGGTCGAGATCGTAGCTGGCTTGCTTCCCACCGACGCGCGCAAGTTGCCCCGGAGTTGCGGGTACCAGCAACTCGAACATGAACAACTGGCCCGCGCTGCGGCAATAGTCGGACAGCCGCACCAGTCGGGCTGTCTGCCGCGCGTTGAGCGCCGCGTCGCCTTCAGGATTGTAGCGGACCAGCACCTTGGCAAACGTCGGCGCAATGGCCTCGATGTGCGCGGCGAAGTCGTCACCGAACTCGAACTCGAACTCCTCGGATCCACTGATCTCGGTCGAGAGCGCCGTGACACACCCTCGTCGCGCAGCATCGTGGAGAATCTCGGCGCCGAACTCTTCGTCCACCAGAATACCGGCGCGGTCTTTGGGCAGCCCGTTGGCAACGGCCTCGAGGAAGCCGTCGTAGATGACCCGCTTGCTCGCCGTCACTACGGCGCGCTGCTCCGCAGTGAGCGGCGGAGTGAAATGGCACATCCCGGAGATGTACGAATGCCGATGATCGAACGGCAAAAGATAGAGTGGCTCGAGGAGTCCCCGCGCAGTGGCTTTCGTCATCGTGATGCCTCGTACTCTCGGTCGGCGCTTGCTCGCACCCTCAGGAGTCTACCGATCGGACTACATTCTGTCTCTGGTACGGTCGTCGCAGATGATGGTACACGAGCGTCATTGCCGCGCCGCACGCACGCGGCACAATCTGTCCACCCAGGGATGCCTATGGCATCGAGAGTCCGCTTATGCGCCTGTTGACACTGGAAACGATTCTCGTCGCTACCGATCTCACGGAGACCTCGGATGCCGCCGTCGAGACGGCCATGCGGCTGGCCGACGCGGCCGGAGCAAAACTGCACGTTACTCATGTGTCCTCACCTCCGGATGCGCAGACCACAGAGACGGGCCGTCAGGCCGAATACCAGCGGGAGATCGCAAAGGCGCTCGAGCGCGTGGGTGGCACGACGCAACCCACGATCCACCTCGTCTCTGGAGAACCAAGTCGGGCCATTTCCTCACTCGCCGACAAGGTCAAGGCGGATGTGGTTGTGCTCGGGCGGCGCAGCGGAGAGCGGAAGGCGGCGTCGGACCGACCGATCGGCAGCACGGCGTACGCATGCATCACACACACTCTCGTTCCGGTGTTGGTCGTCACTCGGCCGCTTTCAATACCGATGCAGCGGGCACTCGTGGCCATCGACAAGTCGGAAGCAGCACGAGGCTCGTTGCTCGTGGCGCTCTCATGGTCTTCCGCGCTTCGCAAGCCGGTTCCGACAGGCGCCGGTGCAGCCCTGACCGCCTTCCACGTCGACGCTGGCGCAGATCCCGCCGGAGATTCGGCGCGCATGCAGCGATCTGTTGACCACGATGTCGACGTCCTTCAGCGTAACGCCGCCGCCTGGGCCGGCGTCACGGTGGAGGGACTCACCGTGACGAATCCAGACGCGGTCGCCGCAATCGTACGACAGGCAATCGATTCGGACGCTGAGCTGGTGATCCTCGGAACGCGGGCAGCAAGCGAGCACGGCGAATCGATTTGGGGTTCGCTGTCGGCCGCCGTCACCGCGCAGTTGTCAATTCCAGTGTTGCTCGTTCCTCCGGCCGTCTGGCGAGACCAGGCGCGCGACATCGACTACCTCTGACCTGGACACGCAGAGATCCTCTGCGCCGCGGCGGTTGCACGATGCGGGACCGTGATCGGTGCAGCTCACATTCGTCGCGCTGCACAGGAAGCGGTGTGATATATGCAGAGCCCGTTTCGGACTTTTGTCAGCTGTCCGCTCGTGCCCACCGGAGGCCGTAGATGGAGAGTTTCCACGCAGCACCACCCGACCCGCGTGCTGCAGCCCTCACTCGCGCACTTTGTTTGCTGGTCGTGCTCTTGATGACAGTCGCGGGTAGCTACGGCGCATTCATGGCCGTGCGCTACTATCGTCACATCGGCGTCTAGCCCGTGGGCCCCATCACCAAGCGACAGACGCGCGCCTTCTTCCTCGGTTCGACCGGCGTGTTCTCCCTGATCTTCATCGGGCTCACCGTCGACGGTCACCGCCAGTTTCCCAAGCTCACGCACTCCGATCAGATCACCCCTGAGGTGATCGCCGGCAAGCATGTGTGGCATCGAAAGGACTGCATCAACTGTCACACGCTGCTCGGTGAAGGAGCGTACTACGCGCCCGACTTGACCAAAATCGCCGAGCAGCGCGGGGCGCCGTATCTGCGCGCGTTCCTGGCGGACCCCACGAAGTTCTACAACGAGGAACGGGATCGGCGGATCATGCCGAATCAGAACCTGTCGCCCGCGGAAATTGACCAGGTGATCGCCTTCCTCAGCTGGGTGGGGAAGATCGACACGCAAGGCTGGCCACCGCGTCCGATTCTGGTGTCGGGCGCCACGATTCCGGGCACCAACATTGGTGGTGCCGCTCCTCAACCGGCATCGAACGATCCCGTTGCCGTTGGTCAGTCCCTCTTCAGACAGTCGTCGCCGGGCTGCTTTGCCTGCCACTCCACCGTGATGGGCGTGAACATGGTGGGCCCCTCGCTCGCCGGGATCGCCGAGATGGCAGCCACGCACCTGAAGGCGGCCGACTATCGCGGCACGGCCACGGACGCCGCCGCGTACATTCGCGAATCGATCGTCAATCCCAGCGCGTACGTCGTGCACGGTCCGACGTACTCGAGCAACGGACAATCGATCATGCCCGCCGGATTCGCCCAATCGCTCGCGCCGGCCCAGGTCGACGCACTCGTCGCCTATCTCATGACCTTGAAGTAGGGAGGAGCAGACATGCGTTATCGCACCCAGGCTGTCGCGTATCCCTACTTCGTGGTGGCGCTGCTTCTCTACGGGCTGCAGATGGTCTTCGGGCTCCTCGCGATCACCAAGTATCTGGGTCCCGACCCGCTCAAGGCGTTCCTTCCCTTCGACGTGAGCAAGGAGATCCACACCAATCTCCTCATTGTCTGGGTACTCACCGGCTTCATGGGCGCCACGTACTGGCTGGTGCCCGAGGAGTCGCGCACCGAGCTGCATTCTCCTCGCCTGGCCTACTGGTCGCTCGGGCTCTGGACGCTCGCGGGAGTAACGGCGGTGGTGGGCTACCTCTTCGGCTGGACGCAGGGGAACAAGCTGCTGGAGCAGCCGATGCCGGTGAAGCTCGCGATCGTGGTGGTCATGCTCATGTTCCTGTACAACATCGGAATGACCATCTGGAAGGTGAAGCGGCTCACCACGACGGAGACGGTGCTCGTTTCGGGACTCGCGCTCACTGCCGTCCTCTACCTGCCCGCGCTGCTCTCGTACGACAACTACACGGTGAGCATCTACTACCGGTGGTGGACGGTGCATCTCTGGGTGGAGGGGGTGTGGGAGATGGTGCAGGGCGGACTTCTCGCCTATCTGCTGATCCGTCTCTCCGGGGCCGACCGTGAAGTGATGGAGAAGTGGCTCTATGTCATCGTTGGTCTCACGTTCATCGCGGGGATCCTCGGTACGGCACACCATTACTACTGGATTGGGGTGCCCAGCTACTGGTTGGTGTTCGGCGGATTCTTCAGCGCGCTGGAGCCGCTCGCGTTTCTCGGGATGGCCATCTATGCGTACATGGCAATGCGTCGTTCGGGATTTTCGCATCCGAATCGCATGGCGCTCCACTGGACGATCGGCAGCGCGATTTTTTCCGCGCTCGGCGCGGGCATCTTGGGTCTGGCGCACACGTGGCCGTCCGTCAATCGGTGGACGCATGGCACGATGATCACCGCGATGCACGCCCACATGGCGTTCTTCGGAGCGTACGTGATGATCGTGCTGGCGATGATCAGCTACGCCACCCCGGGCCTCTTTGGCCATGACCAGGACGCGGGTGAGTCGCCCGTCGGGCTCTGGGCTTTCTGGCTCCAGATGGCCGGCATGTTCGGCATGACCATGGCGTTTGCGGCCGCGGGCATCGGACAGACGTACCTCGAGCGGATCATGGGCCTCGGGTACCTGGAGACGCAGAGCAAGATTCAGGTGCACTTTCTCATGGTGCTCGCCACGGGGCTGTTGTTCGTCCTCGGCGTCGGACTCTATCTCTACGACTTCTTCTTCCTCGCGCCGAAGCGGAGAACGGCGCCGGCGACATGGACCGCGGTGGGGTCAGAGCCGGTTTGACGACTCAAATGACGGCGAGCCTTTCGCGTAGCGTGTCCGACGGCCTCCGGCAGCCGGGAGGACCGGAGCCCTTTTACATCCCGATCGAGGACGAGATCGCCGTCTTCGAGGAATGTCACCAGCGCGGCCTTGGCGTCATGCTCAAGGGCCCGACGGGATGCGGCAAGACCCGCTTCGTCGAGCACATGGCGTGGCGGCTCGGCCGGCCCCTCGTCACGGTGGCATGTCACGACGACCTCTCGGCGAGCGATCTGACAGGGCGCTGGCTGGTTCGTGACGGGGAGACGGTCTGGCAAGACGGTCCATTGACGCGCGCCGCGCGCGCGGGCGCAATCTGCTACCTCGACGAGGTGGTGGAAGCGCGGCAGGACGTGGTGGTGGTGATCCACCCACTCACCGACGATCGCCGGATGCTTCCCATTGAAAAGACTGGCGAGATGGTCGAGGCCGCGCCGGGTTTCCAGTTGGTGGTGTCGTACAATCCGGGCTACCAGCACGTGCTCAAGGACCTGAAGCCGAGCACGCGGCAGCGCTTCGT
>JBBQDT010000142.1:0-11413 GCA_038319955.1 Gemmatimonadales bacterium | reverse complement strand
CGCGGGCAGTTGCGCGACGCGATCGAAACGTGGCGCATGGCGAGTCGCCATTTCGAGGTGCACCTCTCGGCGGCGGCGGTGCGGGAGCGCGTGTCGGCGCGGCTCGCGGCGATGAACGACGTCGATCGTGCGTATTGGTCGGCGGCGCTCGCGAGGGCGCGTGTGGACACAGGTGGGCTGACCTTCCTGGCGATCGCGCTCGATGGCAGCGGTCGCCCGATTCCCGTCATGAACAGCGATGTGGCCACGCGCCTCTTCCTCGGCGACACGGAGGAGCAGCCGCGCCGCTTTCCGGATGCGAAGGCGCGCACTGCTGTGCTGCGCGACGTGCGGCCGTTCGCGCTTCGCTATCCGATTGGGCTGTTGATCGACAGCGTGGGGCCGGTGGTGGCGAACGATGCGTATGCGTCGCCGTCAGTGTGGCGGGACTTCGACCGCGACCGATATCACAGCCCTCGTGTCGTGTGGGGACGCGAGAACAATCTCTTTCTCATCGGCGCGATGAATCGGTTGGCGGACCTGGGTCCGATCGGGGCGCTGGATTCGGCGACGAAGGAGTACGCACACGAGGTAGGCGGTGCGGCGTCGTTGGTGTTGTGGGCCGTCGAGGCGTCGGGCTTCCACAGTGAGCTGTGGAGCTACGACGTGCGCAACGGCAAGGTGGTGCCGATTCGGTACGGCTCAGGGTCGGATGTACAGCTCTGGTCGACGACCGACCTCGTGGTGCAATTCCAGCGGGCGCGGGCCGGGATGTGATGGGCTCAGCGCACGAGCACCCGGTATCCATGCGCCGGAATGTCCACCGCGCCGGTCGCGGCAAGCGACATCTTTGACTTCGAGAACCAGTCAGCGTACTCACCCGGCTGTGTGAGTCCTTGATATGCGGCCTTCACCGCCGAGTCGCCGAAGTTGACCGCGGTCAGCACCGTGTTCGGACCCTGCGTGCGCGTGAACGCGTACACGCGATCGCCACCGTTGGTCGACAACACCGTCTGCGCCCCGCCCCACTGGCCGTTCGCCAGCGCCGGTTCGTGATGCTTGAGGTCGAACACCGCGCGGTAGAAGCTCGCCAGCGACGGACCTTTCCAGTCCACGGTGTCCTTCTCGAAGAACCGCAGCCGCTTCTTGAGGCTCACCTCCTGCCCCGAGTACAGCATCGGCATCGAGTTCTGCACCGTCGCGGCGAGGATGTATGCCGGCATGTGGTTCGCACCCATGCGCTCGAACTCGGAGCCGTTCCAGCTGTTCTCGTCGTGATTGCTGGTGAAGTACATCCGATAGGCTGACTTCCCGAAGGTGGTGTCCTGCTTCGCGAAGTAGGTCGTCAGTGCGGCCGTCGTCTTCTTGCCCTGGGCGATGTCGTTGAGGAGGTGATGCAGCTCCCACCCGTACGTCATGTCGAACGCCGCGTGGATCATGGGATCTTCCGACTCCGCGAGGAAGAACAGATCCGGCTTCGACTTCTGGAGCTCACGCTTGGCGTCGACCCAGAAATCGGTGGGCGCGCCGCCGGCGACGTCGCAGCGGAAGCCATCGATGTTCATCGAGTCCACCCAGTAGCGCATGTCGGCGATCATCGCCGTCCGCATCGCCGGGTTCTCGTAGTTCAACTCGGCGACATCGGTCCAGTCGGTGTCGTGGCCCTCGTTGTCGCGCGCGTTGATGATCGTGCCGTCGGCCCTTGTGACGTAGTAGTCCTTGTGCTGCGTGATCCATGTGTGGTCGAACGCAGTATGGTTCGCCACCCAGTCGAGCAGCACCTTCATGCCCTGCGCATGCGCGGCGTCGACGAACGCCTTGAAGTCGGCCTTGGTGCCGAACTCGGGATTCACGGCGGTGTAGTCGGAGACCGCGTAGTAGCTGCCGAGTATTCCCTTTCGATTCTTCTTGCCGATGGGCTGGACGGGCATGACCCACAGCATGTCGATGCCGAGCTGTTTCAGTCGTGGCAGATGCGTCTGGGCCGCGGCAAGCGTGCCCTCCGGAGTGTATTGCCGCACGTTCACTTCGTAGATGACAGCACTCTTCGACCACGCGGGGTGCGGTGCGCTATCGCGGTTGACCGCGACGACGGCCGGTGCGGCGACCTTTGCGGTGGTATCCGCGCCCTGCGGGGCGGGCTTGCAGGCGACGAGTGCTGCTGCCGCAATGAAGAAGGCCGCTCTCATGACGCGTGGGTCGAGCATTGACACAGTCCGTTGCGTGCGTGAACTGACATGAAGGGTTCCGAGCATTGATACCGTTGGGATGGGATGCTCGCAACTCGGCTCGTCCCTCCTGCCGTTGCTATCTCAGCGCAGTCGGGCGCGATCCTTGTCACGAAGGCCGACCAACACACTCGTCCCACCCGCGTCCACGCGGAGCTCGCCGTAGCGTGCCGTCCAGTAGTGCGGCGCGAGCCCTTCCTGAAAATGGAACGCATCGGATCCGACACGAACACGACCGTCGCGCATGCGGTAGCGCAGTACGCGCTCTCCGGCCGCGAGCGGCACGCTCGGTTCGTCACGGCGCAGGTATCGCGCGACGCCCACGGAATCCACCGTCACCACCAGCAGGCCATCGCGCGGCCATCCCTTCTGTGCGTTCATGCCACGCGCGATCGCATAGTCGAGGCGCATGTAGTCGCCCTGCATGAGCGACCGCGGGTCGACAGGGGCGAGCTCCAGCAGCATCGGCGTACCCGACGCGAGCACGCGTTCCTTCTGCCAGATGGCCGCGTTCGGCGCAGCGAGAGCCAGCACCAATCCCACGGCCACGAGAACGCGCCTCATTCCGGCAACGCCGTCTTGCCCGGCTCGAGCAGGCGATCGACGAGCAGGCGCGCAGCGAGACACAGAGCGCCACTCCCGACCAGGATCCCCGACTTCTCGAGCAGTGTGAGGTCCATGCTGTAGTAGTTCGCAGCGCCGAAGACGATGAGATATGCGGCCGCGAGCTCGATCAACACGACGTTCCGACGATCGAAGCCGAGGAGGAGCATCGCCACACCGATGAGGATGCCGGGGCTATCCATCGTGATGACGGCGAACAGCGCGATGACCAGGAGTATCGCCACACCGGCCACGCTGCTCGGCGTCGTGTCGTGCTCTCGAAGGATGACCAGTACCAGGGCCGCGAGCGCCAACGCAACGCCATCCGTCGTGATGGCGCCCAGCGCTGCCGCGTGCGCACGACCGCCGACGAGCACCGAAGAGAATGCGCCGAACAGGCAGATGCCGAACAGTCCGACGGCCAGCCCGTAGCCGATGGGCGCCAACGCCTCGGTGACACTGTCCGAACGGCGAATGAGGTCCATGCGCCACGTCCACGCCAGAACGACCACCGCGAGCAATGCGGTCACGTCCAGCGCGTGCGTGACCTCGAGCGCGGTGAGGGTCGCGGCTGTTGTGCCCACGGCGATCATGGCCGAGACGAATCGGTGCAGTGGGTCGGGCATCGTCACCATCATGACGACCGACAGGAGTGCCGCGACGGCGAATGCCGTGGCATTGGTGCGCCAGAGCAAATCGACCGCGGCGACGATCAGTCCCTGTCCGGCAAAGCTGGCGGCGACGGCCGTGTTTCTCCAGAAATCGCCGCGTGCACCGAGGCGAAGCCACACCGCACCGACGACGAGCACGATGCCGAAGACGAGAGCGCTGCTCTTGTCGTCGAGCAGGTGGAGTGAGTAGAAGAAGCCGATCAGGAGAAGGGTCGCCACCCACGCGCCGAGGCCGACCAGTGCGCGCAGGTACACCGGCATGTCGTCGTGCGCACGCGCACGTAGCACATCGCCGACGGCGCGCGTGTCGTCGTCACTCCCGAGCCCTTCGGAGCGCAGGCGCGTCATCAGCTCGTCGACGGTGAGTCGCATCTATCGCTCCGGCGAAGCGCGATACCAGCGCAGGCCGAGCGCGACTTCCCCGAGCACGACGACCGCCATCACGAAGCCGCCGATGATGTCGAGATGGAGATCTTCGAACACGATCCTGCCGATGGCGATCGCGAACCATGCCATCGCCGCAGCAACGGCGATCGTCACCATGAAGCGATCGGGACGCACGCGTCGATAGAACATGAACGCGACGATGATCGCCGCCGCGAACGCGACAGTCCCCAGCGTGTGCGCCGCGTTGCGAGCGTCGTCGAGCACCCAGATGGATGCCGAAATGAGCAGCGCGACAACGCCGACGATGGCGATGAGGTGCGGCGTGCGACGAACCGTCAACGTGCGTTGCGCTTCGTACGCGACGAGCGCCAGGGCGTGAATGCCACCGATCACGACGGGCAGCGCGTCGCGCAGGGTGCCCTTCTCCAGCACCTGTCCCCAATAGAGCATCACGCTCACGTCGAGCAGGCCGAGGGCGAATATCCACAGCGGGCCGAACTCGGCGGCGATGACCCATGGCAGGATCAGGAGGAGCCAGCCGAGAAAGAGCCCATAGGGATCAGCGCCGGTCTGGTAGACCTGGCCGTACAACGCGAGCAACGGCCCGACGAACACGGCACTCGCGGCAAGTGCCACCTGTCCGGCGAGGCGCGGCAGCTTGCGCCAGGCGACGATGGTCGTGATGACGATCGCCAGCTCGATGACGCCGAACTTCGCGAACGGTCCGACGCGGTCCCAGTTGTATGCAACGAAGCAGACCACGCCGGAGAGCACGAGACCCGCGCCGAGCAGCAGCAGGACGCGTGACAAAAAGCGATGCCACGCCGGAGTATCGGGCGTGGCATCGACGATCGTCAGTGCGCGGCGTCGAACGTGCGGTGGCAGCTGCGCGACGCGTGCGATCTCGCGCACGCGCCGCGGAGTTGCCGGAAGACTCAGTGGGTCAGCTTCCATGAAGAGCAGGCCCCTCGCTCCGCTCGGGGCGACACCACCAGCTGCGCTCGGGGCGACAATAGCGCTTTCTCACCTATGCATGCGGTGCCCACGCCGGCTCGCCTTTCGTGTACGGAATGCACGGCTCGAACCTGCCCGGCGATTCCACGTAGCGCATCGCCTTGTTGTAGCCGATCTCCGAGGTGAAGAAACCGAGACAGGCCAGCTCCTTCATCATGCGGAAGTAGTGCGTCGGCGTGTCGGCCGTGATGGCCGCGGCGCCGCCAGCCTCGGAGCCTATCTGGGCTTCCTGCCGTTCATCCGGCAGGTGCGCGCCGCCGGCGGGGGCCGTCTCCGCGGTCGCCAATGGAGCGAGACCCTTCTTCTTGCGCTCCGCCGCCTCCTTGCCGTCCATCACGCGCTTCTGCTCCAGGTCGAGCGACGTGAGCAGTGCCGTGCGCTGCTCCGGCGTCGCCTGCATGAAGCCGACCTTGTTCGCCTTCTTGCTCGCGTCGTCCAGCGTCTTCATGCCGTCGCGAAAGCGCTTCTGCTCATCGGGGCCGTAGCTGTCCGTGACCATGAGTGCCATGAACGCACCGGTCTTCGCGGCCTTCGCGCCGGGACTCTTCGCCGTGGTGGGAAGGATCGTATCCGCGATCTCGTCGAGATACGCGATGTCCTCCGCGCTGAACTTCTCCGCCACGGCCTTGGCCGAATCGGCGCTCGGGCTGGCGGCCTTCTCGCATGCCGTCATCAGGCTCGTACCGCCGACAAACGCGACGCCGCCGAGCATGAAGCTCACGCGACGAATGGCCTCGCGACGATTGAGCAGCCGGATCTCCTCGCTCTCTGTCATGATGGTCGTCCGGTCAGAGGTTGCGGCGATTGAGCTCGTTCACGGCGAACTCCGCCGCGCGAGCCGTGAGCGCCATGTACGTCAGCGACGGATTCACGCATGCCGCCGACGTCATGCACGAGCCGTCGGTGACGAACACGTTCGGCGCATCCCACACCTGGTTGTGCGAATTGAGCACCGACGTCTTCGGGTCCTTGCCCATGCGGGCCGTGCCCATCTCGTGGATGCCCATGCCGGGGAAGTATTCGTTGTCGTACGTCTTCACCTTCTTCACGCCGGTGCGCTCGAGCATCTCGGCCATGTCGGCGATCATGTCCTTGCGCATGCGCGCCTCGTTCTCGCCCGTGGCGCAGTCGATCGCGATGACCGGCATGCCCCACTTGTCCTTCTTCGTGGAGTCGAGCGAGATCTGGTTCGCGTGGTTCGGCAGCATCTCGCCGAACGCGGTGGCGCCAATGGTCCAGTTGCCCGGCAGCGCCATCTCGTCCTTGAACGCACCACCCACGCCGAGCTCCTTCACGGCGCGCGACCAGCCCTCGCGTCCCGCGCTGCCCTGATAGCCGAAGCCGCGGAGATAATCGCGCTTGTCGCCGAAGAGGTTGCGGTAGCGCGGGATGTAGAAGCCGGTGGGGCGGCGGCCGTAGTAGGTCTTGTCCTCCATCCCTTCGAGCTGGCCTTCGGCGCCGCAACGGAAGTGGTGGTCCATCAGGTTGTGGCCGAGCTCACCGGAGCTCGAGCCGAGTCCACCGGGCCATACGTCGGTGGCGGAGCGGAGCAGCAGCCACGTGGAGTTGATCGTCGACGCGCACAGAAAGATGACCTTGGCCGAGTAGTCGGTCATCTTCTCGGAGACCGCGTCCATGACGCGCACGCCGGTTGCGCGCTTCTTGTCCTTGTCGAAGATGACCTCGCTGACGATGGACCACGGCTTGAGCGTGAGCTTGCCGGTCTTCGCCGCGGCGGGCAGCGTGGACGACTGCGTGCTGAAGTACGCGCCGTAGGGGCAGCCGAGCCAGCAGGCGTTGCGGTACTGGCAGGCGTTGCGCCCTTCGAGCTGCTTGGTGGCGTTCGCGGTGCGGCCGGGAATCAGGTGCCGCGTGCCGTTGAACGCCTTCTTCAACTTGTTCGAGACCATCTCCTCGCCGCAGTTGAGCGGCATGGCGGGCTGGAACTGTCCGTCGGGGAGCTGGGCGAGTCCGTCGCGCGAGCCGGAGATGCCGGAGTGCTTCTCCACCTTGTCGTACCACGGCGCGATCTCGTCGTAGCGAATCGGCCAGTCGATGGCGATGCCTTCCTTGACGTTGGCGCCGAAGTCGAAGTCGGAGTGCCGGTAGCTCTGGCGTCCCCACAGGAGGGAGCGTCCGCCAACCTGATAGCCGCGATACCAGTCGAAGCGCTTGACCTCGGTGTAGGGCGACTCCTTGTCCTTCACCCAGAACTCGAGGTTCTTCTCGTTGAGCGGATAGTCGCGCTTGAGGACCTGATACTCCTCTTCCATCGCCTTGGTGCGACCGCCGCGGTGGAGGTATTCCCAGGGCGCCTTGGTGGCGTTGATGTAGTCCTTGATGTGCTCGACATTGCGGCCGCGCTCGAGCAGGAGGACGCGCAGTCCCTTCTCCGTGAGCTCCTTGGCCGCCCATCCGCCCGAGATACCGGACCCCACCACGATCGCGTCGTAGACCTCTGCTTGCACCGAATTCCTCCTTGGTGTTCACGACACTGCGTTTCGAACACTGAGCGCGGCGAATATGTGCGCGGGGGTGGCGATTGGCGAGTGGGTTGTGGCGCGCACTCCGCGCGATACCGCGGAACCGGCCGAACCGCGAGTTCGCCGGCGGTTAGCCCCTCGGCGCCTGCTCGATCTGCGCTGATTCGGCGTCGCGCGCCGCGAACGTCCGATAGAGATAGACCAGCGATGGAAACAGGATCAGGCTGCCGCCCACGAGTCCGTAGAGCAGCAACACCAGCGTGATCCGCGGCGCCGCCGTCGCCCGCAACGTCTGCGAGGGCGGAATGACGTACGGATACTGCACCACCACCCAGCCCCAGAGGATGAGCGACACCTGCGCGACCGCCGCAATCCGCGCGACGGCCCACCGGCGCGTCCACAGTGCGGCGATGGCCGACACAGCCGCGATGCCTGTCGCCACCTGGAAGTACAAGGCAAACCCCGACGTCAGGTCGCGACTGACCGACGGCGCATGCATCTGCGCCACGCCAAGCCCACCGAATGCCGCGACGAACATCGCGACGGCGGCGCCGAGCGCGCGACGCCGGAAGTCGTCGCGGAGGGCGTCATCGGTGGCGGCGTACGCGAGATAGACCGCGGCGAGAAAGGCGAACATGGCCAGCGCGAGCGCACCCACCGCGAGCGGGAAAGGCGCGAGCCATGGCGCCACGAACACCGAGTTGAAGCTCGCATTCGCGCTCGGTGCGCCGGCTTTCGTCGGAAGCGTGGAAGCAGCGCCCCCCACGGCGCCCGTCGCAATCGCGCCGACGATGATGCCGAGCAGCACCGGCGTGACGATGCTCGCGATGGCGAAGACGCGTCCCCAGCGGCGCTGCGCGCCCTTGTGCGTGGAGCCATAGCTCCGAAACACGAACGACGACCCGCGCAGCACGATGCCGACGAGCATCAGCGACAGCGGAATGTGGAGCACGATGCCGAGCGTCGCGAAGGCGGCGGGAAATGCCGTGAAAAGAATGACGACGACGAGAATCAGCCAGACGTGATTGGCTTCCCAGATGGGCCCGATCGACTTCGCGATCAGCTCGCGCTGTTCCGCCTTGCGCGGGCCTCGCGCGAAGAGATCCCACACGCCGCCGCCGAAGTCTGCGCCGCCGGTGAGGACGTACGCGTTGAGGCCGAGCACGAGAATGCCGGCGATGATCTCGGGCAGGCCGATGGACGCGAGGAACGGTGTCATGCGGTCTCCCGCACGAGCGACGTCATCAGGGCAACGACGATCGCACCCAGTCCGATATACAGAAGCGTGAACAACGTCATCGGCACAGCGAGGCCCGGCATTGGCGTTACAGCGTCCGACGTGCGCATGATCCCCTGCACCACCCAGGGCTGACGTCCCACCTCGGTGACGATCCACCCCGCCTCGGTGGCGATGAAGCCGAAGGGCGTGACGATCACGAGTGCTCGCAGCAGCGTGCGGTTTGTCGTGACGTCCTTGCGTCGCCACGTCACCCAACCGGCGAACAGACCGACGAGCGCCATCGCCGAACCGAGGGCGACCATCACCTGAAAGGCGACGTGCACCACGGCGATGGGCGGACGATCGGCCTTGGCAACGATGTCGAGCCCCTTCACCTCGGCGTGCGGGTCGTGAAAGGCGAGCAGCGAGAGTCCATACGGAATCTCGATCGCCCACCGCGTCCGTTCACGCTCGGCGTCCGGAAGCCCGCCGATGCGCAGCGGTGCTCCACGTTCCGTCGTCCACTGCGACTCGAGTGCCGCGAGCTTTACCGGCTGCGTCACCGCGACGACGCGCGCGCTGATGTCGCCAGAGAGTGGTTGCAGCACGGCGGCCGGCGCGCCGACGAGCAGCGCGATGCCGAGCGCACGCGTGTGGAATGCCGAGGGTCCGCCACGCAGCAGCATGAGTGCGTGCACGCCGGCGACGGCGAGTCCCGTCGCCGCATACGCCGCAATCAGCATGTGCAGCGCCTGCTGGAACGCCGCCGGACTCTGCATCGCCGCGATGGGATCGATGTTCACGAGCGCGCCGTCGGGCGACAGGTCGAATCCAGCGGGCGTGTTCATCCACGCGTTCACCATCACGACGAACACCGCCGACGCGGCGCCGCTTGCCGCCACCATGGCGCCGGCGGCGAGATGCGCGCGCGGACTCACCCTGTCCCATCCGTACAGGTAGACGCCGAGGAAGATCGCCTCGAGAAAAAAGGCAAAACCCTCCAGTGAGAAGGGCATTCCGATCAAGGGACCGGCGAGGCGCATGAAGCCGGGCCACAGCAGCCCGAGCTCGAACGACAGCACCGTGCCCGACACTGCGCCGATGGCGAAGAGGATCGCGGTGCCCTTGGCCCAGCGACGTGCCAGCTGGAGGTACGTGGGATCGCCGGTACGACGCCACCGCCATTCCGCGATCAACATCATCAACGGCATCGCAATCCCGATCTCGGCGAAGACGATGTGGAAGCCGAGCGAGATCGCCATTTGCGTGCGGGCAGCGAGCAGGTCGTTCATGCGGCAGAAATTAGCAGGGTTGCCAGGATCTCGCGGGTTTCCTGTCGTTCAAGCGCCCAGATGTCGATCACCGTGAAGCCAGAGTCAGCGCCGGGCGATGCTGGCCGACGTCGGGCGCCGGACGCTAGTTTGAGACTCCCGAGCCACCTGCCTGCACCGAGACAAACCGATATGACGCGAACGTGCACCGCCGCTGCGGTTGCCCTGCTCCTCTGCGCGCACATTGCTACCGCACAGGACGCAGCGACACTCGCCCGCATTCGCGACGAAGGGATGAATCGCTCGCACGTCGTGGAGCTGTTCAATCATCTCACCAATGTCATCGGGCCGCGGCTCACCGGGAGTCCTGCGTTCAAGCGTTCGATCGACTGGTCGGTGGCGACGCTCAAGCAATACGGGCTCTCCAAGGTGCACGCGGAGTCGTGGCCGTATGGCAAGGGATGGACGCTCGAGAAGCTGACGCTCGAGGTGGTCGAGCCGCGCTACTTCCCGATGATCGGCTTTCCCGAAGCGTGGACGCCGTCGATGGCGCGAGAGATCACCGCATCTCCCGTGTATATCGGCGGCCTGGCGAACGCGGATTCCGTGAAGGCGCACGGAGGCTCGCTCAAGGGCGCCATCGTGTTGGCAACGAAGCCACAGGACGCCTTCATCACGAAGGACAGGCTTCAACCCACGGAGAGCGACCAGCCCGTCCCCATCGGCGCACCGCGTGCGAATGTCGCCGCGGGTCCGCTGTCCCGCGCGGTTCTGCAGCCGACCCTGCGCGACCTCGGCGCAGCCGTGGTGCTGCGTCCCACCGAAGGCACCGAGGGTACGATGTTCGTCCTCGGCAATCGCGCGAGCTCGGCCGACAATTCGATTCCGTCGGTGATCGTCGCGGCGGAGCACTACAACATGATCGTGCGCGCCGCGGAGAGCGGCGTACCGGTGAAGCTGCGTGTCAACGTGCAGACGAAGTACTACTCCGCCGACACCAATGGCTACAACGTCATCGCCGAGCTGCCGGGCACGGATCCGCAGATTGGCGATGAAGTGGTGCTGCTCGGCGCGCACATCGACTCATGGCATTCCGCCACTGGCGCCACCGACAACGCGGATGCCGTGGCCGAGTTGATCGAGGCGATGCGGATCCTGAAGACGTTGGGCATCGCGCCACGGCGGACGATCCGCGCAGCCATCTGGGGCGGCGAGGAAGAGGGGCTGCTGGGCTCGAAGGCGTACGTGCAGCGGCACTACGCTGGCGACGCGAATGCCCAGGCGCGCGAGAAGCTGTCGGTGTATCTCAACAACGATCCGGGCACCGGGCCGATCTACGGATGGTACAGCGAGGGGAATGGCGCCGCGAAGTCGCTGTTCGACGCGTGGCTTTCGCCGCTGAAGGACGTCGGCGGCCGTCGCAACATCGTGGAGAAGATCGGCAACACCGATCACCTGTCGTTCACGGCGCTGGGCCTCCCCGGCTTCAACACGATTCAGGACTACGTGGGCTACGACACGCGGATGCATCACACGAACATGGACTTCTACGAGCGCG
>JBBQDT010000141.1:0-11520 GCA_038319955.1 Gemmatimonadales bacterium | reverse complement strand
AACGTACCCGGAAGGGTGGCCAGGTCGAGCGTGGCGCCGTCGTAGAGCGTGTCCGTGGCGATACGCCAGAGGGAGCGCAGCAGTTCCAGCTTCTGCGCGTCCTGCGCGCCGAGTTCCTTCTTGATGCGATCGGCGGTGGCGAGCAGGCGGATGAAGACGCGCGTGCCGGTATCGGGATCAGATCGCACCGCACCCACTTTCGTGAGGATGCGAAGTGCCGATTCCACTTCGCGATCGCTCACCTTGCCCGGCAGCGCGGCGGCGATGCCCGCGGCGTCGAGCTGTACGCCGCCGGTACGGTCGGCCATTTTGCGCAGCCGGTCGTAGATGCGCTCCACGATCATACGATCGGGGTATGCGCCCTTGATGAAGAACTCGTGCGTGAAGCGATCCGGGAAGGCGTGCAGGAGAAAGACGTCGGAATGCTTGCCATCCCGCCCGGCGCGCCCCGCCTCCTGATAGTACGCTTCGAGCGTGCCCGGCATGGAGTGATGGATCACCAGCCGCACGTTGGGCTTGTCGATGCCCATGCCGAAGGCATTGGTGGCGACGATGGCGCGCACCTTCTCGGTCATGAAGGCGTTCTGGACGTCGTGGCGGTGGGCGTCGTCGAGGCCGGCGTGATAGGCAGCGACCGTGATGCGGGCCCGCTCGAGCATCAGCGACACCTTCTCGACGTTGCGCCGCGTGGACGCATAGACGATGGCAACGCCGGGATAGCGCTTCAACAGCTCGATGATCTTCTCGTCCTTGTCATCATCGTTGCGCGTGGGCACGACGTGGTAATCGAGATTCTTCCTGTCGAACCCGGTGATGATCGTCTCGGGGTTCTCGAAGCGCAGCTGCCGCACGATGTCCTGCCGCACGTGGCTGGTCGCCGTGGCGGTGAGGGCCACAGCGGGCGGCCAGCCGAGTCGTTCGCGCACCTGCGAGACGCGCAGGTAGCTCGGGCGGAAGTCGTGCCCCCACTCGCTGATGCAATGCGCTTCGTCGATGGCCAAGAGCGACACGCCGACATCCTTGAGCCGTTCCGCCGCGCTGCCGAAGTCGAATCGCTCGGGCGCGACATACAGCATCTTCACCTGGCCGCGCGACACCCGCGCCATGCGCTCGGCGACTTCCGTACTCGAGAGCGTGCTGTTCACGAACGTGGCCGGAATGCCGCGCGCGTCGAGGGCGTCGACCTGGTCCTTCATGAGGGAGATGAGCGGACTCACGACGACGGTGATGCCGGGCAGCAGCAGCGCCGGCACCTGGTAGCACACCGACTTCCCGCCGCCCGTCGGCAACACGACGAGCGTGTCGCGGCCGGCAAGCACCGAGGCCACCGCACGCTCCTGTCCGGGGCGGAAGTCGTCGAAGCCGAACCGGGCGCGCAACACGGCGCGCGCGGCGTCGAGGGTGGGACGCTCGCTGCTCATCAACCGAGAGTACGCAACGTCCCGATCGCCCGCATCATCACTCGACGGCGCGCCGTATCATCAGACGGCGCGAGCGAAATGTCCGCGCGTGAAGGCGTTGCCTACCGCAGCACGCACGCGGTTGGGGGGCTGCATGTTATCGCGCGCGAGCGCGTCCAGCATGGCGCGATAGCCGGAGACCACCTGGGCGACCGGATCGCCGACGACGTTGAAGACGAGATGGAAGTTCCGGAGGCCACCGCGCCACAGGCGCGGCAGATACTCGCCGCCCTCGATGGGCCGCGAATGCAGCAGGCGATTCCTGCACGCGGAATCGGTGGCGACGGCGAAGCTGTAGCCAGCCGGATCAGTGAGCTGCACGTTGGTGTGCTTCTGCACACAGAGGTCGCGACACGTGGTGGGTGTGCGATCGAACGCGGCGGACAGCACGCAATGCTCGATGGTCATCCCCTCGGGACGACCGTACAGGAACACATCGAACCCTGCCCCTTCCCATGGTGCAGAGACGTCGAGCAGCTCCTCGGTGGTGAGCTCGATGGACAGCATGATGCGACGCGCGCCGAGGCGAAACAGCTCAGCCGCGGTGTGCTGGTTGAAGCAGTTCACCGCGTAGTCGGCGATGACGTCGCGCCCCTGTTGCGCGAGCTCGTGCACCAGGCCGACGTGGCCGCTCACGACCGGGAGGCCGACGTCGAGCCACTTCTGCGTGGTGCGACGCTCGTCGGGGCGGACGATCGTCGGCGTGCGAAGACGCAACTCGACACCCTGCGCACGCAGCTCCTCGGCCAGTGCCTTCACGCGCGTGACGGGCGGCGTGGGGTGGCGGAGGAATGGGTCGAGCACGACGGTCGTCGCGCCGGCGGACGCGGCGATGCGCGCGTCGTCGAGGGTGAATACGGTGACGACAAGATCGAACGGCGGAACGACAGGAGCAGGTCCCTCGCTGCGCTCGGGACGACCATCCGTCGCATCCAGACGTATCGCGCCCTCGACTGTCTCGCGACGCTCGGCGTCGATCGCCATGCGGGCCCAGTCACGGCGCTGCACCAGCTCATCCATCGCCTGCTGCCGAAGATGATTCAACGCGCTGATCGGAAGGAACAGCCCCTTCGCGAGCGCGACGTTGTCCAGCTCGCCGAGGACGAATGGAGTTTCGCCGAGCCGGCCAAACTGTTCGCGCAGTGCTGAGTCGTCGAGTGCGCGCTTGGACGCCGGTGCGAGGTTCACATCCGTCCGGAGCGTGATCTGCTCACCGTCGGCGGAGAAGACCGCCTTGAGCGGGCCACCCGCGGCGCCGAACACCCGCACGTCGACCCGCGTCTTCCTCGCGCGCACTTCCGCGGGCAACGACGCGTAGCTCGCACGCGCGCGTTCGAGCAATGCGGCCTCCGACGAGCGCACAACCGTCCATCCGTCACCCACACTGATGCGCGAGGGCAGCGCAATCGCCTGGCGAATGGCGCCCTTCGCCGAAATGGTACGCACCGCATCGATCGTGAACCCGACGGTCGCTCCCGCGCGGGCGTCGGGCGCCTCGAAGCCCACGCCGTCACCAACCTGCAGTGGCGCAGTGACGTCGACGATGAGCTCGCGTCCATCATGCGAGACGACGACGCCGAGTTCGCGGCCGCGGTTGTCAGGCTGACTGCGCGTGACGTACGCACGTCCCTGCCGGCCGCCGTACATCCCGCCGGTGAAGCCGCGGCTGAAGATCTGCGCGAGCGGCTCGACCTCGACGGGCAATGGGGGTGTCCGGTCGCCGTCGGCGATGCGGTCGAGAAAGGTGCGGTAGCCGTGTGTGACAGTCGCGACGTACTCCGGCCGCTTCTTGCGACCTTCGACCTTCAGGCAGCCGACACCGGCGTCCGCAATGTCGGCGAGGTGTTCAACGGCCGAGAGATCCTTGGCGGAGATAAGGAAGCCGCGGTCGAGCTCCTGGCCCGAGGTGACGTCGTCCAGCACGTAGTCCTTGCGACAGGACTGCGCACACGAGCCGCGGTTGGCACTGCGCTCGGAGATCATGCCGGACATGAAGCACTGGCCACTATAGGCGATGCACAGCGCGCCGTGGATGAAGGTCTCGAGGCCCAGCTCCGGCACGGCCGACTTGATGGCACGGATGTCTTCGAGCGTGTTCTCGCGCGCGAGCACCACGCGGTCGATGCCGAGCTCGCGCATCACGCGTGCACCGCTGGCGTCGTGCACGGTCATCTGCGTGGATCCGTGAATCTCGAAGCCAGGATAGACCTGCTGGATGAGACGAACGGCACCGAGGTCCTGGACGATGGCCGCGTCGATGCCCCGGTCGATGGCCTCGCCGAGAAAGACCAGCGCGTCCGCGAGCTCGGCGGGTTTGAAGAGGATGTTGAACGTGAGATAGATGCGGCGGCCGCGCTCGTGGGCCAGGCGGCACGCTTCACCGACCTCGTCGAGCGTGAGTTGCGCGCCTTCGTCACGCGCGTTGAACCGCTCGGCGCCCAGATACACGGAGTCTGCGCCATTGGCGAGTGCGGCGCGAACGGCTTCGAGGGAACCAGCGGGAGCGAGCAGCTCAGGTACGGCGTGACGCGTCATGAGTCCTGCAATATAACGCGTCTAGCGACTCATCAGCGTGACGAGGATGACCGGACCACTGCTCCGGTTCCCGAACCGCTGCGACGCCTCGCCCACCGTGAGGTAGCGAATCTCGGCGATGGTCGACGCGGGGATCGCATTGAGCTCGTTCAGTCCGGAGGGTTGGCCGCCATTCACGGACATCATGATCGGCTGCGTCGATCGTCGCGGACCCGCCGTCTTGTCGATCAGGTAGGCGGGGCGAAGTCGCTGTACGACCACGTAGGCGACATTGCCGAGGAGGTTTGCGTCGGCAATCTGCGCGCTGGTGATGATGTTGTACGTCGCGGGCGCGGCCGAGCCCGCGTCAGTGGGGGTTGGCGTGCCACCTGTGGATGGCTGCGACCGGCATGCTGCGCAGAGCGTGGCCACGAGCGCAAGCGCGCCGATGACGTGGCGCGTCGTCACGTAGAATCGCCGAACCAGCGCTTCGGCACGAAGCGCAGCAGCAGGGCGACGGCGATCACGGCGATGCCGGCGAGTCGCACCTGCGGCTGCTCGGTGCGCTGGCCGAATCCCCACACGGCGACACCAAGCAAAGTGACGACGATACGTGTGACGAGGACGCGCGTCATTCTGACGTCGGCTTCTTCTGCGTGAAGCGTCGGACACTCTGGACGCGTCCCACCGTCAGCGCGCGGCGGGAAGCCCGAGTGTCGCGGCGCGATCGTCGGGCACGTCGAGCACCATGCGCAACATCGCGGTGGAGAACACCTTGCCCTGCGCATCCGTCTTGAGCGAGAGGGTGCCCCCTCCATCCAGCGCGCCGTGCAGCAGGAAGTTCAGCGCATTGAGGTTCGGCAGCTCGAAGCGCTCGACGTCGCCGGTGATCACGCCGGCGAAGTGCGTGCGCACGCGATCGAGCGTGAGCTGCTCGGCCAGGAAGGGATACCATTCCGGCCTCAGTGCAATGACGCCGACGTTGGCTGTGTCGCCCTTGTCGCCGGACCGCGCGTGAGCGATGTCCACGAGCTGAACCTTCACGAGAGCACCTCGACGTTGGTCGTGACGACCGTCTTGTCGATGAGGGCCGGCCAGTAGGCCACGATCTCCTCGACCTTCGGGCGCCCGCCGGCGAAACCCGTCACGCTTGGCGGGCCATTGAGCACGAGGGGCGCGATCTCGCGCGTGAACCGCTCCACGGACTTGCGGTCATCGGCGCGAACGCCGACGCGAAGCTGCACTTCCTGCGCCTCGCCGGTGAACTTGGCGAGCGGGCCATGGGTTGCGCTGTGGCCGACGTACTCCGTGAGGAGCGAATCGAACTTCAGGCCCATGGTGTCGAGCCGCTCGCGCAGCACGCGATCGGCGAGCTGCGCCTTCTCGAGCGCATCCGGCCACGCGTACACGAGTGTGCCGACGGCCTTGTAGCCCGAGCGATAGGCGATGGACACCTTGAGCTTGTCCGTGGCCGGACGGCCCTTGATGCCGTGCACGCGCACGCGGTTCGGGCCGTCGTCGGTGAGATGAATGGTGGTGAAGTCGGCGACGACGTCGGGCGTGATGTAGCTGTGCGGATCGCCCATCTCATACACGCACTGCTCCGTGACCGAGGGCACGTTGATGCGGCCGCCCGTGTTCGGATGCTTGACGATGGTGAAGGTGCCATCGGCCCGCGCTTCGACGATGGGATAGCCGATGTTCGCGAGGTCGGGAATGTTGCGCCAGTCGTAGAGGCAATTGCCACCGGAGCACTGCGCGCCGCACTCGATGATGTGGCCGGCGATGATGCCGGCGGCGAGCCGATCCCAGTCCTCCGCGCCCCATCCGAACTCGTGACGCAACGGCGCCATGGTGAGCGCGGTATCCGTGGAGCGTCCGGTGACGACGACATTCGCGCCGCGCGCCAAAGCCTCGACGATTGGCGTAGACCCGATGTACGCGTTTGCCGACAGCACACGATCGCGCACGGTGCTCAGCGGTTCGCCTGATTCCATGTGCGTGAGGGCATGGCCCGCATGGAGCAGCTCGTCGATGCGGGGGAGCAGGTCGTCGCCAGTGACAACGCCGATCTTCAGCTTGCCCTGGGCGCCCGCCTTCGCGGCGACGTCGAGCACGGCGCGCGCACACGCCACTGGATTCACGCCGCCCGCATTGGCGATGACCTTCACGCCTCGCTCGACCACCGCTGGAAGGACGCTCTCCATGGCGCCGATGAAGTCGCGGGCATAGCCCATCTGCGGGTCACGCTCCTTCTGCTTCTGCAGAATGGACATCGTGACCTCGGCGAGGTAGTCGAGCATGAGGTAGTCCACCGGCCCACCTTCGACTTGCCTGCGTGGGGCGTCGAGCCAGTCGCCCCAGAAGCCCTGTCCGCCCGCGACGCGGACGATGCGGTTCGTGTCTGCTGAACTGGTCATGCGAGGGAGAAGGGGGGGAGGACGAACGGTCCCAGATGCGGACCAGGATTCGAGAGCGACGCGCGGAGCGCGAGTGCGAGGACGTCCCGCGTGTTGTCAGGGTAGATGATCGCGTCGACGAACCCACGGGCCGCGGCATAGCGTGCATCGAGCTGGTGTTCGTAATCGGCGCGCATTTCCGTGACGGCGCCCTTCGTGTCCGCATCGAGCGGCGTCTTGTCGCGCGCTGCGCGCGCCAGTGCCGGACCGTGCACCGCCTGGACGGCAGCTTCTCCTTCCATCACCGCCATGCGCCCGGTGGGCCAGGAAAAAATGAAGTCGGGGTCGAACCCCTGCCCCGCCATCGCGTAGTATCCAGCGCCCGACGCGTGATTCACCGTGAGCACGATCTTCGGGACGCGTGCGGTGGCCATCGCCTCGACGAACCGCGCGCCGGAGCGAATCACGCCTTCGTGCTCGGACTCGGGGCCGACCATGAAACCCGAGACGTCCTGGATGAACAGCAGCGGAATGCCCTGCCGATCGCAGCGCTCGATGAAGTACGCGACCTTTTCGGCGCTCTCGGCGTAGACGATGCCGCCGAAGCGTGGCTTCTCGCCAGCGCGTCCCTTGATGAGTCCGCGCTGGTTCGCGATGATGCCGACGCCGATGCCGTTGATCCGCGCATCGGCGCAGATCATCTCCTTCGCGAGATCCGCCTGAAATTCAGCGAACTCGCCGCCGTCGACCAGCACCTTCAGGATGCCGTGCATGTCGTACGACATGCGGTGGTCCGTGGGGAGAAGGTCGTACAGTGCGTCGGCTGCAGCGCCACCCTCGGCCGGCGCGACATGCGCGGCAGAACGCTCCGGGGGCAGCTGCGCCACGAGCTCGCGCAGCTTGTGCAGGCAGGCCTCGTCGTCGTCCACCGCATAGTGTGCGACGCCGCTGATCTGCGTGTGCGTCACCGCGCCGCCCAGCGTCTCGCCGTCGATGGTCTGGCCGGTGGCGCCCTTCACGAGGTTCGGCCCGCCGAGCCCCATGAAGGATGAGCCCTTCACCATGACGATGAGGTCGGAGAGCGCGGGAAGGTATGCGCCCCCGGCGATGCACTGGCCCATCACGGCGGCGAGCTGCGGAATCTGGAGATACCGCCGCATGATGGAGTTGTAATAGAAGATGCGACTCGCGCCATACTGGCCGGGAAAGACGCCGCCCTGATAGGGCAGGTTCACGCCGGCGGAGTCCACCAGATAGATGATGGGAATGCGGCAGCGCATGGCGATCTCCTGCGCGCGCAGGATCTTCTTGATCGTCTCCGGCCACCAGGAGCCGGCCTTCACCGTGGCATCGTTGGCGACGACGACCACCGGCCGTCCGTGTACGATGCCGACGCCGGTGATGACGCCGGCGCCAGGCGCCTGGCCGTCATACTGATCGTAGGCGACGAGCAGGCCGACCTCGATGAAGTGCGCGCCGGCGTCGCAGAGCTTCGACACGCGCTCGCGCGCGGTGAGCTTACCCTGCCGGTGCTGCTTGTCGATCTTGTCGGGTCCGCCCCCGAGACGGAGGCGTTCCTCGAGCGCCCGGAGCTCGGCGCTCAGCTCGCGGAGGCGTGAGGTCACGGGTGGCTCAGGCTTCCTGGTGCGACCGTTCGTCGAACCAGGCCTTGATGTACTCCACCAGCTCGGAGGTGGGCGTGCCCGGCCCGAACAGCTTGCCGGTGCCGAGGGCGTGGAGCGCCTCCATGTCCTCCTTGGGGATGATGCCGCCGCCCGTGATGAGGATGTCCTCGCGGCCCTGTTCCTTGAGGAGGTCGAGGACGCGCGGGAAGAGTGTCATGTGCGCGCCGCTGAGTATGGAAAGGCCGACGACGTCGACGTCCTCCTGCACGGCAGCGGTGGCGATCATCTCGGGGGTCTGGTGGAGGCCGGTGTAGATGACCTCCATGCCGGCATCGCGGAGCGAGGCGGCGACGACTTTCGCGCCACGATCGTGGCCGTCGAGGCCTGGCTTGGCAACAAGAACTCGGATGGGACGCATGCGAGGAAGCTAGCGCGCGCGCCCCGATCCGTCATGTGCACACTCCGCTCGAGTCATGGCGACTGTCGCCTTGACGCCGTGCGAACGCCGGGTTCCCGGACTCCGTCCTTCAAGTGCTGGTCGAAGAACGTCACCATGTCGGCGACGAGCTTCTCGATGTTGTCACGCCGCCTGATGTAGTAGTTCTCGTTCGGGTAGGTCTTGTAGACGAACGGCTTGTAGTTCATTTCCAACCGATCTGCAAATATCTCGGACGCCACGGAGCGCGGCAGTTGCGCTCCGACACCATGCACGAGCATGATCGGCGTCTGGATGTCCTTGATGTAGAAGATGGGCGAGGCCTCTCGATACTTGGCTTCTGCCTGCGGAAGGGGGCCAAACTCGTACTCCACGAGCTTGATGTGGCGCAACTCCTGTTCGGCGTGAAAGTGCAGCCAGTCGCCATATCCAGAGCCGGCGATCGCCGCTTGAAACACGCCGGGTGCGAACGCCGACGCCGCGAGACTCATGCAGCCGCCGTAGCTCGTACCGGTGATCCCCATGCGCGTCGGCTCGATGTTGGGAAGTGTGCGAAGGAATGCGACACCGGCCGTGACGTCCTGAAGATCGCAGCGACCCCAACATCCATTGTTCGCATCCTCGAACCGCTTTCCGTAGCCCGAGCTGCCCCGAATGTTGGGCAGCAGCACCGCATAGCCGCGCATGGCGAGGTACTGCACTTGTGCCTGATAGGTATCGTTGAACGACGACGTCGGACCGCCGTGGATGTAGAGAATACCAGGCGCCTTCTCGCCGGACTTCACGATCGGCTCGTAGAGATAGGCGCTGATCGTGAACCCGTCCGTCGATTTGTAGGATACCTTCCGTGGACGGATGAGACCATCGCGAATGTAGGCCGGACCGCTGGAGTTCGTGAGCTGCAATGGAGCGCCTCCCTGCGCGCTCGCAACGTAGAGTTCCGCGGGCTGCGTCGGTGTCTCCAGCGTGTAGCTCACCCGACTCCCATCCGGTGACCACTCGGCGTTGGATACCATGCCCATGTCGACCGGCTTTGCGAATACTCGCGGTGTGCCACCCGACGCATTCACCACGCGCAGATCCTGCGTGCCGTTCCAGAGTGCGAGATAGAGGATCGACTTGCCGTCGGGCGACCAGTGCGCTCCGCTCTGATTCGCCTGTTCGGCAGCCAGCTGGCGTGGCGCGCCGCCGTTCATGGAAACGACCCAGTAGTTGATCCAGCCACTTCGCTGCGAGCGGAACAGCACCGAGTTTCCATCAGGCGAGACCATCGCGTAGCCGAAATTGCCGCCGGCCTGATAGTCGAAGAAGTCTGTGTCTTTCGCGATGACGCGCGCGGTGCCGCCGCCATTCGCGTCCTGCACAAGGATCTCGTGATCCAGCCATCGGTCGTCCATCCGCGTGTACACCACGCTATGACTGTCGGGCGTCCACGATGGAAAGACCTCGTAGCGCAGGTCGCTGGTGAGGCGAACGACCTGGCGCCCAGGGACGGACACCGTCCAGATATCGTAGTGTCCGAACTTGTCATCGGCGAACGCGATCGACTTGCCATCCGGCGACCACGAATAGGAGTTGATGCGTCCACCGAGATTGGTGAGCTGCGTCTCCGTGCCGTCGGCGAGCGAGCGGACGAACACCTCCGCCGCTGGCCCGGAGCGATTCGAGATGTACGACACCCACTTGCCGTCGGGCGAATACTTCGGCTGATGCGTCTGGAGAAACGCGATCTCACCCATCTCCATTCCGAGCGATACCGGAAACCCGCCTGTTGCGGGCACGGTCCACAGGTCGGAGCCGCCGAGTGCGCCGCCGATCATGATGCGGGAGCCGTCAGGCAGCCATTGCGGCGTGATTCCTCCCACCACGGAGCGCACTGATGTCACGTCTTCGGCGCTCAGCACCGCAGGACGTGGCGCTCCCTGCGCTCGCCCATCCGTGCTGATTGCGCTGACGGCGGCCAGCATCAGCAGAAGTTGGTGTCTCGACATTATAACTCTCCGTGATTGGGAAGGCGCGCGCGAAACACTCAGGGCTGCGGTGGTGGCGTGATGCCCGCCACGATGCCACACCCGACTGGCGGCGTGGACCGCGGCTGACATTCGGCCACGGGAATCGGCATGGCGGGAAAGAGACGCGGGTCGGCTGCCTTCACGGGGATCTGGGCGAGGCGGCCGTAGTGCCGCATGTCGATCCACGTGTGGCCTCCCTCCCACATGAGCGAGTACCGCTTGTTGTACAGCAGCTCGGTGAGCAGGTCGCCCGGATACGGATCGGGAATGGGCACGAGTCCACCCGACACCGTGCGGATGATGTTGATGTCGGCGATTGCCGCGGAGCGATTGCCGAGCGCCAGGTTCGCTTCGGCGCGCAGGAGGATCAGCTCCTCGTTGCGGATCCACGGAATGGGCGCTGTGGCCGAGTTGTAGATCGTGAACTGGACGTCGGAGGTGATGCCCTGCAGCGTGAACGACGGCACGGTGACGAGCTTCGTCTGCGCCCGCAGGTCCAGCGACCCGTCCGCGCGCTTCTGCGCTTCCGTGCGGAGGCGCGGATGCGCATACAGCAGATCGGGGCGGAAGTTCGGATTGATGACGTCGCCCGAGTTGGTCGTGAAAACGTGATACGCCCCGAGGGACATCGCGCCGCTGGTGTTGAGGAAAGACGCGCCCAGCGCGGTCAATGCCGTTGCCCAATCGTCGCTATAGACGGCGGCGCGAGCACGGAGGGCACGGTTCACTCGGAGAAACGTGGTGGGTGTGTTGAATCCGGCGAGTCCACTCGTGACGGGAAAGGGGAACGCGGCACCGCCGGCGGTGAGGTGCGTCCTTGCCTCATCGAGCAGCGTGGCGATACGCGCATACACGGCAGCTTTCGTGGCGATCGGCGCTGGCGGCGCCGTGGCATCGATGCCGACGTCGATCGGCGCGCCGAAGTCGTCGCGCGTCACGATCACCTGCAGGAAGTCGTATGCCTGCACCGTCTTCGTGAAGCCTCGAGCGGCTTCCTTCTGTGCGTCCGTCCATCCGGCGACGCCATCGATTGCCGCGAGGAGGATGTTGGCGGAGCGGATATTTCGGTAGGGA
>JBBQDT010000140.1:0-11573 GCA_038319955.1 Gemmatimonadales bacterium | reverse complement strand
AGCGTCCTTCGTGCAGGTGCGCCCACTCGCCCGCCGGCTTGGTGATGATCTCGCCGTAGAACGGATAGCCGGGCTGCACTGCCTGGATCTGCGCGAGCCGGGTCAGTCCCGTGCGCTGCACCAGCGCCATCGACGCGAACGTCGTCACGTCGCTGACACCGACACCTTCCTTGCGCAGCGAGTCGAGCGCGGCAAGCACCGGTTTCGGGTAATCGGTGCGCGATGACAGCGCGATGTCGCCGCCCAGCAGCGAGCGGGCCTGCTCGCGCACGGAGCGCTGCGTGTTGCTCGCGAACGAGTCGATGGCCACGAGTGCGCCGACGCCGAGCGAGATCGACGACATGTAGAGCAGCAGGCGACGCCGCGCCGTACGGCTTTCGCGCCACGCCAGGGCCAGGAGCTGCGAAAAGCGCATCAGGCGTCGACCACGGACAGCGGCGCCGTCGCTGCCACCATCGTGTCGCTCACGACCACGCCGTCCGCCAGGCGAATGATGCGCTGTGCACGATGGGCGAGGACCAAGTCGTGCGTGACGAGGATGATGGTCGTGCCGGCCTCACGATTGAGCTGCTCGAGCAGCTCCACGATGTGCGCGCCGGTATCGCTGTCCAGATTGCCCGTGGGCTCGTCGGCGAACAGGAGGCGAGGGGAGTTGCTGAAGGCCCGTGCGATGGCGACGCGCTGCTGCTCGCCGCCGGAGAGCTGATTCGGGAAGTGGTGCGCCCGGTCGCCGAGTCCCACGCGCGTGAGCAACTCGCGGGCGCGCGCCGGTGCGCCGTCCTCTCCGCGCAGCTCGAGTGGCACCTGGACGTTCTCCAGCGCCGTGAGTGTCGGGATGAGCTGGAAGCTCTGGAAGACGAAGCCGACTTTGGCGCCGCGGAGTTGCGCCCTTTTATCTTCGGAGAGGCGCGAGAGGTCGGATCCGTCGAGCAGGACGGTACCACGTGTGGCCACGTCGAGGCCCGCGAGGAGTCCCAGCAGTGTCGTCTTCCCACTTCCCGACGGCCCGACGATCGCCACGAAGGCGCCATCGGGAACGGAGAAGGTGACGTCGCGTAGTACGGAGAGGCGGTGATCGCCGCTCTGATATTCCTTGGTCAACTGGCGAGCTTCGAGCATGTTACCGATTCGATGGGCGGTGGTGGTGCTGGCGGCCAGTGTGGTCGCGACGGCGTGCGTGTCGGACAAGAAGCGTGCGTTGCCAACGAAGGACTCGGTGGCTCTCGCACCGGCCGGCTCCGACACGAAGCCGTCGAGCATGACGGGAAATCCCGCAGCGGCGCCTGAACGCGGCGACACGTCGACGCGCACCGTGCTCTTCCTCGGTACGTCCCTCACCGCCGGACTTGGACTCGACCCCGACAGCGCATACCCGCAACAGGTCCAGCGGAAGATCGACGCCAGCGCGCTTCCGTACCAGACCGTGAATGGTGGAGTGAGTGGCGAGACGTCGGCCGGCCTGCTGCGGCGTCTGGACTGGGTGCTGCAGGCGCCAGCCGCGGTGATCGTAGTGGAGACAGGGGCAAATGACGGTCTGCGCGGTCAGGCGGTTGAAGGGACGAAGGCGACGATCGGGCAGATCCTCTCGCGTATCGCCAAGGAGCGGCCCGACGCGAAGATCGTGTTGGCGCAGATGGAGGCTCCCACCAACCTCGGTGTGCAGTATACGCGCGCCTTCCACGCGATGTTTCCCGCGCTGGCAAAGGAACACGGTGTGGTCCTGATGCCCTTTCTTCTCGACGGCGTTGCAGGGCAGGTGAAGCTGAACCAGGGTGATGGCGTGCATCCGAACGACGCGGGCGAGCGAATCGTCACGGAGAATGTCTGGACGACCTTGCGGCCGCTGCTGACGGGGCCGTGAATCGGAACGGAACAAGACACGTGCTGCTGGTGACGTTCCGCGGTCGGGTTCCGCACTTGCCAGAATTCGGCCACCCGCGTTAAGCTCCTAGGCTGTCAAACTTTACGTCATTTTCTGTCAGGGTGCATTCATGGCTGTTCCAGCCACGCAGATTCGTCGCGGCATGGTCATCGTCTTCGAGGGCGAGCCGGTTCGCGTCGTCGAGTTTCGCCACCACACGCCGGGCAACCTCCGCGCGATGGTGCAGGCCAAGCTCAAGAGCCTGAAGAACGGCAACAGTTTCGATCACCGCTTCCGCGCCGCCGACTCCATCGAGCCGGCGTTCATGGAGACGCATGAGCTCGAGTACATGTACGACGCGGGCGGCACGTACCACTTCATGAACTCCTCGAACTACGACCAGATCGAGATGGATGAAGAGGCACTTGGCGACAACGCGCCGTGGATGCAGCCGGGGATGAAGATCCAGGCGGAGTTCTACGACGGGAAGCCGATCGGCGTGCGCCTGCCGAACTCGATGACGCTGTTGATCGTCGAGACCAACCCGGTGATGAAGACGGCGACGAAGACGGCGTCCAGCAAGCCGGCGAAGCTCGAGAACGGCGTCACGGTGAACGTGCCGGAGTTCGTGGCAACGGGCGACAAAATCCGCGTGAACCCGGGCACGGGCGAATACATCGAACGCGCGAAGTAGTCGCGGAGAATACTGCCACCGGGTCACGTGCCGAGCAGTTGATTACGGGTGTTCGGCTGATTACAATCCAAGCTCTCTGCGGCATTGCACCGGAGAGACCCGCGCAGGCGGCGGGACCATGGTGGCTGTAGCTCAATTGGTTAGAGCACCGGTCTGTGGCACCGGGGGTTGCGGGTTCAATCCCCGTCAGCCACCCCTCGTAGGTCGGCGGGCAGCGCGTTCGGCGTGACTGGGGATGCGATGTTCGGCGGTTTTAGGTCCGTAGCTCAATTGGTAGAGCACCGGTCTCCAAAACCGGCGGTTCAGGGTTCGAGTCCCTGCGGGCCTGCTTTGGTTGTTGGACAGAAGGGTTGGGCAGGGCGACGGCGGTATCGTCTAGGGGACTAGGACACGGCCCTCTCAAGGCTGGAACACGGGTTCGAATCCCGTTACCGCTATTTGGAACGATGGCCCGTTCGTCTATCGGTTTAGGACGGCACCCTTTCACGGTGCAGAGACGGGTTCGACTCCCGTACGGGCTATGTGGGTTGGACTGGAGTCGAACAAGCAGGTGTGGAGATCGGATTCGGTGACGGCTGGTGCGTCACGCGAGCCCCGATTGTGTGAGGGGCCGTAGCTCAACTGGTTAGAGCACTCGACTGTCACTCGAGAGGTTGCGGGTTCGAGCCCCGTCGGCCCCGTTGCAGTATGTCCTGCCCTGGTGGTGAAACTGGTAGACACGCAGTCTTGAGGAGGCTGTGCCGAAAGGCGTCGCGGTTCGAGTCCGCGTCAGGGCATGTTGGTCCGTTCGTCGTTGCCACAGTAGCTCAGGGGTAGAGCACTCGATTCGTAATCGAGCGGTCGTCGGTTCAATTCCGACCTGTGGCTCTGCTGATCCATGAATGAACGAACACGGCGTCCAGTGGACGCCGTTTTTTTTGTCGCCGAATCGTCTTCGCCCGAAGCGAGAATCGCACCTGCCTCAGTCGCTCGCATGAGTTAACCTCCTCAGGAGCGACTCAACTTGGTGTCCACACCACTTCGTGACGTACGTCACCACGGAAAAGCGGATCCCGCTCTTGCCCAGTCGGCCAATTGACCCGACTTTGGGCACGCCCTCCTTCGGGCCGCCGTGCGATACGCTAGTCCTGCCGTCGACGCACACGGTGACCTAATAATCATTTGGTGTTGAGCAGCATGCTGCCGCCCGTCACCCTCAGATCCTCTCCGCTTCGACGCTTCGCGCTCAGCGGTGCAGCACTTTTTGTCGTGCTCGTGGTGCTCCTCAGCTGCATGGGCGAGCCAACGGCACCGAAGAAGTCGAACGTCATGTACGCCACGGGCTTGCGGTTCAATACCGTATTTCCCGCGGCGTTTCAGCAATCCGCCTTCGCCGGCGTCGTCACCTTCGATCGCGTCCGGATCGTGCTCCGCCGTCGCGACCTGAGCGTGGCTCTCGACACGATCATCAACTTCCCAGCGAACGTCGACTCCATCCGTCTCGAGCTGAATGTTCCGCTCTCGCCCGGTGCGTCAGCCACCGGCGAGGACCTCATGGTCAGCCTGGGCTACCTGAACACAGCGAACGACACCGTCTTCAAGGGCACCAAGCAGATCACCGCGACGCCGACGCTGCCTGGGCAGGCCGCGCAGGCTCCGGTGACGATTCCCGTCGTCTACACCGGGCCCGGCTTCAACGCCACCGCCGTGCGCATCACGCCGAGGCAGCTCTCGGTGAATGGTGGTGGCACGTTCGCGTTTACGGCGGTGGGCGTCGACGCCGCCGGAGTTACGGTACCCAACACGCCAATCTCCTGGTCGTCCCTCGACGCCGCCCGCGCCTCGATCATCTCGCCAGCCGCAGGGAGCGGCGTGGCACTCAATCAGCGCGGCGCGGCACGCATCGTCGCGACCCTGATTACAAGCCAGGCCGACACGGCAACCGTCAACGTCATCCTGCCTCCCACGGCCATCGCCGCCGTGTCTGGCAGCGGACAGGTCGGCGTCATCGGCAAGACAACAGCCCGTCCATTCGCGCAACCACTGGTGGTGAAAGTCTCCGCCGCCGACGGCGTCGGTGTGTCCGGCGTTGCCGTCAATTTCGCGGCGGCCACGGGTGGCGGCTCGGTGTCGCCCGCGTCGGCGGTCACGGATGCGAACGGTCTCGGGCAGACGACGTGGACGCCCGGCAACACCGTGGGCGCGCAGACCGCGACGGCCGCCGCCGCCGGCCTCACCGGGTCGCCCGTCACGTTCACCGCGACGGCGAACCAGACGGTCGCCACAAAGCTCGTGTTCACGTCTGCGCCGGCTGCCGGCACGTCGGTGAACGCACTGGCGCCGATCACCTTCAGCGTCGCCGCGCAGGACGTGGATGGCGATCCGGTGTCGTCGTTCGCAGGCACCGTCACGCTCGCCATCGGTGCAGGGCCTGCCGGCTCGACGCTCGCGGGAGTCACCAGCGTCGCCGCCGTGGGTGGTGTCGCATCGTTCCCCAACGTGAGCATCGCCGCGCCGGGCACTGGGTACGTCATCAGTGCGGCATCAACTGGGCTGACCGGTGCCTCGACGCTCGCGTTCAACATCGTGAACGGTGCCGCCACGAGCATCACCCTCGTGTCTGGCGGCGGACAGACGGCCGCGCCAGGCGCGCTCCTCGCACCCATCACGGTCCTCCTCAAGGATGCGGCGGGCAATCCCACGGCAGCAACGGCGGTCAGCTTCGACATCGCGTCGGGCGCCGGCACGGTAACCCCGGGCAGCGCGCACACCGATGCGACCGGTCAGGTGTCGGCCGCATGGACGCTCGGGCCGAATTCCGGCTTGCAGACACTCAGCATCTCCAGTGCAGGGCTCAGCCCAGTCATCGTTTCGGCGACGGCGAGCGGCGGGGGGAGCAACCAGGTCGTCATCACGCAGCAGCCCGGCGCCGCACAGACGGCGGGCGTGACGCTCACGCCGGCGATCGTCGCGGAAGTGCGGAATTCGGCTGGCACCCTGCTTTCATCGTTCACCGGCAACGTCACGCTGGCGATCGGCACCAACCCCGGCGGCGCAACACTCGCCGGCACGCCGGTGGTCGCCGCAGTGAGCGGCGTTGCGACATTCAACAACGTCAGTCTCAACAAGGCCGGCGTCGGATACACAGTCGTTGCGAGCAGTGCCAGCGCGACGTCGGCGACGTCGAATGCATTCACGGTCGGCGCGTCCGCGCCGGCCACGTTGGCATTGCAGTCTGGCGGGGGCCAGTCCGGACAGCCGAATACGGCGCTGCCAAGTCAGATTCTCGCACGCGTCGCCGACGCCTTCGGCAATCCGGTGAGCGGCGCGCAGGTGCAGTTCTCGGTGTCGTCCGGTGGTGGCTCGGTCACTCCGACGAGCGCGACGACGAACAACCTCGGTACGGCGGGTACGGTATGGACGCTCGGTGCCGCGGGAACACAGACGCTCGCGATCACGTCGCCGGTGTTGCCGAACCAGCCGCTCGCCGTGAGCGCGACCTTCGGCGCTGGCTCGCCAGCGACCACCACGGTGTCGCCGCAGCGTGATACCATCACGGCGTTCACCGATACGCGCACGATTACGGCCCAGGGCAGGGACGCCGCGGGCAACCTCGTGGGCGGCAGCTGGACGTGGGTGAGCCGCACACCGGCAGTCGCCACGGTGAACGCGAGCGGCGTCGTCACCGCCGTCGCTGACGGCTCGAGCTACATTGTCGCGACGGAAGCAGGCGCCTCGAAGGACTCGTCGCTGATCGTCGTGCAGCAGCGCGTTGCGACGGTGAACGTGAATCCCGTGGCGCGGTCGATCTACAACGGCGGACAATTCACCTTCACCGCACAGGCCGTTGATGGGCGCGGCGTGCCGATGGTGACGCAGCCGACCTTCACGTGGGCGTCGACGGTGCCATCGGTGGCGACGATCACCGCGACGTCCGGTGTGGCCACCGGTGTCGGCCTTGGCGCCACACAGATTCGCGCGACGGCTGGTACGATCGTCGGCGTCTCGAACCTCACGGTCCTCACGCCGATCACACGCATCGACGTCACGTTCGACTCCACGAATGCGGTCGCACCGGATGTCTTCACGATGCCATCACTCGGCGACCGCCGGATGTATCGCGCGATCGCACGCGACACGCTGTTGAACGTCATCCCCGGCATCACCTTCGCGTGGAGCTCGACGAACGCGTCGGTGGCCCTGATCGATTCCACGACGACGACCAAGGCGCGGGCCGTGGCCGCAGCGAATGGTGTCACCGCCATCCAGGCCACGGCGCAGGGCGTCACGGGCGCGGCGTCGCTCACCGTTGCGCAGGTGTTGAGCTCCATCGATCTCTCGCCCACGTCAGCGGTGGTTGCCGTCACCGGCACGACGCAGTTGATCGCACGCGGCAAGGATGCGAACGGACGCTTCATCTCCGGCGGCTCCTTGGTCTTCAGCTCCACGGCACCGGGCATCGCGACCGTCAATGCGTCGACGGGTGTCGTCACCGGTGTGGCGAATGGCTCGACGAATATCACGGCGTCGAGTGGACAGATCACGTCGAACGTTGCGCTGGTGTCCGTGAACAGCGCTGGCCCGGCCGTCATCTCGTTCGGTCGCGACACGCTCGGCATCGGTCGTGGAACGACGGCCTCCGTGCCGATCCTCCTCAGCAAGCCGAACGCCTCGGCCGTCGTGGTGAACCTCGCGGTGGCGGATACCTTCGCCTTCTTCACCACGGCCTCCGTGACGATTCCCGCCGGACAGACCGCCGTCAACGCGCTGCTCACCGGCCGCAACGCCGGTACCACTCGCGTGTACGCCGTGGACGGCGGCAGCACCGCCTACGCTGGCGACACCGCGGTACTCGTAGTGCAGGCGAACCTGCGCATGACGTCCGGCAGCTACAGCCTCGTTGCCAACGACCAGTTGCTCACACAGGCGCTCCTCTCCGATCCATCACCGGCCGGGGGCACATACGTCACGTTCGGCTACGGCACAGCGGGCAGGGTGCTCGTCTCCCCGGATCCGGCGTTCATTCCAGCCGGACAGCTCGCTGCGGATGTCGTGATCCGCGGTGTGGCGCAGGGGACCACGTCGCTCACGCCGTCCGCGTCCGGAGTCACAGGTACGCCGTCCAGCGTGAGTGTTGGCGCGGCCAACCTCAACATCGGCCAGACACAGATCCGACTCGGACAGGGCCAGTACGACACCAACAATGAGTATGTCCAGGTGCCCAACAACCTGTACTCACCCCTCACGGTGACGTTGGCGAGCACGGATTCGACCATTGCACGAGCCACGTCGCCGGTCACCATCGCCGCGGGCAGCAGCTACCAGTACTTCGATGTGAGCGCCGTCGGCGTCGGCACGGCACAGATCATCAGCACCGCGCAGGGCTGGCGTCCCGATACGCTCGTCGTCATCAGCACCACGCCGAGGGTCGTGACGTCGGGCGGGGGCAATTACAACACGACCTCGCCGGTCACGAGCATCACGGCGTACGCGGCGGATTCCCTGCGCACCGCGCACCTGCGCACGAACTCTCTGGTGGTCCGTTTCAGTTCGAGCGATTCCACCGTGATGAAGGTCATCGACAGCGTCGTCACGATTCCGGCCGGCAATGCATACACGACTGCGCGGGTCATTCCGGGCGGCGTTGGAGGTGCGGCGTGGATCAGGGCGACTGCCAGCGGGCATGCGCCGGATTCCTCGCGGTACACTGTCACCGGTCCAGCACTTCAGCTGAGCTACACGTCGAACCGGCTCGGTGTGGGTCAGGAGGAAGCGAACGTCCTGGTGCAGGTGCCCAACGCGACGGGCTCGGCGATCGCCGTGACGCTGACGAGCTCCGATTCGAACCTCGTGGGCGTCAATCAGGTCGTGACCATTCCGGCGAATGGCTACTACCAGTACTTCACGCTGCGCGGAAAGGCACCGGGCACGGCGAGTGTCATCGCCACAGCGGTCGGCTATTCGCCCGACACCGGGACGACGGTCGTCACCTCGCCACGTCTCCTGGCGCAAGGCGGCGGCACGCTGAGCCAATTCCAGAACACGTCGATGCAGGCATATTCTGCGGACTCGGCGGGCAGCGTGCACAATCGCTCCACACCGCTCACGGTCACACTGCGCTCGACGGACACGACCGTCATCGTCGTGGATACCATCGCGACCATCGCGTCCAACACGTACTACCTGCCGCAGGGAGCGCAGATCAAGGCGCTGGCACCCGGCTCGGCGAAGGTCATCGTCACTGCACCCGGCCACGTACCGGACACGGTGACGTACACTGTCGTCGGCACGAAGCTCTCGTTGAGCTGGACGACGTTCAACATCGGTGCGCGCCAGCACGCCGATCCGAACAGTTTCTACGTCTCCATCCAGACGGCGCGCGGCGTGGCCGTTCCCGTGACACTCACACAGAAGTGGCCGACAGTGGTTTCGCTGTCCACGACGACCGCCACGGTGCCGGCCAACGGGTCGTTGGCGTACTTCACGTTGGGCGGACTTATCACCGGCCGGGATACGATCATCGCCACCGCGCCAGGCTACCTGCCGGATACGGGCTTCGTCACCGTCTCGTCGTCGAAGCTCCGGGTGTCGGGCACCTCGGCCACGGCGACGACGACCAGCCCGCCCTCGACGCTCACGGTGTATGCTGCCGATTCCCTGAACGGCATTCACAACGTGACTGATACTGTCGTGGTGCACGCCGTCTCCACGGACTCCACGGTGCTGCGCGTCGGACAGCCGTACTTCTACATCCTCAAGAACAGCTACTACGCCAACCCGAGCATCAGCTATGTCGGCGTCGGGACGGCGCGCATCATCTACTCGGACTCGGCGGGCGTGTACCGACCCGACAGCACGAACGTCGTCACCGTGACCGGGCCCTCGCTGCAGATCGCCAATGGCAATGCGAGACTCGGCATGCGGCAGAGAACAGGTGCCACCGACGTATACGTCTACGCGCCGAACAACGTCGGGACACCGCTGACCGTGAATCTCGTCGCGACGGATCCGCGCGTGGCCGACGTGCCAGCGAGCGTCACGATCCCCGCGAATTCCTACTACGCGTACTTCACCATCACGGCGAAGGACACGATCGGCACGATCCAGATCCAGGCGACTGCCACGGGCTACAACGCCGCGGCGACAACCGTGCAGGTGACGATCCCGAAGTTCGGCTTCTCGGTGTCCGGACAGTTGTACACCACGTCGCCGGCGAACAGCGTCACCGTGTATGCCATGGACGCGAACGGCAGCGTGCATGAGGTCGCACAGGACGTGGTCGTCAGTGTCACGTCGTCGCAGCCCGGTGTGGTGGCGCTCGACTCCACCGCGGTGACGATTCCGACGGGCCAGTACTACACGAGCGCCGAGAAGATGCGTCCGGGCGCGGTGGGCACGTCGGTGCTGACGGCGTCTGATCCACGGGCCGTCTTCTACAAGTACCAACCGGCGACGGCAAGCGTGAACGTCGTCACTCCGCCGGTACAGCTCTCGTTCAGTACCCGGGCGCTCGGCATCGGCCAGTACACGGACGAGTACACCTACATTCCTGATGCGCGTGCGACGCCGCTCACCGTGCCGCTGGGGCACTCCGCTGTGCCGCACAGCAACACGCCGTCGAGCCACGTGATTCCCGCCGGCCAGAACTACGACTATTTCCGCGTCACGGCGACATCGGTCGGCAGCGATACGATCACCGCGTCGCCCAGTGGATACGTACCCGGGAAGGGCGTCGTCGTGGTCTCGCTCGGGCACATCGATCCGCTCGCCGGCTGGCCGACAGCCGTGCGGGCCGGTGACTCCGTGCAGGTGACGCTCTATGCACGAGACGTCAACCAGGGAACGCACACGGTTGCTGCGGCGACAACCTTCACGCTCGTGCCAAACGCGAACATTCAGTTCGTATCAGGCGGCGCGAATAGCGCGGTGATTACGTCGGCCACCATTCCAGCGGATGCGTCGTACGTGCAGTTCTGGCTCAAGGGCGTTACAGCGGGCACCGGTAGTGCCAACATCACGGCCACGAGCTACGCGCCATATACCAACACCCTGTCGGTCACTCCATGATGCACATCGTCTCACGCTCCATCGGGGTCACAGCGCTTTCGGTGATGACTTTCGCGTTCGCGGCATCGCCCGCGCGCGCGCAAGGCCGTCCGGTGCCGCCGCCGGCGCCGCAGCGCGATTCTGCCGTGCTGCTCGCTCCGGTGCACACGCCTCCGCCGTCCACCGTGCGTCCGTCGAACGTGCCGGCGCGGTTGAGGGCACCGACGCCACCGGCGCCGTTGCTCGCGAAGGCGCAGCCAACGCCTGCGCCAATCGATTCGCCGATGGTCTCGGCGGCGATTGCGGCCACGGCGGCGACGGTACCACCACCGTTGATCCGTGACGTGCCGCAGCCTCCTTCTTCACCCGCGGCTACGAGTGCGGCCGCGCGCAGCGTGAGTGTGAGTGCGCAGCCGACGAATGCAACGGGCCGGTGCAAGGATGGGACGTACCTGACCGGTGCGGCGACGGACCAGGCCTGCGCGGCGCATGAAGGTCTGGCGGTGACGTTCGCGACGCGTCGGCAAGCGCCGGTACGTCAGTAGCGACTGGGTTTCCGCGGGGGTATATTCCGGACTGTCGGTCTCGGCCGGCACTGCGGGCGTAATTCAGTTGGTAGAATGCCAGCTTCCCAAGCTGGACGTCGCCGGTTCGAGTCCGGTCGCCCGCTCCTTGTGGGACAACGACTTACGAGATTTGAGAGAGCGCCGCATGGTCTCCGGGTAACCCTGGGGTAACCACGAGGCGCTTTTTCGCGTCCGCGCCTTTCGGACGCGCCTTCTACCTACGATCGGGTAGCGGACCGAAACGGTCAGCGATGGTCAGCTCTTGAAGAAAGCCTTCATCAGCGACGTGTTTCACTTCGAGCGAGCCGGGATCGATGAATACCGCGTGGTCGGTGGGTACGCCCCCCGCTTCGTTTGCGTCCGTTCGCCATGCCATGCCGACGCCCCTCTGACCTCCCAGCGCCGCGTACGGTGCCTGAAGGTAGGC
>JBBQDT010000139.1:0-11768 GCA_038319955.1 Gemmatimonadales bacterium | reverse complement strand
CGAACGCGATGCGCGCGCCCTTGGCGTCGCCGCCGCGCCTGAGCGCATCGCCCAGCAACAGGTGGCTCACGACCAGCTTGCGGTCGAGGTAGATGGCGCGCCGCGCCGCGATGGCCGCATCGGCGTACCAGCCCGCCTCGGCCAGCAGCGTGGCGTGCAGGGAGTGCAGCTCGGCCGCCAGGGGATGCGATTCGAGCGCCCGCGCGCACAGGGCGCCGGCATCATGCAGGCGACCCTGATTGGCCACGGCGCGAATGTAGAGGATCCAGAGACCGAGGTCAGCGTTCGCAGCGCTGCGATCCGGCACGTCGCGCGTAAGCGCGAGCGACGCCATCGTCTCCACGGCGCCGTAATCGGCACGTTCGTACGCCTCGAGCAGGTCATCATCGGCGACGAGCTGTCGTGCGGCCGAGAGCGGAACGAGGGTCGTGGGCGGCTCGGCCGGCGCGACGGGCGCCGGCACAGGTGGTTCGATGCAAGGGGGAATCTCTATCCACGCCTCCGGCGGTTCGATCGGTGCCGGCCAGCTGAACGTCGGTGTGGGACGACGCACGCCGTTCGACCGTCGATAGTACACGCCGGCCGGAGTCATCACCGGCTCGCAGGGTACGAGGTGCGCCAGCGGCGGGTCCGACGCGCCGAGCAACAACCAGCCGTCCTCGGCCAGCGAGTCGAGGAGTCCAGTGGCGATCCGCGCGACCGTGGGGAGGTCGAAGTAGATCATCACGTTGCGGCAGAGAATGAGATCAAACGGGGCCGCGCCACCGGCCGCACATGGGTACTCGTCGTGGACGAGGTTCAGCGCGCGAAACTCCACTGAATCGCGAATGGTGTCGTCGAGGTCGAAGTAGTTGCCGCTGCGCGAGAACCACCGAGCCACGCGCTCGTCCGATACGCCACGCAGTGCCCACCGCGTATACCGTGCGCGGCGCGCTGCCTTGAGCCTCGGCAGCGCGACGTCAGTGCCGAGGATCTCGGCAGGGGCCGTCCAGCCAAGCTCGCGGAGCATGATGGCGATCGTGTACGGCTCCTCGCCCGAGGCGCAGCCTGCACTCCACACTCGCATCGGACGGCTGCGATCGTGATTCTGTGTACGCGACGGAATGATGTCGGTGGCAAGTAGCGCCAACTGCGCGGAGTCGCGGAAAAAGTAGCTCTCGCCGATCGTGAGCTCGGCGAGGACGGCGTCGCGAGCCTCGCCCGGCAGTTCGGCGGCGCGGAGCAATGCTTCCGGATCGTGGATCCTCAGTGCCCGCATGGCACGACGCATCCCCGCTTCGGCCGAGGGTTGCCTGTTGGGCGGGAAGACCAGCCCCGCCAGCAGGTGCGCCAGTTCGGCGATGCGCGCGAAAGCGGGCTCCGTATATCCGACGGATCGCATCGGCGTCCGTGCGCTCGTGGTCCCCTGCACGCCCGTCACGCCTCCGCCAGCTCCACGCGGTCGAGCGCCTCACGCTCGGCCTGCGTGAGAAAGGTATCGACGTCATAGATGACGACCGCACCGCTCTCCATTGCGGCCACGCCCGCCAGGCGTTGAAGCACCGGCGAGAGTGCCGCGGGCGTCTCGAGGCTCGCTGAGGGGATGTCGACGACATCCTCGACGTCGTCGACCCTGACGGCGATCAATCGGTCAGCCGCGTCGAGGAAGACGAGAAACTGATCGGGTGCGACCGGACGGGCGGGGAGCGCTAGCCGCTGCCGGACGTCCACGACGGGGACAATACGGCCATGGAGATTGACCGCTCCCTCGATAACGCCGGGCGCTCCCGCGAGGGGCGCGACGGCGACGGCGCGCACGATCTCTCGGACGGCCGCAGCGGAGAATCCGATCTGCGTGCCGTCGATTCGGGCGAGCAGAATCGGGAGGGTGGTCTGCGTGAAGGGCATTCTCGCCCTTCAAGTGCACGAACAGGGCCGCGCTCGAACTCGCTACTTGTCGCGGACGGTCGCGATCTCAGCGACGCCCGCTGAACGTGACCAAGGGTCCGAGCGCGGCGAGCGTTGCCTTGCCCATCCCTTTCACGCGCCTGAGACCATCGAGCGACGCGAAGGGTCCAAGCGAGTCGCGACTGGCGATGATCCGCCTGGCGAAGGTCGGCCCGATGCGTGGCAGTGCCTCGATCTCCTGCTCCGTGGCGGTATCGAGGTCGATGGGACCGATGGAACTCTTGCCCTTCGCCGCCTTTCGCGGCGGGTTGGGATTTGCCGCTCTCATTCCGCGCACGTCGGTGTCGATGCGCGGGTCGGGGGGTGGAAAGCCGTTCCTGCCGGATGGGGCGCCGTACGGCGTGTGATCGTACGGTCGATCGGGCCGAGCGAACGATGGGAGAACCGTGGCGACGCCACCGATGACGGTGGGGACGGTGTCGCGGGCAAGGCGCTTGGAGGTCGTTCGCTTCGAGCCCTTGGGCGTGCGCCTCGATGCCGCGCTGTCGGCGGCCGTGGCCTGACGCGCGATGGCCTGCTGTTCGCCCGCGTTGGGCCCGGACGCTGCCCCCGCGCGAACGACGCGGACGGCGCCGCCGAGCAGGATGACGATGGCGATGAAGGCGAGGGCCTTCTGTTCGGAGGAGGTTGGCATGGCGAGGAAGATGGAGTCGTCCTCGCGGAGCGCGTCACCGAATCATCGCGTATTGGAGCGTTTCGCCTCAGCCGTCGATGATGAGGGACAGCGCGACATCGCCGACGACCTGGAGGCTTTTGGCACTGATGTGCTCCATGGTGTCGCCGAGCGTATGGTGGTAGTTCGGCACCGCCTGGCCGCTGGTGTTGCGCGGACCGTAGTCGAGGTCGATGACGTCGATCATGCGGAATCCGCGCTCGATGAACGGCACGTGGTCGTCGGTGACGGAAACGGGATACGGCTGCGGAATGAAATACTTCACGTATCCGAGGTCGGCGGCCTTCTGCCACACGCGCGTGACGACTTCCGGTGCGGCCTGCATGGAGTTCGGCTCCTGCATGATGTTGAGGTCCGCGTCGGCAATCATGTCCCACAGCACGCCATACATGGGCTTGTAGTCGGGCGTCGGCAGGTGCGTCACGAAGTACTGTGAGCCGAGGAGGACATCGCTGTACGGCGGATCGAAGCTGGCCCCGTAGTCTTCGCCGTCGACGAAGAGCAGGTCGACGCCGACGCCGGGCGGTGTCTGCTTCAGTGCATCGCCGAGCGCGACGAAGAGTCCCACGCCGGCGGCACCGTCATTGGCGCCGAGGATGGGATCGTTGCGATTGCCGAGGACGGGATCGCTGTCGGCCATGGGGCGCGTGTCCCAGTGCGTGACATAAAGGATGCGCTGCGTGGCCTTCGCGTTGAACCGTGCGAGGATGTTGCGGAGCGGAAGCGAGTCGCCCTTGAGCGTCTTGTGCATCCACTTCTGCTCGATGACGGTGTCGGCGCGCGACTGCATCATCTGGACGATCCAGTCGCCGGCCTTGACGGCGCCCGCGGTGCCGGGCACGCGCGGCCCGAATGCCACCTGCTGCTTCGTGTACGAGAAGGCGGAGTCGGCGTTGAACGCGGTCTTCGGGCGCGACGCGATCTTGTCGCAGCCGGTGAAGGCCGGCGCGACGGCGACCAGCAGGAGGGTGAGCACGACTCGATAGTTCATTCTGGCTCTGCTATGTGCAAGGAGATTCTGGCCGAGGCTGCAATCACGTTTTTTTGCCAGAACTGCAACTGCAACTGCGCCTGCAACTGTAAGTGCGCCCGGCAACAGCAACCTGCAACAGCAACTGCAACTGCCGGCTAGGATCACGGGATTGAAGAATCACGGAATCTGCTCCGTGAACAATTTGACGGGCGGTGTGGCTGATATATGCCCCGAATTTTTCAGGCTGCGGCGCAAGCCACCGACTCGGCACGAAGGAGGATTCCGTGATTCCGTGATTCTTAAATTCTAGCCGTGCCTTCCGATCTATCACCGTCACGGTTCCGTTGATCCTCTGACCCTCTGACCCTCTGCCCCTCTGACCCTCTGCCCCTCTGCCCCGCTGACCCTCTGCCCCGCTGACCTATTTGGGTTCACCGAAGAACTGTACTTGCAAGACCGTCGATAAAACGTACTGCGTCGCTCGACGATTGAAGTTGTTGTTGTACGTGATGACACGCGATCCCTGCAGCGTGAAGATCACCGTCTCGCTGAGATCGGTGTCCGCATTCAGGGACACCGCACTGCGGCCGTGGTCCGACAGCCGACTGCTTCCGCCGCGCGCCAGGTCGCTGATGTACGTGCTCGCCCGCGTCTGCTGCCAGCCGATCCGCGCGCGAATGTCGTTGTCCACCGTGAAGCCGAGACTCTTCGGGAACCGGAAGACCCGGCCCACGTCCACGCTCATCTCCTCCGCCTTTCCGTCGGCCACGCTGCCCGGCAGCGAATCCGTGCGCGACGTCAGCGTATACCCCGCCGACGTCGTGAGCCCGCGTCCGAATCCCCACGCGATGGACGTGTTCAGCGGGATGGTCCGCACGCGCGCGCCGCGGAGCTCCGGACGCTGGCCGAATTCGTCGCCAGGCAGGAAGCTCGTGGCGAGCGATCGCGCATACCCCGCATTCGCACCGAGCGACTTGAACACCGGGCGCAGCAGCGCGGGTGGTGTCCAGCTCCATCGGAGACTCACGTCGGGGAAGACGGTCTGCGCGCCATCGGCCACCGACTGCGCGTCCCCGATGCGGCGCGTCCAGCTGCGGGTCGTCGTGCGGCGATACCGGTTCACGAACGCGATGTTCCCCGGAAAGAGGAACGACTGGCTCGCCGACAGCGCCTGCGTCAGCCCCGTCGTCGCGGCGAGCTGGCCGTTCGCCTCGCGGAATGCATCCACGCCACCCAACCCGAACTGAAGTCCGAGAGGCGACCCTGCGTTCGCGCCGTCGAACGCCGACAACAGGCTGCGATTGACGTTGATGTCGAATGGCGCGAACACCTTTGCCAGCCGCCGCGCGAGCGACGAATCGCCGGAGTAGATCGTGAGCATGCGGCCGAGGTCGATCGTCACCCCGCCACCCACGTTCTGCGACACCGTGATCCGCCTCGGCAACGTCGTATCGTTCACCGTGACGGTGTTGCCGAACGTGAGCGGCGCCAGCGCGCCGAAGTTCGGGTCGCGCAACATGCCGTACTGCGTGCCGAAGTCTGCGCGCGGACGAAACCACTGCGACCGCTGCGGCGCGAAGGCGAACGACGTCAGCAGCGACCGCTCGCGCTCCATGCCCACGTTGGCGCCGAGCAGGTGCGAGCGCTGTTCCGTGGCGGCGCGCGATCCGGCCGTGGTGTCGCCGTAGTCGCGCAGGTCGCGCAGCGAGATGAAGTCCCATCGCGCCGTGATGGCCGTCGTCGGACGGAGCTCGAGCGTGCTCGCGTTGCGCCACAGATTCTGGTCGTTGCGTGAGACGCGCGCCGAGTCGTCGAAGGCATCGGCTGGCTTGAAGAAGGTGAAGCGACGGTCGCTGCCACGCACTACGCCGCTGGAGAACCGGAACACACTGGGATTCCAGCGGAATACCGGCGGCGCATTCGATGTATCGGCGCCACTGCGCAACGCACCCGGCACGAGACCCATTGGCAGCCCGAACACTCCGGGCACCCGTGCCGTGCGAGGATCCGCCGCGACGTTGTAATCCAGGCTGAGCGCGAAGTTGTCGTTGTTGGCGCGCTGATATTCGTTGCGGCTGTCCCCCGTCGTGTAGGTGGACGTGAGGCCGAGATTGTCGATCAGCGCGCCGAGCAGTGGATTGGAGAGCGGCACGGTGCGTCGCACGCTCATGGCATACGTCGTCACCCCCGTGCCCGGCGACCGCAGGTTCTGCACGCCCGCGCCGGGAATGTCCGTACCGCTGAGAAAGAGTGGTGTGCTCGCCGCCGAGATGTGCGTGATCGTGAGCGGCACGGAGAGCCCGAGCCCGATCGGCAGCAGCTTCTCCAGGTGAATCGTGCCCACGACGTCCACCACGCGATCATCGACGAAGCTCGGCTGGTCGGTGAGCTGGCGGAAATAGGGATTCTTCTTCGTGAAGCCCACGCGGATGTCGGCGATGTCCGCCGCCGACAGCGCGACGCTCATCTGCCCCGCGTAGCCCGGGCTGTTCACCACCTGCCCGAGCCGGATGTCGTCCACCCACAACTCCAGCGAATCGGCCGGCCCGATGGCGCTCGGCGCACCCGACGCGGTGGGGAGGCGCACGAAGCCGACCGCCATCTCCTGCACCGCGGCGAGATTGGGCGGTGCGGCGCCAGGCTCCACCGTGTAGACCATGTAGCCACCGTCGCAGGCGACGTAGCGCTGTTGCCCCGCCGCCCCCGGCGTCGCCGACGCATTCACCAGCGCCGCATCCACGCCGGAGCATTGCAGTGTGTCGCCCTTGTTGGCGAGATACGCATTCTGGAGCTTCTGCCGCAGCGCGAAGAACCGGTTGAAGTCCACGCGCACTTCCGGATTCCACGCCTCCACGCCGGGCCCCGACATCACCGGCGTCCGATAGAGATAGAAGTTGTTCGCGTCGCGACCGACCTTCACGTACATCTGCAGTTCGCCGGTGGGACCCCAACCATTGCGTCGGCCGCGCGCCCAAAGGCGCAACTGCTGATAGCCCATGAAGCTCTGCTGTCCGTTCGGAAAGCGGTAGAACGCCTCCGCTCGCCCGTACACCGGCAGGTTGCCCGCCTGGAGACGCAGCGAGCGCTCGTTGATCTGTGTCGTCGACGTGGAGAACTGCGCGGCGCGCGTATCCGCTTCGTCGGTGACGCCCGGCGGCGGCTGATAGTCGTCGCCACTCGTGGTCCCCTTGTCCGCCGTGCCGATGAGACCCGACACGATGTAGCCGCCCGCCGGTGTTTCACCCGCGATGCCCGCGAGTGTCTGCTCGTTGCGCTTGAGCCAGGGCGCGCCGGTGAGCTTGAGCCGCGCGATCGGCGTCTGGATGAATTGGTCGTCCGCTGCACCGACCCCACTCACCATCGTCACACGCAACGCGCGCACTCGGCGCAGCAACACCTGGTTCACCGTGTCGTCCGCCGAGCGGAAGGGCACGCGCACGAGCACCCATTGCAACGTCTTGACCGGGCCGGCGGAATCGATCTGCTGACGGAAGCTCTTGCCGAAGCGCACCCACTTGCGCGAGTCCCCGAGGTCGATGACGAAGCGCAGGAGACGCTCCTGGTCGCGCTGCGCCGTCTTGAGATTGAGGACGTTGTCGAGATCGATGTCCTCCTCGTCGAGCCGGTTGTTGCGCACCGTGCAGTTGGTGCGCGTGTCGCCGAGTCGCGGAGGCGCGCGCGTGGTGGCGGTGCAGATGGGGACGTTGAACATGCGCGTCACCGCGCCACCATTGTCCACCGCAAGCGTATCGACCACATCGCCGAGGAGTCCCCTGTCGTTCACGTCGGCATTGAAGGCGCGCGAGATGGGATCGCGCTCCGTGTCGAGACTGTCGAGGCCCTGCAGCCTGCGGCCGCGAAACAGCGAATCCGGCTTCGAGCCCGGACGCACGTAGAGGGTCTCCGGCGCATAGGCGACGCGATTCTCCGAGATCTCGCCGAAGTCGAAGACGAGCGTGGGATTCGCGGTGCGACGCGTGGCGCTTGTATCTACCAGTGCCCAGAACTCGAGGTTCTCCGAGCGTGAGAGGTCGAGACCCGCCGGGCTCAATACCGTGCGCGCCGAACGATACCGCCGGCCGGATGGTGTATTGGAGATCGTCCACCCAGCGGTGCGTGTGGCCGGATCGTAGCGTCCGCCGATGTTGAGCGGATAGAGCGTCATCCACAACAGCGTCTCGTACGACGAGGAGCCGAAGCCGAGGAAGGACGCATTGGCGTCGATGCTGTCGCGCTGGACGAGGATGTTCGCGCCGCTCGTCGGATTCGTCCCGTTGTTCTGGAACGCCAGCGTCGTCGCTCGGCGCAGGTCGAACGGGTTGGCGCCGAAGCGCCTGGGCAGCAGGTGTCCGTCGGCGGGTTGGCTCGAGAGTGCCCACGCCTGGTCCGAGAGATTGACGGTGATGCCGGCGTCGCCCTCGAAGCTCTCGATGTAAGCCTGCGTGCTGCTGTTGAGCTGCGGACGACTCGTCGCGATCTCTCCCTGCACACTGAGTCGCGACGGCGCCTTCGTGTTGACGAAGGGCAACTTGTTGACGAGACGCGTCAACGGACTCACCTCCCAGGACAGCTGGCCGTTCACCCCCGCGAGCAGTGATGACACCGGCTCGAAGCCGAGCTGCGGACGTGTGAAGTCGGTGGCCTGCGATTGCTGGACTGCGATGAGATTGAACTCGCCGTTCGCGAGCGCGAGCGTGCTCGTGATGCCGTAAAGCTTGGTGGAGCCCACGGCGAACAGCGGATTCTCCTCGAACTTTACCGTCACGGCGCGCTGTCGCGTAAACAGGGTCTCCGGTCGCGCGAAAGTGAGGCGACCCAGCTCGTAGTCCACGCGGTAGTCCACGTCGCGGATGAGCGGACGGCCGTCGAGCAGCACGCGCTCCGAGCCGCGCCGCACCTGCACGCTGCCGAGGTTGATCGCGCCGGCGTCGGCGCTGGATTCGGTGGAGTAGCCCACCTTCAACCGGTAGACGTTGGGCGGATGCTGCGTGGAGTAGAGGTATTCACCCGGCGTGGTGTAGACCGCTTCGTTGGTCGGGTTGCCGGGCACCACCAGCCCCGAGTCGCGTGCGGAGAACGGGTGCAGCACGGGGAAGACGACGAAGTGATCGCGGATGATGCGTCCGGTCGTTGCGGCACTCGCGGCGCTCAGCGAGGCTGCGCTGGCGAGACCGGCCGTGCCGCCAGCCGCTGCGCTGTAGTTCGGATCGGAGGGGCGCGGCCACAGTCGATTCTCGATGTCGAAGCTCGCCGGATTCACCGACTGCGCGAGCCCGAACATCTGGAGAAACGTGGCGTACGTGCCCGTCACCGGCTTTTCCTGTTCACCCGCTCCGCTGACGACACGCACGCGTGTGGAGCTGCGCACCAGCTCCTCGCCCGCGATGCGGTAGACCGCGCGGATCTCGCGTCGGAACGCGGCCGATCCGGGCAGGACGTTCGGGTCGTACACGAGGTTCGCGCGCTGATCGCTCGCGACGCCGGCATACTGGAGGTCGGGCGTGCCGCCGACGCTCGGCACCACGGTCTCGACGCCATTCACCAGCAGCGTGTACGCCACGACGAGCCGTTCGTTGCCCTGGTTGAGCGGACGCACGAGCGCAAACCAGAGTTGCGACGGGTCGAGGTAGTAATCCACGCCTTCACGCAGCACGTCGTAGGTCTGGCGACCTTCGCCCGGGTCGCCGATGATGCGAAACCGCGGGCCGTTGGGATTCTGCGGCTGGGTGCCGAACTGCACGCGATAGAGCACGATGCGCCGCGGACGAATCGTGTCCGGGAGCGCGTTGGCGATGCTGGCGAGCTGCGTGCGATTCAGGATGTCCACGTTGGGATAGCCCCGGAACAGCTGCGGGTCCACCGTGAAGAAGAAGCGGCGCGGCTCGATCTCGTTGTCCTTGATCTCGCGGTCGGCCGTCTGGAGCGTGCGGTCACCGACGTAAAACACGCGGTCCTGCACGATGTTGCCCTTCTGCTGCGCGGCAATGCCCTGAAAGCGCAGCCGCCCGAATTTCGCCACCGCCTGGAGTCCATAGTTGCCACTCGGCACGCCGCTCGAGAGGAAGCGGGTCGACGGCAGCACGAAGGAGACGTTGCCCACCTCCAGCCGCTGGAGCCTGTCGTTGGCCTTGCCTTCGTAGTAGACGTTCACCGCGTTCGACGCGTCGAACTCGCGCGGCGTGTCGTAGTCCACGTTGACGTGCACGCGGTCGGCGACGGTGCCCGTGCTGACCATCGTGAAGTTGAAGCCGAACGTCGGGGTGAAGGGATTGAGGCAGGTGTTGGAGAGCAGACCGTTGAGCTGCCCGTTGTTGCAGCGCTCGTCGCGGAAGCGCTCCCCCTTCGCTTCGATCCGCGTGCGAACGTCGACGCTCAGGTCGGAGTTGGGTCCGAACAGGTTCGCCTTCTTCACCGTATCCGTGACGGTGGGCGGCTTGGGCATCAGGACGCGCCGTGCCGAATCCGGCGTGGGCGGATGCAGCGTGTCGACCCGTACGGAGTCCACGCGGGGCACCGGCGAACGGGGGACCGGGGTTTGTGCGCCGAGGGCCGATGGGCCGACCAGCCGGGCGAACGCCGCGAGCGCGGCGAGGAACCGGAGAACGCGCACCAATCCTTGGGGGCGGGGTACAGAGCGACCGCGGGCGGCTACGGGTTGAATTCCGGCGCGGCTCGTGCGGAATTTACAGGCTGCAACGCGCGCTACAACCCTGTGCTACACTTGAAGTTGGAAGTTGAGCAAAACGGCAGCTGCCTGATAAGAACCCACCGCCTGATTCACGTTTGAAGATCATCACCCGGTACGTCCTCAGGGAGCACCTCGGTCCGTTCCTGTTCGCGCTCACGGCGCTGACGTCGCTCATGCTGCTCAACTTCATCTCGCGCCAGTTCGGCGAGTTGGTGGGCAAGGGGCTACCTCCAGCGGTGATCGGCGAATTCTTCCTGCTCTCGATCCCGTTCACTGTGGCGCTCACGGTGCCGATGTCCGTGCTCGTCGCCGTGCTGTATGCCTTCAGCCGGCTGGCGGCGGAGAACGAGGTCACCGCGCTCAAGGCCAGCGGCGTGAGCCCGTGGCGGCTCGTCGCGCCCGCGCTGATGGGCGGCGTCGTGATGACCATCGGGCTCCTCGCGTTCAACGATCAGGTCCTGCCCCGCGCCAACCACCGGCTCAAGACCCTCCAGGACGACATCTCGCAGACCAAGCCGGCGCTGTTGCTCAAGGAGCAGGTCATCAACTCGATCGTCGAGGGGAAGTTCTACCTCAAGGCCGGCAAGATCATCAACGACCCCACGAGCGCTCGGCTTCGCGAAGTGGTGATCTACGACCTGACTGACCCCATGCGCCGCCGCACCATCTATGCGGACACCGCGCGCCTCTCCTTCGCGGCCAATCGCGTCGACCTCAACATGGACCTGTACAACGGCGAGATGCAGGAGGTCGCGACGGACAAGCCGAGCCAACTGGACCGGCTGTTCTACGTGCACGATCGCATCAAGCTTCGCGATGTGGGCAAGGACTTCAAGCAGACCGGCCCCAGGTCCGAGGCGAAGGGCGACCGCGAGATGGGCATCTGTGAGATGCAGCAACGGCTCTGGGTCGCGCAGAGCTCCTACGCGTCGGCGGAAAAGGACTATGAGGACGCCAGGACGCAGAAGGTCGGGGCACAGGCGTCGTTCATGCCGCGCATCCATACGGCGGAGCCGCACGGAATCGGCTGGGTGTATTGCTCGCTGCTCAAGATGGTGATGCCCCAGGTGAAGGAAGCGCAGGCGGCTGGAGTCGCCGGCGCGACATTGCGTCGGGTCGTCACGCCACAGGAGCCCGTGAAGCAGGCGCCCGTCAAGCAGGAGCCGGCGAAGCGCCCCGCGCAGGACACCGCCACGAAGAAGAAGACCGGCACCGTGCTCCAGTTCGACAACGGCAAGCTTGTGGGCGAGGCGCCAGCGGGCCAGCAGGCGCCGGTGACGAGCGCCATCCAGAAGCCACTCACGCCTCCGGCGACTCCCCCCGCGGCAGGCGCGCCCGCACAGGGCCTCGTGCCTGCCACGCCCGGCGCCGGGCCGCCCGGGCCAGGGGTCCAGGTCCCACAGAATGCGGCGGGACAGCCAGACAGCACCAAGACACCGGCGCAGCTCGCCGCGGAAGCGGCCGCCGGCATCATGAATGTCCCGGCC
>JBBQDT010000138.1:0-11832 GCA_038319955.1 Gemmatimonadales bacterium | reverse complement strand
GCCAAGGCCCCGACGCAGGAACCCTGTCAGCGTAGTGCGCATTGCCACGCGCCTCGCCCTGTACCTCATCGTGGCGTGGGGCGCGCTCGGCGTGCTCGCTGTCGGCCTGTTTCCCGGGGCGCTCGCGGCGCTCGTCGTCGTTGCCGTCTACACGACGCTCCCCCTGCTTGCGTACGTGCGCTGGCGCGGCTGGCCGTTCTATCCCGGGAAGGAATTCCGGCTGTTCGTGGTCCGGCCGTTCTGGTATGCGCAGCTCATGCTGCCCCTCGTGGCGTCGGCTGCACTGCTTGGCCTCATTGGTGGTGCGCCGTTCGGTCACGCGCTCTCGGTGGGACGAATTGTCGCAGCGGTTGCACTCGCGTTCGTCGTGATCATGCTCAGCGCAGGCTACTTCGGCTCGGCGCACCTCGTCGTTCGTCGCGTGGACGTGAACGTCCCCGGCCTCGCACCGGAGTTCGAGGGGCTGCGCATCGCGCAGCTGTCCGACCTCCACGTTGGCCCACACACATCGCGCCGATTTCTTGGCCGTGTGGTGAGTGCGACCACGGAACTCGAACCGGACATCATTGCCGTCACGGGTGACCTCATCGACGATCGCGCCGAGGATGTCGCGTCGTACGCGCGGGCGCTGGGATCGTTGGCGGCGCCGCTCGGGGTCTACATGATTCCGGGTAATCATGACGTGTACGCCGGCTGGGATGACGTCGAGCGCAACCTGCTCGAGGCGAAGCTCGGTACGGTGCTCGTCAACGACATGCGCATCATCCGGCGTGGCGACGCGGAGATCGTCGTCGTGGGCACGGGTGATCCGGCGGGGCGCGCGCGTTCGGCGCCCGACGTCGAGCGCGCGCTGGCCAGCGTTCCGGACGGTGCGACGGTGATCGCGTTCGCACACAATCCGGCGCTATGGCCATCGCTGGCGAAGCGTGGCGTGGCGCTGACTTTGAGCGGTCACACGCATTGGGGACAGTTCGCGCTGCCGAAGCTGGGTTGGAGTCTGGCGTCGCCATTTCTCGATCATGCGATGGGCGCGCACATCGACAAGGACGCGCTGCTGTACATCAGCCCTGGCACGGGCTACTGGGGCATACCGTTCCGCCTCGGTGCGAGCCCGGAGATCACGCTGGTGACGCTGCGTGGGGCCTCCGCAGCGGCGGCACATGTGCACAGGGCGCGTGTAGCCTAGGCCGATCTTTTGGCGCTGCGGTCGCGGCTGCAGCGGCAGTGAACTGTTGAGGGTACGAAAGAATACACCCAAGAGTACGCCAGGGCACGGTTGGGACACCAACTTGCTGTACAGTCCGGGTGAGCGCCACTGAAATACTGGCGCCGGTCCCTGGGCCACGCCCCAGGCCGTCCGCGACGTGATCGTGTCCCCCCGCCGATCACCATCACGCTCATACAACCGTTGAAGAACCCCGCGTCCAGCGCATCCGCATCCGCGCCCGGTCGTGGACTCATGCTGCATGTCAAACAGGAGTTCGATGAACAGCTTCATTGTAAAGCGCGCTACGCGAGCCGTCGTGGCCATAGCGTCGGTCGGACTATTTGCAACAGCATGCGATGTTCATGGGATCAGCGGCGGCAACAGCAGCGTTGGCGCCCTCTCCACCATTACAGTGACACCCAACCCGCAGTCGTTGCTCGTCAACGGCACGCAGCAGTTCACCGCCATCGGCAAGGACCTTTCGGGCATCACCGTCGCGATTACGCCGGTGTGGTCCATCGTCTCCGGCGGAGGCACCATTACCCCCGCCGGCCTGTTCACCGCCGGCACGGTGCCGGGCACCTACGTCAACACCGTCAAGGCGACGAGCGGCAGCATCTCCGGCAGCGCGACGGTGACAGTCACCATCGGACCGCTCGCCACCATCACCGTGACGCCGAACCCCGCCACGCTGGCCTCTGGCGCGACGCAGCAGTTCGTCGCCGTCGGCAAGGATGCGGGTGGTAACGTCGTTGCGATTACGCCCACGTGGGCTGTCGTCGCTGCGGGCGGCACCATCAACGCCACCGGCCTGTTCACCGCCGGCGCCGTGCTCGGCACATTCGCCAACACCGTGCAGGCGACGAGTGGCGGCATCAGCGGCACCGCGACCGTTACGGTCACCGTCGGTCCAGTGGCGACCATCGTCGTCACGCCGAATCCCGTTGCACTCGATCCGGCCGCCACACAGACCTTCACTGCTGTCGCGAAGGATGCGGGCGGTAACGTCGTCGCCATCACGCCTGCCTGGTCGGTCGTGAACGGCGGTGGTACGATCAACGCCACGAGCGGTGTGTTCACCGCCGGCGCAACGCCGGGCACCTACACCAACACCGTGCAGGCCACGAGCGGCGGCATCTCCGGTTTCGCGACCGTCACCGTCAACACTCCGGCCGCGGCCCTCGCCACCATCACCGTCACGCCGAATCCGGCGACGATGGCCCCGAACGCCACGCAGCAGTTCACGGCGGTCGGAAGGGATGGCAATGGTAACGTCATCGCGATCGTCCCCGTGTGGTCGGTCGTCAACGGCGGCGGCACCATCAGCGCCGGCACTGGTCTCTTCACCGCCGGCGCAGCGTCGGGCACCTTCGCGAACACCGTCCGCGCCACCAGCGGCGCCATCTCGGGCACTGCGACCGTCATCGTCACGGCACCCGCCGCGGCACTGGCGACCATCACTGTCACGCCCAACCCGGCCAACGTTTTCGTCGGTGCCACACAGTCGTTCACGGCAGTGGGCAGGGACGGTAACGGCAACGTCATCCCCATCACGCCGACGTGGTCGATCGTGAATGGCGGCGGTACCATCAATGCCAACACCGGCCTGTTCACCGCCGGCGCGGCAACGGGCACTTTCACCAACACGGTGCGTGCGACGAGTAGCGCCATCTTCGGCAGCGCAACCGTCGTCGTCTCGTCGCCTGCCCCGACACCCATCGTGAATCTCGGTGCGGCTGCCCCGAATGGCATCATGGCCGGCACCGCGTTCACGTGCGTCATCGGCGGCATCATCAACGCCGACATCGCCATCAGCCCGGGCAGTACGGTCACCGGCTTCCCGCCCTGCGTCATCACGGGCGTGCAGCATCTCGCGGACGCCGTAGCGACCCAGGCGCAGATCGACTTGACGGCGGCGTACAACACGCTCGCCGGACTGCCCTGCCCACCGGCCAACGCCATCGTCGCCAATCTGGGCGGAACGACGAAGGCGCCCGGCGTCTACTGCTCGGCCACCAGCATCGGTGTCACGGGCTTCCTCACGCTCGACGCGCAGGGTGATCCGAACGCGACCTGGGTGTTCCAGGCCGGCTCGTCACTCATCACGGCAGGAAGCGTCGTCCTCATCAATGGCGCATCGGCCAAGAACGTCTACTGGCAGGTCGGCAGCTCGGCCACCATCGGCACGGCGTCGCAGTGGCAGGGGAACATCCTCGCCCTCACGAGCATCACGCTCGTGGACAACGCCAACCTGATCGGCCGTGCCCTCGCCCGAAACGGCGCGGTCTCGCTCGGCACCAACAACATCATCACGCTCCCATAACGCCGGCGGCGCTGGAGCCGGACGACCGTCCGGCTTCGGCTTCGCGCAGGCCACGCAACTCTACTGGAGATACACATGCTGTTCAGAGTCATGACGGTTGGTGCCGCGGCGCTGGTGTTGGCCGTACCCGCCGCTGCACAGGAACGGGGGACCATGGAGTTCGGCGCATTCGGCAGCGCCGCGACCTTCGACAACGCGCTCAGCCTGAAGACCGGCTACGGCGGCGGTGGACGCATCGGCATGTTCCTCGACCCGCGCTGGCTGGTGGAGTTCGAGAAGGCCGAGATGCGCGCCACGCGCCCGAACGCGCTGAAGGACGTCAACGTCGGCATTCTCGCCAGCCGGTTGATCTTCACGCCACTCGTGTCGGGCCCGCTGTCCTTCCTCATTGGCGGCGGCGCCGGCATCTCGACCGAAACGAACTTCCTCCACAGCTACGGCGTCGATGCGCTGGTGGGCGCCAAGCTCGCGCTCTCCGACAACGCGTCACTGCGCGTCGACGGCTCGTGGGACTGGCTCGCCAACGAAGACTGGAAGGCGTACAAGAGCGTGCGCGTCGGCATCAGCGTCTATCGTCATCCCTCGCGCCAGGTGCAGCGCGTGACGGTCGCCACACCGGCGCCCATGATGCCGATGATGATGCATGAGGATTCCGTCAGTGCGGCCGAGACGCGCCGGCTGCGCGATCGCGACGCCGCGCTCGCGGCGTTGCGCGATTCACTGCGCTACGCACCTGCGCGCACCGGCGGCATGACCTCCGCCGCGACGATGGCCACGATGCAGGCGAGGATTCATTTCGCCTTCGACAAGTCCGTGCTCACGGATTCCGCGATGCGCATCCTCGACGAGAAGGTCGAGGTCTTTCGCGCCAATCCCGGCATGACCATCGCCATCGTCGGCTTCACCGACGTGAAAGGCAGCGATGCCTACAACATGGCGCTCGGCGAACGTCGCGCGCAGTCGGCGAAGAACTACATCGTCAGCAAGGGCATCGACGCGAACCGCGTGATCGTCGATTCGAAGGGTGAGCGCCAGCAGATCGAGAACTCTGCCGACGCGCCCAACCGTCGCGCCGTGTTCCAGCTGCTCATCGCGCCGGACGTCGTGAAGGAGTAGCACCACTGGTCACGCCTCCGCGCGGTCGTCATCTTGTGCCGATGATCGCCCGCGCGGTGCCGTGACGTCCCCACCGATTCTCCCGCCCCAACTGGTGGCGGCATTGTCCGGCAACTACGAGCTTCTCCAGGAGATCGGCCGGGGCGGCATGGGCATCGTCTACGCCGGCCGGGATGTGCGGCTCGACCGCCTCGTGGCGATCAAGGTGCTGCCCGAGCTCGTGAGCAGCGACGAGGTCCGCGAGCGCTTCCTCCGCGAAGCCCGCGCCGCCGCACGGCTGTCGCATCCCTCCATCGAACCGATCTACTCGGCCGACGACCGCAATGGCGTCACCTTCATGGTGATGGCGTTCGTCGATGGAACGACGCTCTCCACTCGACTCCGCGACGGCAACTTCCTCGCGCCCGCCGACGCCGTTCCCATCCTGCGTGACGTGGCGCTCGCGCTCAACGCTGCCCATGCGCGCGGCGTCATTCACCGCGACATCAAGCCCGAGAACATCCTCGTCGACCGGCTGAGCGGTCGCGCGATGGTGACCGACTTCGGGATCGCCCGCCTCGCCGACGCGATGCACTCCGGCGCGCTGACGCGCACGGGCCAGGTGCTCGGCACCGTCGGCTACATGAGTCCCGAACAGGTCACGGGTCAGGAGCTGGACGGCCGCAGCGACCTCTATTCGCTCGGCGTCGTCGCGTTCGAGACACTCTCGGGCAAGCTGCCATTCGATGGGCCCGCGCCCGTCGTCATCGTCGCATGCAATCAAGCCTGCGCCTCCACTCGCGAGTGTGGCGCCACACGTGCCGGCGGCGCTGTGCGCCGTCGTCGATCGCTGCCTGCGCAAGGATCCCGCAGACCGATATGCATCCGGCGATGCGCTCGCGGCGGCGCTGGAAGACGCTGTGGGCAGGACCGTCGCGACCACCCCGACGCGGCTCGCGCAGGGCGGTGAGGATCGCGTCCTGACGGAGAAGGAAGCAGACCGCGTGTGGCGACGCGCTGCGGAATTACAAGCCGGCATCGGGTCACCCATCGTCGCTCGTGCGCCGACGTCTTCGGTGAGCATCGTGCCTCGCACGGCGACGAATGGCTTTCGTCTCGAGCATGTGCGCGCGGCGGCGATCGAAGCCGGCATCTCCGCCGCCTACGTGACGCTCGCGCTCGACGAGCTGCGGCGTCGTGGCGCCGATGTGCCCGTGTCGTTCGCCGCACCGCCCGCCGCGGTGTCGACCCCTCTAACCGTGGCGCCACGGCTGCCTGGTCCTCCGCCCGTGCCGGTCGTGCGCTCACTGGGGCCGCGGCCGTCGGCCCTCGCGGGTGCGCCGATGTCGCTGTCGTTCGAAGTCGAGGTGCCCGGACATATTTCGCCCGATGATTTCTATGTCATCGCGCAGACCATCCGCGCGACGTTCGGTGAGGCAGGAGTAGCGAGCACGTTGAGCCGATCGCTCAACTGGACCACCGGTGGACTGCAGCGGGAGCGACAGCTGCACATCAGCGTGTCCGCCTCGGCCGGTCGCACTGTCATTCGCGCCGAGGAGCGATTGAAGCAGCTTGCGGGCGCGTATTTCGGCGGGCTTGGTGGCGGCGTCGGCGGCGGCCTGGGGTTCGGCAGTCTCGGCGTAACGCTCGGCGCGTTCCACTCGCCATTGATGGCACTCTGGTTCACGAGCGGGACAGTCGTGACGACGTTGCTTGGTGCGCGGATGCTGTTCAAGCGGACCACGCAAACCCGGGCGGCCGAGCTCGAAAGTCTCGTGTCGCGATTGGCCGTGCAGGTGACGCAGCTGATCGAATATGATTCCGCGCCGCGCGCCCTTCCCTGAGCGCGTCCACATCACCCACCAGCTGAGCCATGCAGCAGCACGCCGCAATCGTCATGTCCGGACCGTATCTCCCGCTCACCGTGCGGGAGTTCGCGACACCCATTCTCGAGCCAGGCGCCGCGTTGCTGCGCACGCTCTATTCCGAGGTGTGCGGCACCGACGTGCACCTGCATCACGGCAAGCTGAATGTGCCCTTTCCGATCATCCCCGGGCATGTCTCGGTCGGCGTCGTGGAGGCGAGCGGCGGCGCGCTGCACGACATCTTCGGCGACCCCATTCGCGAGGGTGACACCGTCACCTTCCTCGACGTCCATGAGACGTGCAACAACTGCTATCAGTGTCTCGTGGCGCGCCAGCCGACGCGGTGTCCCGCGCGCAAGGTGTACGGCATCACCTACAGCGCGAACGACGGCCTGCTCGGCGGATGGGCCGAGGCGATCTGGATGAAGCCTGGTGTGAAGATGATCAAGTTTCCGGCGGCGCTCACGCCGGAAACCTTCATCGGCGGCGGATGCGGATTGGTGACGGCGCTGCATGCGGTGGACATGGCGGGCATTCGGCTCGGCGAGTCCGTTGCGGTGCTTGGCGTCGGGCCTGTGGGGCAATCCATCGTGGCGTTCGCGTCGCTGTCGGGCGCGGGGGAGGTCGTGGCGATTGGCGCGCCGGATGATCGACTCGCGTTCGCGATGCGGATGGGGGCGACGTCGACGTTGTCGCTCTCCACTCCAGCGGAGGAGCGGCTGGAGGCGGTGCGTCATGCGACCGGTGGTCGCGGCGTGGATGTCGTGATCGAGGCCAGTGGGGCGCCGGATGCCATCACGCAGGGGCTCGACATGGTGCGCGATGGCGGCCGGATGATCGTGTGCGGGCATTACACGGACAATGGGGCGGTGGAGATTCATCCGCACTGGCAGATCAACCGCAAGCATGTGGAGATCAAGGGCTGCTGGGGGTCGCGGTACGATCACTTCCATCGGGCGGTGGAGCTCACGGCGCGGTTTGGGGATGTGAAGCCGTGGCGGGAAATGGTCAGTGGGCGGTATCCGCTCGAGCGTGCGAGTGAGGCGTTGGAGGCGGTGGCGTCGCGGAGCGCGATCAAGGCGTTGATCGTTCCAAACTGATTGCCGTCCCGGCAGGAGCGCGCAGCGCGATCGAGGGACCTGCTCTTCCGGCCAATGAACTCAGTGCGAGTATGTCATCTCACCGCCGACGATCGTGCGCACGATGGGAATGTCCTTGATCTTCTCCTGCGGCACCGCGTGTGGATCGTCCGCCAACACGACGAAGTCGGCCAGCTTGCCAGCAACGATCGACCCCTTGATCGCCTCTTCCTTCGACGCATACGCCCCATTGAGCGTGTTCACCCGGATCGCTTCATCGACGCTGATCCGCTGATTCGCGCCCCACGTCTTTCCATCCCAGCCCGTCCGCGTCACCATCCCCTGAATTCCCATCAGTGGTGCGAATGGACCGGGCGAGAAGTCTGATCCTGCCGCGACCGGGATGCCGGCGTCGAGCAACGTCCGAAACGCCATGCACCGCTTCATCATCTCCTCGCCGTAGAACACGAACTTGTCGGGGTTGTAGTACGCGTACGACGTGAACATCGCCGGCACCGCACCCGCCGCCTTGATGCGGCGCACGAGGTCATCGTTGATGAGCGTACAGTGCGTGATCTTCGGCCTCGAGTCGGCTTTCGGGAACAGCCCCTGCGCGCGCTCGATGGCCTTCAGGTACATGTCGATCGCGACGTCACCATTCGCGTGACAATTCACCTGGATGCCGGCACGATGCACGCGCTCCACCCACGCGTTCAACTCCTCCTGCGTCGTGGTGATGTTGCCCTTGTATGGGGGCTGCACGCCGGGGTACGGTGTGCTCAGCGCCATCGTGCGTTCGGAGAACGATCCGTCCACGGTGTGCTCCGACGTCGCGCCGAACTTGATCCATTCGTCGCCGAAGCCGGTCATGATGCCGCCCGCGATCATCGACTCGAGGACCGTGCCCCGCGCCTCGTAGCTCACGCGATGCCTGAGGTCACCACGTGCGCGCACCTGCTGCAGCGTCTCGAGATCGCCGCCCTCGTGATGCACGCTCGTCAGGCCGTAGCGCGCGAACTCCTTCGAGATGTGCGCCATACCGTCGCGCTCGCGCTGTGCGAGCTGCGTCGGAGTGAACGTCGCCCGGTTGCCCACCCTGTCGATCTTCGCGCGCGCGGTGTCAGTCACTCTTCCAGTGAGCGCGCCGCTCGCGTCGCGATCATACGTCCCGCCAGGCATGTTCGGCGTCTCGCGCGTGATACCTGCAAGCTGGAGCGCCCTGGTGTTGTAGAACGACGTGTGACCGCCACGATGGTGCACGGCGACAGGATGCTCGGTGGACACCATGTCGAGATCGCGAGCGATGAGCTGGCGCTTGTCCGTGACCTTCGTGTCGTCGAAGAAGAAGCCCTCCACCCACGTGCCGGCCGGCGTCTGCTGCGCTCGCGCACGCAGCTTCTCGACGATGCTCGCGATGGTCACGAACTCCACCTCGAACGGATTGCCGACGAGCACCTCGTACAACAAGTCCTCGCCGGATGGGTGATTGTGCGTGTCGATGAACCCGGGGACGATCGTCATCCGCTTCGCGTCGTACACCTGCGTGCCCTTCCGTGCGAGCGACTTCATCTCCGACGTGCTGCCCACCGCGACGAACCGTCCACCCTTCACCGCGAACGCCTCGGCGCGTGGCGCACGAGGGTCGAGCGTGTAGACCCTGGCGTTGATCACGACGAGATCCGCTTCCGGGCTGCGCTCGCTCGAGGCGACATCCAGCAAGGTCCCGCCGCCGAGCCATGGCCGGCCCGCGATGCCGGCGAGCCCGAGGGCGGAAAGGCCCATGAATTCCCTGCGCGTGTGACGGTTGCTCATCGGTCTCGGGGGCGGGAGTGAAACCAGGGAGGGAAGTGCAGGTCCACGGTCGCGCCTGTAGCAAGGTGGAAGGGCGCTCGGATCGGCACGCCAAAATGAACACGACAGGACGTGAATCGCCATCCCGCCCCTCCGCGCGGGCAGATGATCACACTGGAGTACCGCTCGTCATCGGCCGGTTGTCTCGACGAGCGGTCCCCGTCAGATTCTTGTGCCCCGGTTGTCCCGCCACCCATCGCACTTGCAGGAGACGCACGTGAACGAAAGAGCCCTCTTTACTGATTTCTGGATCAAGGAGTCGACGACGACTCGCAAGGTGTTCGCGAGAATTCCGGAAGGGTCCGACTACCGTCCCGATCCGAAGTCCCGCACGGCAAAGGACATCGCCTGGCAGATCGTGTGCGAGGAGAAGATGATCATCGACGCACTCGAGCGCGGGACGGTGCAGTGGGCTCCAGATGCAATGCCGGCGACGATGAAGGACCTGCTCGAGGCGTACGACCAGCAGAGCGCGACAGTGAGTGCGCGCTGGACGGCCCTCCCCGACGAGAAGTGGAACGGCACGCTCGAGTTCTTCGGCAGCCAACGGCCGGCGTCGCCGATGGCGTGGAGCTTCCTGTTCGACATCGTGCACCACCGCGGCCAGATCACCACGTACCTGCGCCCGATGGGATCCACGGTGCCGCAGATCTACGGCCCGAGCGGCGACGAACCTTGACGTCAGGATGCGAAGAGCACCCTTGAGTGTGCAGTGTGACGACGCGCTCGACCGGCTGGAGACGACTTCACTAGCGTCATGTTATTTCGCTGGCTTCTTGCGCGGACGCTGCTTCGCCGAGATGGACCGGATCACCAGCTTGCCGCGCCCGGTCGGCTGAAGCGGCGTTTCGGACTGGGCGATGGCTGCTGCCATCAGCGCTTCGACTTCGGGACGTTTGAGATCCCGTGTCGACTCGATGTGGAGGAAGCGTGTCTGGACGCCGCGGCCGGTGAGAAGCTTCGCTGGGTCCGCGAGTCGAGCACCGTGGATGAAACACAGGCTGACGCCATTCGCTCCCGCGGCGATCGAAAAGATCGCGTCTGACGGTCGATCGGTCGGCGAGTAGCCGATGACGAAGAAGTTGTAGTTGTCGTACACCATCTCGTTTGCCGTGGGCAACCGCTTGCGCATCTCCCGTCGCAGGGCGCGAATCAGCTTCTGGTGCTCCTCGGCGAACTTGTCGATGAAGCCTTCGACTTGCTGCTCGGCGTAGGTCTTCATTGTGGCACGAAGGGCTGGGAGGTCGGGAAAAGATCGAACGATATTCCGACTGCGATGAAGTCGTGTACGCCACAAATATGGCCAGCGAGTGAGCCAACGGATATGCTAGCGACTGCCGTAGACTGTGCAGAGAATGCGGCACCGCCCTCGCCCCGCCCTCCGTGAATAGCCGATTCGTTCTGCCGTCGCTCGCTGGCCTGCTGCTCGTCGTGAGCACTGGAATCAGCGCACCCGCCCGGCAACGCCAGCAACCCTACGCCGACTTCGTCGAGCCCGGATTCCCCTTCATCGTCTCCACGGTGGACGCCGGGAAGCTCGGTGCCGCGTTCCCCGAGCGAAACCTCGCGGTGCGGTGCGTCATCCTCATGCTCGGCAATGAGAGCTATGCGTGCTTCGACACCGACCTCCTGCGCATGTCGGTGGCGTGGCGCGGCGAGTTCGTCTCGCTCACGACGATGGCGCAGATCTCCTACCAGCAGGCCGGCAACAAGAACAACGCGATTCCTCGCGTGCTCGGCAAAGGCGTCATCGCCACGGGCATCTATCCAGGATGGTCGAGCACCGAGCCGAGCTTCCGCGACCCACGACCGGCCGGCCCCAATCCGACGGCGATGGGCCGAGGGCCACTCGCAACCACGCTTGGCCGATGGAACGGGATCAGTGTCGCCGGCGGCGAGGCGGTGCTCTCGTACACGGTCGCGGGCACCGACATTCGCGAGCAGGTGGGCAGCGTGGTATCGGGCGGAGAGGTCGGCATCACGCGCACGTTCGAGGTCGGCGCGCGTGCCAGCCCGCTGACACTTGTCGTCGCCGAGGTTACCACCGGTGGTTCGGTGGAGACGAACGGCAATGTCGTCAGCATCACCACGCGCGACACCACGACATCCGTTGGTCTGGCGGGTGTTCCGAACGGAGCGAAGCTGCAGGTGGACTCCGGCCGATATGTCACGCTGCGGCTTCCCGCGGGTGCGCCGGCCTCGCGCGTCCGCGTGATCGCCTGGCGCGGGCGGGCGAGCGACGCTGGGGTCATGCGTGCCATGCTCGCCGAGCCGGTGAGGATGGCCGAATTCTCGAAGGGCGGCGCGGCGCATTGGGCGGGAAGCGTGACGACGCAGGGCAAGCCGTCACCGGACACAGCGGACTATGTGGTGGATCGCTTCACGCTGCCGCTGGCGAATCCGTGGCGACGC
>JBBQDT010000137.1:0-11964 GCA_038319955.1 Gemmatimonadales bacterium | reverse complement strand
GCAATGGAGCCCCGCGCACGGTCCCTTTCGGGCGGGCAGATGAAAATGCGAATCAATCTTCAGGTAGTTGCCCTGACTGGTGTTCTTGCTCTTGGCGCGGCGTTCCAGAGCTCCAGCGCACAGACGGCGACGCAGACCGTCACCTTCTCGGTGATCCCGATGTCCCGCATCGCGGTGTCAGGCACGACCGGCCCGTTGGTCGTCACTACGGCGACCGCCGGCTCCGCGCCGACGAGCGCGTCGATGGGTGGCAGCAGCTACGGCATCACGACGAACGAGACGAACCAGAAGATCACTGCCGCGATCGATTCGCCGATGCCTTCCGGGATGACGCTCGCCGTTGCCCTCGCCGCGCCCTCCGGCGCAGCAAGCCGCGGCTCGATGACCCTCGGTACCTCGTCCGCGGACGTCGTGACGGGCATTTCCGCCGTGACCGCAAGCGCACTGCCGATCACGTACACGTTGAGCGCGTCGGCCACCGCACCCATCGCACCGAGCTCGCGCACGGTGACGTTCACCATCGCGGCCGGCCAGTAGTCGCTCGAAATGAAGGAGTGGCGCGCACCACTCGCGCGCGCGTAAAGAGAGCGGAATGGCCATGAGGGCTGCGGAGCAGCCCGCTCCTCTTTATTCTCCGGCATGCGAGAGCTCGACGTAATTCGCCACGCGCTTTCCGCTGCCGCTCGGCGAAGCCAGCCAACGGTGGTGTGCACGGTGATGGGAGTGGAAGGCTCCGTGTACCGTGGAGCGGGGGCGCGCATGGTCATCGTCGGTGACGAAACCATCGGCGCCGTCAGCGGCGGCTGTCTCGAGGCCGACCTCGTCGCACGGGCGCCAGACGTCATCGCCAGGGGACTCGCCGAGCTGGCCCGCTACGACACCCGCATCTCGGATGACGTGGTGCTCGGACTCGGGCTCGGATGTCAGGGGATAATCGACGTCCTGATCGAGCCGCTCGAGGGTGTCGCGCTCGACGGCGCGATCGCCTTCTACGAGCGCCTCGTGACCCGTCGCGAACCGGTGACGGTCCTGACCCTGCTGCGCGACACCGATGACGGGATAGCCGTGGGCGCGCGGGCGGTGGTGGACGCGGCGGGTCGCATCCTCGAGGGCGACGAGCGGTTGCTCACGCGCGCCGACGGCGTATCACGTGAGGTCATTCGTCCAGCGACGTCCCTGGTCGTCTGCGGGGCGGGCACGGACGCCATGCCGCTCGTGGTGCTGGCCAAGCAGCTCGGCTGGCACGTCACGGTGGTGGACCACCGTGCGTCGTTCGTCACTGCGGTGCGCTTTCCCGAGGCTGACGTCCTTGTCTGCCTGAACCTCACCAGCGACGACACATCGCTCGCGTCACACATTGCGATCGACGAGCGTACCATGGCGGTCATCATGGCTCACGCTGCCTCGCACGACCGCGCATATCTGCACGCGATGCTCGATGCGCATGCGACGTACATCGGCGTGCTTGGTCCGCGCCGGCGCACGCTGGAACTGCTCGGCGATCGCGCGATCGATGGCGGCCTCCCCGACGCCGTGCACGCGCCGGTCGGCCTCGATCTCGGCGCCGAATCACCGGACGAAATCGCGTTGGCGATCGTGGCGGAGATCGCAGCCGTGAGTGCCGGGCGAAGTGGTGGCCTGCTGCGCGATCATCGCGGCCCCATTCACGATCGCGGCCGAGCCAGCAGCGTGCTCGACACCGACGCGCTGGTCGCGCGTCGCACGGGACGCTGACCTGCGCCAGGAACTCGAAGCCGCACTCGGATCACGCTATCGCATCGAGCGGGAGCTGGGTGGTGGCGGGATGTCGCTCGTGTTTCTCGCGACCGAGATCGCGCTTGACCGGCGAATCGTGCTCAAGGTACTGCCGCCGGCGATGGCGGAGTCGGTGAGCATCGACCGGTTCAAGCAGGAAATCCGTCTCGTCGCGCAGCTGCAGCATCCACACATCGTGCCGTTGCTCTCGGCGGGCGAGGTCAACGGGCTGCCGTACTTCACGATGCCATACGTCGAAGGCGAATCACTTCGCACGCAGATGGCCCAGAAGGGCGAGGCGCCGGCGGCGGATGCGGTTCGGGTTCTCCGAGAGATCGCTTCGGCGCTGGACTATGCGCATTCGCAGGGCATCGTGCATCGCGACATCAAGCCGGACAACGTGCTGCTGTCGCATGGCAGCGCGATGATCACGGACCTCGGTGTCGCGAAAGCCCTCAATGCTTCAGCCACGCGGAACAGCACCGAGCTGACTGGCTTGGGCATGACGTTGGGCACGCCGGCGTACATGTCGCCGGAGCAGGCGGCGGCCGATCCCGATATCGATCACCGGGCCGACATCTATTCGTGGGGCGTGCTGGCCTACGAGATGCTTTCCGGCAGCACGCCATTCGCGGGACGTACACCGCAGGGGATGCTGGCGGCACATGTCTCCGAGTTGCCCGAAGCGCTTTCGCGACGCCGGCCCGGCGCTCCCTCGTCGTTGACCGCACTCATCATGCGGTGTCTCGAGAAGCGCAGAGCGGATCGTCCGCAATCAGCGGCTGCGCTCGTGCAAGCGCTCGATGCCGTCACGACGCCAGATCCATCGTCGCTGGAACGCATTGGGCCGACGAAAGACTCCTTCGCCACCTCTGCGCCGCGACGGCCGTGGATTGCCGCCGCGCTCATCGTCACCGTCGTTGCATCCGGTGCGTATGCATGGATGCAACGCGACTCGTCGACCATCACGGGCGCAGCGACCGCGACCGCGCTGGGTGGGAAGACGATTGCGGTGATGCCATTCGTGGCCATGGGTAACGACTCGGCGCAAGGCTACATCTCCGACGGCATGACAGACGAGCTGGTGGCGGCGCTCGCAAAGGTATCCGGTCTTCATGTCGCCGGGCGCCGCTCGGCATTCGCGTTCAAGGGGAAGAACGCGGATCCGGCGACGATCGGCAAAGCACTCAATGTCGGCCTGCTCCTGGACGGCAGCGTGCGGCGCGATCGCGATCGCCTGCGCGTGAATGCGCAGCTGACGAGCACCGCCGACGGCATCGTGTTGTGGAGCGATCGATATGAGGGCGATGCGAAGGACATCTTCGCCGTGCAGGATTCCATCGCTGCCGCGATCGTCAGCGCTCTTCGCCTCACTCTCGGCGCTGGCACTGGTGCCGAGCTGGCCAGCACCCGCACGAAGAACCCAGCAGCGCACGACCTGTATCTCAGGGGAAAGTTCGAGGCGAGCAAGCACACGGAAACCGGACTGCTCGCGGGACTCGATCTCTTTCAGCGTTCCGTCGCGCTCGATCCCAGCTATCCGCTGCCGTGGGTGGGTATAGCCGACGCGTATGGATGGCTCGCGGATTCGTACCTGCCGCCGCGCGAGGCGTATGGAAAAGCAAAGGTTGCCATTGCGCGCGCCATCGCCCTCGCGCCCACGCTCTCGGAGGCGCATGCGGTGCTCGGCTGGATCGACTACGCGTATGAATGGGACTTTGCGGCGTCGGAAAAGGAGTCACGCACGGCGGTGGAGCTCGACTCCAGCTCTGCGCTGGCACGATCGAACCACGCGTATGCGCTTCTCGCGCTGGGCCGCAATGCCGAGGCGCTGGCGGAGAGCCGGAAGGCACTCGATCTCGAGCCGCTCTCGGCCGCCTTCAGCAGCAACCTGGAATGGCATCTGTTGGCGCAGCAGCAGTTCGCAGCCGTCGTCGCCCAGCACGAACACACGATGAAGATCGATCCGACGTATTTCTTCAGCGACAGCTGGGTCGCGGCGGCGCATCGCGAGCTTGGTCAATACGAGAAGTCCATTGCCGAGTACAAGCAGTCCTACGCGGTGACAGGAAACGAGCCGATGCCAGGTCTCGTTGCGACGTATGCGCGCATGGGTGACACGGCGAGCGCGAAGCAGGAGCTGGCGAGGCTGCTGGCGTTCGCGAAGCGCACACACGTGCCGTCCGAGCACATCGCACAGGCGTACATCGCGGTCGGGAATCGGGAGGAGGGTTGGCGCTGGCTGGAGCGCGCGTTCAACGAGCGGTCGAACGGAATTCTGTGGCTGCAGACGCTCCCGCTCTACCAGGCGCTGAGCACCGACCCACGCTACGCCGCGATGCGCTCGCGCATCGGCTCGACACCGCCGTAGGGCGATCTCCCGCTCTCCGCGGATTCGTTGCACGACGTGCTGATCTCGTAGCGCCGTCATCACGCGATTCATTGCCGTCCTTCCCGTGGTGAAAAACTTTCGCGAGGCGCGTTCGTCGTCGTGTGTGATGACCGCATCGCATTCGCATCTGGATTCGGACAAACACGGAATGGGCGGCCAGTCGATCCCGAGCGCACGCTCTTTCGAGCAGCGTCGAATTCGAAGCTCATCGCGGCGACGGCTGCCATGCAGCTCGCGGCGAGCGGAACATGGAAGCTCACCGACGACGTCAACCGGTACCTGCCGACCGACGCCCAGCTCGATCGCGGCTTCGGACGCGACGTCACGATCGCCGACCTGCTGACGCACACCGGTGGCCTGGAGGAGAAGTTCTCCGGCGGGATCGCGCAGATGTCGGAGCGGGTGTCGCTGGCCGAGTATTTCGCCAGAAACCGTCACCGTCGGGTGCACGAGCCGGGCGTCGAGGTCAGCTACTCGAACGTGGGAATGGCGCTCATCGGCTATGCGGTGGAGGCGGCGTCGAAGCAGTCGTTCGACCGATACGCCGCCACTCACATCTTCGCGCCACTCGGCATGACGCGCAGCACATTCGTGCAACCGACACCGGTCGCATGGGAAGCGGATATCGCGAGCGCACCACCCAGTGGCGCGCGCGACATCGTATTCCTGCCGTACCCCGCCGCATCGCTCGTCACCACGCCATCGGACATGGGCCGCTTCATCGCCGCGCATCTCGCGCACAGCACGGCCATCCCGCCAGCCGAATGGATGCATGCGATGCACGAGACGCATTGGCGCGCGCAGCCGAGCGTGCCGGGTGTCGCTTACGGATTCTTCGAGGGCGAGTGGAATGGGCGACGCACGCTCTTCCACACGGGTGACAGCGGCGATCATTCCGTCGTCTTCCTGGCGCGCGCACCAGACGTCTTTGCAGGAGACAGTGGAGAGGTCATCGCGTTCCGACGCGATTCGAACCACGCCGTCCTCGGCTTCACGCTGAGTGGATCGATCTGGGATCCCCAGTCGTTCGACCGCATCTCGCCGCTCGAGGACGGACGACTTCACATGGCGGCATTCGCGCTCGTCGCGCTGACGTTCGTCAGTCGCCTCCTCGTCATCCCGGTTGCCGCGATCGGTCGTCGCGTCCGACAGCATCCCAAGTCCGCGTACTCCGCGCAGGAACGCATGTGGTGGCGCTGGTCCGCCGTCATCGGCGCACTTGCACTCGCGACACCCATCATTGGACTTGTCGCGGCCTTCCTCTCCTTCCAACCAGGCGCGGTCGCGATCCCGCGTGCGGCGCTCGTCGTCGGCATCTGGTTGACGCTCGTATCCCTCGGCGGCCTGCCGCTCCTGCCGGCTGCGGCGCACGCATGGCGACGACACTTCTGGGCGCCGCCACGCCGCATCCTCTTCACCGTCGTCGCGATGGGCATCCTGATCGGTGTACCGCTGCTCGCCTACTGGAAGCTGCTTCCCTTCCTGGGAGGCTAGGGAGAGCGGCGGAGTGCTCTTGCGCGGATGCTGACGCGACGACAGCATCATCAGTTAACGCGCCTAGCATCCCGACTTCCCTTCTGGCGCGCCGACTCGTAGGCGCCGATGTCACGGTCGTCCCGCCCGTCCCGGCAGTCCGTCACCAGCACACCGATCCACACGCTGGAGCACGACGCGATTGCCGTCGCGCTTCAGGCGGCACTCGGCGCGCGGGTGCTCCTGATCCGCACCATCGGCGAAGGCGGCATGGGACGCGTGTACCTCGCGCGCGACCCGCAGCTCAAGCGGTTCGTCGCCGTGAAGGTGCTCATTCAGACCCAGGGCGCCGACGCGGAATCGTACGCACGCTTTCAGCGTGAGGCGCAGTCCATCGCCGCTATCTCGCACCCGAATGTCGTCCAGATCTTCGGCGTCGGCGAACTGCCGGACGGGCGTCCCTACTTCATCATGCAGTACGTCGCCGGCGGGAGCATGGCCGAGCGACTCGCGGCATCCGGACCGCTCCCGATCGAGACCGCTGAAACGATCATCGGTGACGTCGCGGCGGCGTTGGCTGCCGCCCATCGCCGCGGCATCATCCATCGCGACGTGAAGCCGGCCAACGTCCTCTGGGACGAGGATGGCGAGCGCGCAACGGTCTCCGATTTCGGCATCGCGACGCTCCAGCCCACAGAGGACAACGAGAACGACATCCGCATTACCGGCAGTGGAATGGCGGTGGGCTCTCCGGCGTACATGAGCCCCGAGCAGATCGTGGCCGAGCCGGTGACGGCGAAGAGCGACATTTACGCGCTCGGCCTGCTCGGCTACGAGTTGCTCACCGCGCGAGGTCCGTATCACGCGACCAAGCCGAGTGACGTGGTGGCCGCGCATCTCCGCGACAGTCCCCGACGACTCTCCGAAGTGCGAGCGAACATTCCGGAGGCGTTGCAGGAGTTGTTACTACGCTGCCTCGCGAAGGACCCACAAGACCGTCCGACTGCAGAGGAGGTCATGCTCGCCATGACACCCGGGGCGCCGGATGCCCTGGAGTGGCCACCACCAGGGTTGGAGCTCCTGCACGGCGCACTGTGGGAGCTGGCTCCACCGCTCGGACTGGGCGCCCTCTTCCTGATGGTGCCGCTGATCTTCCTCGTGGAGGTGGGAAGCGTAGGTGAGGGAGAGAGCGCTCTTGCCATGCCGCTCTTTCTTGCCGCATCCACGTTGTTGGCCTTCGCGGCATTCATCCGGGCGGCGCAACGCACCTGGGTACTCGGCAACGTTCTCGTGCGTTCGTCGAGGCTCGGGTACGGCTGGGGCACATTGACCGAGGTGATGTCCGATCGACGCGGCGATACGGGCGGTGTCATCGCCGGCACGCGTGAATACAGCGGCTTCTCGGTGTCGGAGCGGACGACGTTGCGTGTGCTGCGCGTCGTTCAGGCCGTAGCGCTGTTCGCCGCGGCGCCGCTCGCGTTGGTGGTAGCGGTGCTCACCCTGCTTCTCCGTCGCGATGGCTCGGGCTCGTTCGCCACGGCAACGCTGTCCACGTTCGTGTTGGTCGCAGCGGCTGGCATCGTCGCTCGGCTCTACGAGAGCGTTCGCCTCAGCGCGACGCGTCGCAAGCGCGCGGAACGCCCGCATCATACGAATGAAGCCGAGCTCGCGCCGTCGTGGTATGCGGCATTCGAACGCTCACGCCAGGGACAGCGCTTTGGTCGTGGACGCACGATCAATGGACTGCGGACGGCACTGCTGGTCTCCACGACCGCGCTCGTCGTGCTCTTCTGCGCTGTCGCCGTGCTCGCGGCGAGTGCGATCACTGTCGTGGGGCAGGTCTTCAACAGTCGGGAGATCCCGCTCGCGTATTCCAACCTCGTGTCCAAGGCACAGAGTCCGCCAGGCGGGCAAACCTATCGAGTTCCTCCGGACGGTCGCGTGACGCCGATCGAGGCGGGAGCGGCGCTGCTTGCCATCAACTCCTCGGCGAGCAGACGCACCCCGTCGCCGCTCGAACACACGGTGCACGATTATCCACTGTGGCACCGTGTGTCTCCGCTGCCCAATCTGTTCCCCACATCGCGTGAGATGCCGTGGACATCGGCGGCCATCCTCGCCGCCGGCGGGGGGCTCAGTGCCGCGCAACGCGATGTGCTGGTACGCGCGTCGGCCCATCCGGCGCGCGACGAGCTGTCTCGTGCCGCGCTCGCATCGACGGCGGACGTGGGGGGAGCATTACTGAAGCTGCCACTCGCGCGGCCACTCCATCCCTTCAACTTTCCGAGCGTCATCCTGTTCGGTCTGCGCGATGCGGCCGAATCACACGCTGCGCTCGCTGCGCTCGACATCGCGGACCATCGTCCGACCGACGCCGAGCGTCATGCGCGTGAGATCATCAGCGTGGGCGAGTTGGTGCTCGACATGCACCAGGGCCTCAACCTTGGCGAGGGGCGGCGAATCGTCGAGCGCGGGGTGAGCACGCTCGAGGCGGTGTATGTCGCGACGGGCCGAGAGCGCGAGGCGCGGGTCCTGCTCGACTCGATGGTCGCGGCATCCAACCGCCCGAATCAACGGCGCATCACGCCGGGCATCGAGGGGCTTCAGCGTGCGCTACGCGATGCGACGATTCCGCGTGGGGCTCGCATGGAGCTCGTGTTTCCTCTGGTGCTCCGCGTTTGCGCGGACCCGAAGCAGCTCCTGTTCGGCATGGACGAGGACTACCATCGAGACATCGGCTTCGTGCGGGATTCGGTTGCGCGCTTTCCGAGCGAGCGGGCGTGGGTCGATGCGCTGGATTCGATGCTGACGATGGGTGCGGTGCCCATCGGTGGCGTCCGTCCATCGAGTCCGCTGGTGTTCATGGCCAGCGTGATTGACGGCGTGGTGGGCGGTCGCCGGTTCGAGAGCTGTGCCGGGCTCGCGACGCAGCTCTCCAGAGCCCACTAGCGAATCGCAACCACGTCATCGGCAACGACTATCTACTTCTTCTTTGTCTTCGCCGGCTTCGTGGCCTTCGGCTGCTTCACCAACGACTCGCCCACATCCTGCACCGATTCGCCGTCCAGCAATTGGGTCAGCCAATCGTTGAAAACGACGCCGTCCACCTTCGTGGTGTACATCGCGTTGCTGCGCAGAATCGTATGCGCCTTCCCTGGCGCCGTATACGAGTGAAACCAGCTCGTGCCGTTCGAGATCTGCGTGAGATCGGCGCCGAGGAGTTTCGACAGCGGTGTATTCCTCACGCCGAGCAGCGACAGAAAGTACAATTGCGTCCCATCCTCCGCCGCGTTGTACTGCGCGAAGTGGACGCGCGGCGCCGAGCGGCTGGCGGCGAGGTACAGTCGCTCGAAGCTGAAGTCCGCCGAATCGAGCGAGCGGTAGGCAGGGTCGCGCTGGAGATAGTCGGTGGCGCCCCAGCCCGCGAGCAACGCCGGCACCGCGGGCGATTCATACCCGCCCGCCGCATCGCCGAGCTGCACGACACGGGCGCGCGGATAGTGCCGCGCCACTTTCGCTGCGACGACTGGTGAAGGAATCGCGCCGGCGCTGACACCGGTGACGAACAACAGGCGCGGGCTCTTCACGTTCGAATACACCCAGTCGAGCACGGCCTCGAGATTCGCCGCGCCTTCGTGACGCACGGCAAAGGTGCGCGTTGCCCCTTTTTCGTAATCGACGGTCCGCGTGCCGAGGTGGGCGTCGCCGGTACAGTACGGGATGTAGATCATCGTGTAATCGCGCACCGGATTCGCGTCGTTCGCCACGTCGAAGATTCCCTGCCGGATCGACGCGTCGTTCGCGGAGTCGGCCGTCATCGTGTACGTGGGCTTCCCCTTTGGATCGCACTCTGTCGCGCGCCAGCATGCACCGCCGCCGTTGAGGAAGATCATCACCTTGTCGGGCAGCCCCGGACGCACCTTGAACGCAAACGTCGAATCGTGCGCGCAGCCCGTCCCCTCGCGGCCCGGAATGCGATTCCATCCCTTGCTGAGCGACGAGAGTGGACGCGCGGTATCTGGCCACGTACGCGGGGCTGGCTTCCGCGCAGAAGCGGGCGTCGGGGCAACGACGACTTCTCCGGCTTGAGCCACGCGAGGCTGCCTGGCACAACCCGCCACCATGCAGAGAACGACAAAGACGATACGACTCATGAGATACTCCATCCGATAATCTTGGCCAGCGGAGCTACTTTACCTGTGACACCCCTTACAAGTCCCCAAACATACGGACTGTAAAAGACCAAACGGTGTTCTCGTTTCCCGCGTATACCCAGAAGCACCCTTTTCGGATGCGCAGGTGTCAAACCGGGCGTCGATGCCGGTATGCAGCTTCCCTCCTCCCGCCCGCCTCGTGTTCCGTCGCATCCTATTTATAGTAGTGGCCGTGCTGTTCACTGTCGTCACGACAGCGAGCCAAGCCGCCGCCCAGCAGGTCGACGTCATTCGTGGTGTCATCACCGGCGCGGACAACGCCCCCATCGAGAACGCCAACATCACCGCCACCTCTGTGGCTGGCGGGGTCAACAGGAATGCTCGAACCGACAAGAGCGGGCGGTTCACCATCACCTTTCCCGGCGGCGAGGGCGATTACTTCGTCAACGTCACCGCCATCGGCTTTGCGCCAAAGCGTTTCGAGGTGAAGCGCACCGCCGACCAGGACATCCTCGTCGCCGATGCACGCCTCTCGCGCATGGTGCTTCTCGACACGATGCGTGCTGTGGCCGAACGCGGTCGCGTAAACCGCAACGACAAGCCGGCCGACATCAGCGGCTCCGAGATCGCCGCGAACGCTGCCGCCGTCAGCGCTGCGCAGCAGGGGGACCTCAACGCGATGGCCGCATCCATTCCCGGCGTCACGCCCGTCACCGGTGCCGACGGCGATCCTGCCGGCTTCTCCGTACTCGGCTTGAGCGCAGACCAGAACGCCACCACGCTCAACGGTTCCAATTTCGGCAGCACGAACATCCCGCGTGACGCGCAGGTCAGCAGCTCGCTCATCACGACACCGTACGACGTGAGCCGCGGCGGGTTCAGTGGGGGCCAGTTCAACATCAACTCGGGCTCCGGCTCGAACTTCATTCGCCGCAGCTCCAGCCTCAACGTCGATTCGCCGAAGCTCCAGTGGACTGATCGCACGGCACGCGCCCTCGGTCAGCAGTACTCCAACCTCTCGCTCGGTGGCGCCGTCTCCGGCCCTATCGTGATGGACAAGGCGTACTACAACGTGTCGTACCAGCTCGGCCGTCGGTCGAACGACCTGCAGACGCTCATGAACACCGATCCTATCGGGCTCCAGGCGACGGGCATCTCGGCGGATTCGGTCGCGCGGCTGCTCGCGCTCGCACAGCTCGCGAACATCCCGAGCAGCATCGGCGGCGGCATCCCGAACGATCGCCTGCAGGATCAAGGGTCCGTGTTCGGCAGCCTGAACTTCACGCCACCTGGCTCGAGTTCCGGGCAGACCTTCGGCATGACATTCAACGGCAACTGGAACAAGCAGACCCCCGTGGGCCAGCTCACGACGGAGCTTCCGGCACACAGCGGCGATCGCACCAACTACGGCGCCGGCGTGCAGGGTAGTCACACCGCGTACGTCAAGAACACGATCCTCAGCGAGAGCAGCATCAACATCAACGCGAACAAGAACTACGGCACGCCCTACACGCTGCTGCCCAATGGCAGCGTACTCGTGAACTCGACGTTTGCCGACGGCACCAGCGGCGTGCGCAACATCGGCTTCGGTGGCAGTTCCAACCTCAGCACGCAGAGCCAGAACGCCACGGTGGGCGCGTCGAATCAGCTGTCGTGGTTCAGCAAGGACAACAAGCATCGCCTCAAGCTCGCGAGTGAGCTGCGGCAGGATGCGTATCGCCAGGACCAGACGACGAACAGCCTGGGCACGTTCTTCTTCAATTCGCTAGCCGACCTGCAGGCGAACACGCCGGCCATCTACACGCGCCAGCTGTCGCCGCGCCTCCAGAGCGCCAGCCAGACGGTCGGCGCCATTTCGCTCGGCGACTCGTACAAGCGGACCAGCAACGTCCAGTTCCAGTACGGTGTCCGCCTCGACGGCAATCATTTCTCGGCCACGCCGAACCTGAACCCCGACGTGCAGCGCCTCTACGGCGTGCGCAACGACGTCGTGCCCAACCGGCTTTACGTGAGCCCGCGCCTCGGCTTCTCGTGGACGTATGGTGAAGCGCCACAGATCGCCGCGTTCGACGGAGCGGTGCGCGGTCCGCGCGCCGTGGTGCGCGGTGGTGTCGGCGTCTTCCAGAACATGCCTGGTGCCTCGAGCATCGGCGGCGCCATAGACAACACGGGCCTGCCGGGCGGCGTGCA
>JBBQDT010000136.1:0-12102 GCA_038319955.1 Gemmatimonadales bacterium | reverse complement strand
TTTCCCTCCGACCACTTGTAGTCCCCTTCCTTGAGCGGAAGGTCCACCTGATAGACGTCGATGCGCGTGATCTTCATGTGTCCATTCCGGGTGGTCGTGTAGTGGCCGGACTCGCGAGTTGCATCACTTCGGCTGGAACGTGGTTTCGATCAAGTTCGATACGCTCGACGCGCTTCGGTATGGCGCCCTCTCCAACGATGCCCATGACGATCTGCGTCACCGCTGAGTCGTAGCGCCATGAGCCCTCGCGCACCGGATGGCCGGAGCACAGCGTTCATCGTACCGTGGACAGGCCTTTCCTCTCCTTCCACCAGTGCAGGTTTCGCGCGTATCGGCTACAAGGAGCAACCTCGCGATCACGTCGGACGCCGTCACGGTTTGTCCTCCGCGATCTTCATCTCCGCCAGCATCGCCTTGAAACGCGGGTCGCGTATTACCGCGGGCGGGCTACGACGCCTTCTGCTTCAGTCGCTCGGCGATCCAGACTTTGATGATGGATTGCCGGGTGACGCCAAGACGTGCGGCCTCATGGTCCAGCGATTCGATCATCCACGTCGGAAAGTCCACGTTCACCCGACGTTGTTCGCGCGTCACCCGACGCGCGGTCGAGAGATCCAGATGCGCGGAAATGTCGCTGCCATCGTCGAACTTCCTATCGAAACTCTTGGCTTTCATACAGCGCTACCTCATCCGCACGTGAACGACGAACCGAGATCACTCGCACTCGGTCGTCCCGGTATGTGATGACTGCGGACCAATGCACGCCAGCGATACGACCGATCACCACGAATCGTGGTTCGTCTTCCGTTCGCGCGTGGAATTCAAGCAGCCGATCATCCAGCCACAGCCGCTGAGCATCAAAAAAATCGATGCCGTGCTTCTCCCTGTTCGAGCCACTCTTTGCGTCGTCGAATTCGAAGTCCATCGCGCCGTCGTTAATGCGAATGGTATACTTAGTATACCATTTATATACTCAAAATCAATATCACCCGGAGCACCATCGCGGTCACGTTTGCGGCGATGAGATTGAGCGAAAGGTCAACGTGAGAACGTCGATGCGCATGATCTTCCTGTGTCCATTCCGGGTGGTCGTGTAGTGGACGGACTCGCTCGTATCATCACTTCGGCAGGAATGTGGCCTCCATCAGTATCCACGTGTTTGGATCGAGTCGCACCGACGCCGGCGCCCGGTCCGCTGCGATTGTGAACGTCTGCCGGCGCTTTGCCGAGGCGTCGTAGCGCCATGTACCCTCGAGCACCGGATGGCCGGCGCGCACCAGCCACTGATCGAAAAACCATGTCAAGTCGCGCCCGGAGTGCCGCTCCATGACGTGGCGGAATTCGGCGGTCGTCGTGTTGCGATCGCGATACAGACGATAGTAGTCGCGAATGCCCTCCCAGAACACGTCAGTGCCGACGTACCCGCGCAGCATGTGCAGCGTTCAGCCGCCCTTCTGGTAAATGAGGTTGTTGAGCACGTCCTGCATGTCGCCGAGAATGTCGTGCAGCACTGCCTTGCCTGGCAACCGCTTCTCCAGGGCGAATACCTGATCCCTGCTGCGCTGCAGGCCGGCGACGACCGCAGCGCGCCCGTCGTAGTGCTCGTTGTACAGCAGGGTGAAGTAGGTGGCGAACCCCTCGCTGAGCCACACCTCGTCCCAGCTGGTCTCCGTCACCGCATCGCCAAACCACTGGTGCGCGATCTCGTGCGCCACGAGGTTCGTCGCCGCCTTGTCCGTCACCGATGACTCACCGTAGAAGATCACGCTCGCGTGCTCCGTACCCCCACCCATGCCGGCGGATTCCACGTTCGCGAGCTTTTCGTACGGGTACGGTCCGATGTGCTCCGTGAAGAACTCCAGTGCGCGGCGCGATGGCAGTTCGAACGTGGCTGGCCCGCGCACGCTGTCCTGGTGGTACGCCCACGTCTGCAGCGCGACGCCGTTGACGAGACCCGCGTGATGGGTGGAGAACTGCGCGACTCCGATGGCATTCAGCCACGACGATATCGGCACCGACTGCTTCCAGTGCGTGCGGCGCCGACCATCGCCAATGTCCGTTTCTTCCACGAGCACGCCGTTGGCCACCACCTGGTATCGTGCCGGTGCGGTGACGATGAACTCGGAGGTGGCCTTATCGGACGGATGATCGATCATCGGCAGCCACTGCCGCGCGCGGTCGGACCAGTTGAGTCCCATGAACACGCGGTCGCCAAATTTATTCTTGCCAATGAATAGCCCGGAGCCGGGAACGCCACGATACCGGATGACGAACGATTGCTGTGCATTCATCGCAGGCGCGCTGGCAAGCGTCATCCGCAGCCGGTCATCGCGATGCTCGAACTGCACCGGCACACCGGCCGAGGTCACGTCGGTGACGGTCATCCCCTTGCCGTCTGCCGCTGAGGCGAGGTCCAGCCAGAAATTCGTGGTGCCGCGCTGCACGAACCGCATTGTCACGGTCGCTATGCCCTCGATCCGATCCGTGCTGTCGTTCAGCGCGAGTTGAAAGGCGTAGTGGATTGCGTCGATGCCCGGTTGGCGCGTGTACGGATCGGCCGCTGGATGTGTCGCGGCGAGGCCGGCGCCCAGGAGTAACAGTGCGGGGAGGTTCATTCTGTGTGAGAGAGAATGAGTTGGCGCAGCGACGCTGTCGGCAAACGTCCACGTGGACGCCCAAAGTAATGATACGTCGCGGGGATACTATGGGGTGTGGCGTCCTGCCGCGACGCCTGCCGCGATCAGACGCTCGCAGACTCCCCGGTGAGCTAGATGCAAGACAGCCTGCGGCATCTTAATTTTCACCGATTCCTAATCTGCAGTTCACATCGTCATCACTGGCAGATCGTATCTTCGCGATAGGTGCCCGGCACCCTCTCGCAGACTCGGATACCAATGAATTCAGCGCTCGCCAAGGTGTGGGTGATGTCTGCCGCCTGCTGCGCATTTCTCTCAGGGAGCGCGGTTTGCCAAACGCCACCTGCACGTGCGCTCTGAGGTATCGAGGCAGCGGACTCGCTCGTGTCGGCGGAATTCGCAAAGGACAGCAACGGGAGCATCACTTTCGGAGTCATCGCGGGCTCGCGACTGGTGTGGACCCGCAGCGTTGGCTTCGCGGACATGCAGACTCGCCGTCTGGCGGACCGCAATACGGTCTATCGCATCGGCTCGATCACGAAGCCATTCACCGCCGTGATGTTGATGCAATTGGTCGCGGCCGGACGCCTTCGATTGTCCGATCCCGTGGAGCGATATTTTCCGGAAGTCAAGCAAATTGCCTCCAAGCCGCAGGGCGCATCGCCGTTCACATTTCTTCTACTGGCGACAATGACTGCCGGGCTGGCGAGAGAGCCTGCCGAGGCCGGGCCATTCTGGACAGGACCGGCATCAGCGTGGGAAATGAAGTTGCTCTCCGCACTGCCACACACGAGCTACATATCGCTCCCCGGCACCGAGTATTCGTACTCGAACATCGGTTATGCGATGCTGGGGGCCGCTCTTGCTCGCGTGGCCCACGAGCCATACACCGAGTGGCAGCGATCGCGCGTTTTCAGACCGCTTGGCATGGAGCGCACGCGATTCGAAGTCGATCAGACGATCGAATCGGATCTGGCAGTGGGATATCAGGTCAACGGCGACGGAACCCTCGACGATCAGACGGCGGCACAAGAGGCTCGTGACGGGCGTGGCTACAAGGTGCCGAACGGGGCGATCTTCACGACGATAGACGACCTCGCTCGCTTCGTGGCCTTCGAGTTGGGTCGCGGCCCGGAGAGCGTCGTCCCCAGGGCCATGCTCGATGAAGCGTACGGCGGCCTCGTGGCTACCGACCGTTTTCTGGAAACAGGGTATGGATTGGGTTTCATGGCGATGAGTCGCGACGGCTATTCCTACCTCGGGCGTAGCGGCAGCGTGGCGGGTTATCGTGCCGCCATGTACTACGACCGTGGAAGGAAACTTGACGTGGTCGTCTTTCGGAACGTCGTCGGAGGCAAGCAGGATTCCGATCGTCTTGCCGTGAACATCCTCTCCGTACTCGCCGCGAGGCAGGTCGCCGAGATTCAGGCGGACATCGACACCCGATTCAAGGAGCAGGTGGCATCGCCGGGAAGTGATGCTGCCGTTCGGCGACTCATCGAAGAACTGCGGCTGGGCAAGCCCGACTACGAGCTCATGAGCTCAGCGGAGGCTCGAGAGACGCGCCGGCAGCTGACGCAACACGCTGCCACGATCGCGAAGCTCGGAGCACTTCGGTCGCTGGCCTTCAAGGGTGTCGGCCCAGCCGGCCCGAATATTTATCTGGCGACGTTCGAGAAGGGTTCGTTGGAGTGGCGGATTTGGATGAACCTGGACGGCAGCGTGGACGTTTTTCGCTTCCGCGATGTCACGCCGCCGAAGTAGCGGCGTGCCGCCCAGTGTCCGGCGCCAGCATTCGAAGCACTTCGACCGACGGGTGCGCTACACGGAATCGCGCTCAGCTGCTCGAGCCTGCAGCCCGGTCGCTCTGGCTCTTGCCGACGCTCTGCAAATCCGCATCCTGCCCGCTACCTCCGTGCCCGCTCTGCCCGTGATGTGGTGAACCGGCGTTGCCAGGCTCGTCACTCTGATCGCCTTGCACCGGTGGTAGATGCTGAGAGCCAGGGATCGCATCCGGCGACCGGGCCTCATCCGGGGCACTCGGTTCCGTCGCTTGGTGCGTGGGTTCAGTTATGCTCATGTCATCCTCTAGTCAGGGGTGCTGGGAACCGCGGGTCGGCACCATCAGATACAGGGCAACGAGCATGCCCGGTGGCTGGGCATGAAGGAGCGCAGTCCTACTGTGGCTATCCGCTTCAGGACCTGCGCGGTGAACTGGTCGGTAAAGAGTCGCGACGCTGGCGTCTCCCAGATCAGTGGCCGCTGAGCGAACGCCGACGCTAACGAGCGAACCAGGTTCAGGGTTGTACTCACGCGAGAAAGCACCGAAGTTCCGCTGCCGGGAGGATGCAACCTCGTTCGCGGCTTGGCCGGCCTTTCCGCCACCAGGAGAGCGTTGCGTGTTCATCTTCATTTCTCACCTCACCGTGCCGCCCGCGGACTGCCCGGCGCTAGAGCGCCACTTTCGGGAGCGCGCGCGACTCGTCAACGGCTTTCCGGGATTCCTCTATCTGCAGCTCCTTGCGCCCAAAGCGGGGGACGCCTCGCACACATTTCTCACCGCGTGGAGAGATGCCGATGCGTTTCGCAGCTACATGGCGAGCAATGAGCACTCCACGTCGCATTCACGCGAGCCGGCCGATATCATGGCCCGGAGCAGCGTCCGTCACGAGGCTTTCGAGGTGCTGATGGATTCGCGCGAGCGGCCGGAGTGGCTGGCCGCCAACGACTCCGAGTTGCACAACAGTTCGGTCGCGTCGTGACACGGGAGCTTCTCCGGGATGGCGCCGCAACCGGGGCCGCCGTTGCGGCGGCGATCGACTTACATGCGCGGGCCATCGCCGAGCGCATCACGGAGCGGCAATTCGCCGACGACCCGTCGCTGGAGCAGAGATTCGGCGCGCGCGGCCGTCGCAAGTGCAACGAGGACGCGCTGCGCCATCTGTCCTATCTTGCGTCTGCGGCGTCGGGGTCGAGCGACAAGTTGTTCGTCGACTATGTGGCTTGGGCGAAGATTCTGCTCGCGAAACTGGGCCTGTCCGACAAGGATCTGGCGCGCAATCTCACGCTGCTGCGGGATGCCGTGGCCGACGCGGTCGGCGGCTCGCTTGGAGCCGCGGCCGCCCGGATCGTCGACGTCGGACTCGCGGTTCTGCCCGCGCTGCCAGAGTCGAAGGACAGCTTCCTTTCTGGCGACGAGCCGCACGCCGACCTGGCTCGGCAGTACCTCGACCTGCTGCTGTCGGGAAACCGACAGGGCGCGAGCGCGTTGATCCTCTCCGCCGTTTCGGAGAAGGTGAGCATTCGAGATATCTATATCTACGTCTTTCAGCGGACCCAGTACGAGATTGGGCGTCGCTGGCAGATGAATCAGATGACGGTGGCCGAAGAGCACTTCTGTACGGCGGCGACGCAGATGCTCATGTCCCAGTTCTATCCGCAGATCTTCGCATCAGTTCGAGTCGGACGGCGGCTCGTCGCGGCGTGCGTCGGCGGTGATCTCCATGAGATCGGCGTCCGGATGGTCGCGGACTTCTTCGAAATGGCCGGGTGGGACACGTACTATATGGGTGCCAACACACCAGTGGAGGGCATCGTGCAGGCCGTTGATGCGAATGGCACCGACGTGTTGGCGATATCGGCGACCATGTCGTATCACGTTCCCCTCGTGGCCGAGGTCATCCGGGCAGTGCGAAGCCGCGATCGCTCCTGTCCACAGATCATCGTTGGCGGCTATCCCTTTCGCGTCGACGATGACCTATGGCGCACCGTCGAGGCGGACGGCTGCGCGACGGACGCGGACGGGGCGGTGCAACTGGCGAACTCGCCGGTCGCGCGCGCCGGTCGTTCGTGAACGCCACCTCAGTGGCGGCACCGCACATCGCCGCGCCGCGCGTGGCCTAGCCTCGGCCCAAGACGCCGCCTACCTCGGCGCCCCCGCAAACTCGGCCAGGCCGGTGCCCACGATCACGCCGAGTTTTTCGAGTTCGGCGCGGAGGGCCTTTGCTCCCGCTCCACCCGCGATCATGCCGATGCGAGCCGGCAGCATGGACCGCAGCGCACGAAGCTCCGCGAGCACGTCGGCGCGATTCTCCACGTATACCACGCTGAGCGCCACCAAGTGGGCGTCGACATCCGTGGCGCAGGCGGCGATGTCTGCGGCAGGGAGGTCGGCGCCCAGGAAGATCACCCGCCACCCCTGGGCCGCGGCCGCTGCGCCGGCGAGGGCGGCGCCGATGGCGTGCCGCTCGCCGGCGGGCGTGGCCACCACCACGCGAGGGGCGTCACCGGCCGGCGCCACGTCGCGCATCACGCCCATCACCAGCGCGTGCACGACGGACGAGGCAAGGTGCTCCTGCGGGATCGTCAGCCGCCCCGCGTGCCACTCCTCGCCGATGCGGTGCAGCAGCGAGACGGTCACCTGCTCCAGGAATACGGCAGTGCCGAGGAGGGCGGCGGCGCGCCGCAGCACCGCTTCCACCTTGGGGGCGTCCAGCGCGCGTGCGTGCACCAACGCCTTGCTGACTGCGTCCTCCACGCGCGAATCGGTGGTGATGTCCGGTGCCTCCGCGCGGGCGGCGGCATCCTCTCGCATGAGCTGCTGCAGATCCTCGGTCGAGAGCGGCGCCACCTGGCCAATGGCGCGTCCCGCCTCGGAGACGGCGCGCATTGCGCGCAACCGCTCGACGTCCTCGTCGCTGTAGAAGCGCTGTCCGTCGGGCGCCCGTGTGGGTGTGACTGCGGCATAGCGACGCTCCCACACGCGCAACACGTCCGGGGAGAGGCCGGTGCGCGCCGCCACCACGGCAATGGGATGCCGGGCGGATTCAGGGGCTGTGGAAGGGGGTGTATCCATGACACCTATCCTACTAAGTGTCCAGTGTTTGTCAATGCAGTTTGTTGGACATAGCCTTGACAAAACTCCGACATCCATGCATAATGCTTGGACAGAGGCTGGACAGCACAACGCTCGAGTTCGCGCCGATCCGGCCGACGGATGCACCCCAGCCACCACAAACGGACGCGTGTCATGCGCCGGAAACCGGGGAAATTCACATGAGCAAGCACATCATCGCAGCGGTCGCACTCGCGGCCCTCACCACCCTGCCGGCCACCGCGCCGGCCCAATCCAAGGGAACCAAGCCAATGCAGAACATCGTCGAAATCGCCGCCGCAAACGGCAACTTCAAGACTCTGGTCGCGGCCGTGACGGCCGCCGGCCTGGTGGAGACCCTGTCGGGCAAGGGCCCGTTCACCGTCTTCGCCCCCACCGACGCGGCCTTCGCCAAGCTCCCCGCCGGTACCGTCGAAGCGCTCCTCAAGGACAAGGCGAAGCTCACGTCGATCCTCACGCTCCACGTGCTGTCGGGCAAGGTGATGTCGTCCGACGTCGTCAGCGCCGGCGGCGCCAAGCCCGCATCGCTCGAAGGCGAGAAGCTGAACATCGTGGTTCGGAATGGCGGCGTGTACGTTGACGGTGCCAAGGTGGAGACGGCCGACATCGTGGCCTCGAATGGCGTGATCCATGTGATCGATACCGTGCTCCTCCCCAAGCCGGCGATGGCCGGCTCCCACTGACCGCAGGAGGTTCGCGTGCACGGCGTAATGGCGATGATGGTTGCCCTGCTGCACCTGCCCGGTGATACCGTCCCGGTATTCCCGGTGGTGGAAGGCAGCAACCTCGAGGGTCGCAACATGATCCTTCCCGCTGATTTCGGCGGAGACCTGAACGTCGTGCTCGTGGCCTTCCAGCGAGACCAGCAGTCCGACGTGGACACATGGACCCCGGCGCTCAAGGCCATGGCCTCCGAGCGTCCTGGGCTCCGCGTGTACGAGCTGCCAACTCTTGGCCGACGTTACCGGTTGATGCGGGGGTTCATCGACGGCGGCATGCGGCGCGGCATCCCGGATTCCGCTGTGCGCGCCGCCACCATCACGCTCTACATCGACAAGGATTCTTTCAAGCGACCCATGGGGATTGAGTCGGAGGGCACTATCCACATATTCCTCGTGGAACGGGGCGGTGCGATTCGCTGGCGTGGCGAGGGCCGGTATACACCCGAGCTGGGCAGCAAATTGGCCGCAGCAGTGGCCGGGATTCCCACGCCGCGATAGGCAGGCCGTCGCTTTGCTTCGCATGTCTATTCATACGGGTGTGAGCTCGGGCTTAGGCACGTGGCATCACACCGGGTCGAGGTCTCCGATGGAGCCGGTAACAATGGGCGCGCCCTCCGACGTCCTCGCGCGACTGAATGCGGCGATTGACCGCCGCGATGTGGCCGCGCTCGTCGAGTGCTTCGAGGCCGAATACGAAAGCGATCAGCCGGCCCACCCCGACCGGCGCTTCCGGGGTCGGGAACAGGTCGGGCGGAACTGGGCCGCGATGTTCGATGGGTTACCCGACTTCCGTGCCGAGATGGTGCGCAGCGCCACGCTGGGCGACACTGCGTGGGTGGAGTGGCGGTGGACGGGAACGCGCGCCGACGGCACGCGCCTGGATGCGCGCGGGGCATGTATTTTCGGCGTGCGGGCCGGTCGCGTCTCGTGGGGCCGTCTCTACATGGAGGACGTAGAGCTGGGGCACGGCATCGACGCGGCGGTCGCCTCACTGGCCGCCGGTCGCGCCTCTTCGACGCCGCCAGCCGCGAGCGAACGGATGGCGCCACCGCGCACCGCGTAACGACAGGACGAAAGCAGACCGTTCGGACGAGTGCGGACCTTGCGGGCATCCTGATGCTCGGAAGCAGGAGAGGCTCTATATGATGAAGCGGCGCGCTGATGCACCGAACATTGTCGTGCTTCCACCAGTGCTGGTGGCCGGCACGCTCTTGCTGGGTCTCGTCGCGCACTACTGGGTGTGGACGGTCGCGCTGCTGCCGCCCTCCGTGGCTCGCGTCGTGGGACTGGTTGTCTTCGTTTGCGCTGGCACGTTGGCTCATTTCGCTCATCTGGCGATGCAACGCGTCGGGACGAATGTCCTGCCGACGCAGCCCACACTCGCACTCGCCACCGATGGCCCATTTCGGATTACGCGAAACCCGCTCTACGTCGCAGCGATTGGTGTGTACGTCGGCGTGATGCTGTGGGTAAACAGTCTTGCGCTCCTCATTCTCCTCGTGCCCATGTTCGCGGTGCTTCACTGGGGCATCGTGAGGCGGGAAGAGCACTACCTCGAGGAGAAGTTCGGCGCGAGCTACCTCGCGTACAAGCGCCTCGTGCCTCGTTGGTTCTAGCGAACGGGCGTGCCCGACTCGAGGTGACGGGATGACGGGATGACGGGATGACGGGATGACGGGATGACGGAGACGCATCGTCATTTCGAAAAAGCACCGAATGTCGAATCGAACCTGCGGGATGAGCCGCGATCGTAGCGCAGGCGCGAAGTTTGAACTGGCTGTTGCCATGGCGGAATCTGCCGTCCACTGAACTGAGGAGGCTCTCGAATGACACCAACCGGAGAACATGTGCAGGGCGCGCATCGCGACGGACCGATGATGCACGGTTCGTACGGTCGCTTTGCGGCGATGATCCTGACGTCGACCGTGATCATGTTCGGCCTGATGTATTCCCTGGTGGCCCGTGCTGAGCACATCTGGTTCGCCGACACGCGCTTCCTGATGGCGCTCTACATGGGCGCCATGATGGCGGCCGTGATGTTGGCATTCATGCTGGGCATGTATCGCAACGGCAGAATGAATGCAGCCATTTTCGGCGGCAGCGCCGTGGTCTTCGCGATTGCGCTCTACCTTGCGAGAAGCCAGTCGATGATCGGTGACGTCGCTTACATGAAGGCGATGATCCCGCACCATTCCATCGCCATCCTCACGAGCTCGCGCGCTCAGATCAAGGACCCGCGGGTGCGCAAGCTGGCCGATGGCATCATCGAGGCGCAGGAACGGGAGATCAAGGAGATGGAGGCGCTCATCCATGATCTCGACAAGTGACACGTTGCGCACAGCACAGCGTCAACGTCACTTCGACGTGAAATGGCACCACACCATCACTTCATGTTCCCGACCGCGCGCGCTTCTTCTGCTGGTCACGAATCTCGGCCAGGGCATCCTCAGCGGTGAGCCGCCCAACCTTCCCGCTGGAATATACCGCGAGGAGGATGCCGCCATGCTCGTCGAGGATGAACGCCGCAGGCTGGATGTGCGGGGTGCCTTCGTGCACGCCGGTGTAGCATCCAATCGCTTGGGACGTTTCCGTGGCGTCGAGACCATGGGCAACTGAAAACTCGAGCCCGAGCTTGGTCACCGTGGCTTGCGCGCTGTCGCGAGAATCCGATGAGAGCGCCATGATCCGTGCGCCGAGCTCGTCGAATGCGGCCTTGTGCTGCTGGAAGTCAGCCAACTGCTGACGACAGTGGCTTCACCAATGTCCACGGTAGAAAAGCAGGACGCTTTCGTGTCCTGCGACCGAGGCGGGGAGCATCAGCCCCTGGCCATCGGTCGAGCGCACCGTCATGTCCGGGAAGCGCTGGCCAACTCGGAGGGTGTCCATATCAGGATCAGAGCGCGAAAATCAGGCCGTTGTCGGCCACCACCTCGGGGTCATTGTGTGGAATGATTCCATGCACGTCGGCTCTCCGAAAGCGCTGGGCATTCGCGCCGTCAGCTCGCGCGGATATAGTTACAGCCCACATCCTGCGCGTGCAGCGCGGCGAACACCCCGGACGGCTGAAGGATCACCTCCGGCACCAGCGCCGCCACCGCAACCTTTCTGGCCGCGTCGTCCGCGAGACCATGCTTTTTCGATACCAGTTCGATCATCTCGGCGAACGCGAGATCGCATGCGAGGGCAATGCCGCCGTGCGCGATGAACTGGTCGAGCGCTAGGTCGTCGAACATCGCCGGCACCTCCTTGCGCGTCGACGACAGCAGCACCGGATTGCGGTCGGTGAGCTGCTCGGTCACGGGATGCTTTACGTCTTTCGCCTTGCCGATCGCATACTCGTCCCAGAAGGACTGTTGCATCGCGAGCACGATTCCCGCGGCGCGGAGCACGAGCACCGTGCTCATGTCCTTCGGACGAGCCTTCAGCACATCCGCATACTGCTTCTCCCACACGCTGGCACGCCACACCCCATAGCCGTTATCGATGGCGGGGACGTCGAACACCGCGCGATACTTTCCCGTGACCCGCTTGGTCCAGCTGACATCGTAGGACGACGCGTCGCCCGAGGGCACGCCAGGGGCAAACTCCCGCAGGGAATCGAGTGACAGCGGCAGGCTCGCGAACATGGCTCCCGCACCCATCTGCCCTAGAAATGTGCGCCGATTCTGCATCTGATCCTCCGGTGAATGTGGTCTCGAGAACATGTGCGATCAGTACTGTCCAATTGAGGGAAAAGTGTGACGCGATAAGTCGCAACGGCGCAGTGACTTGAAGGCCGTTCGCCTGAAAATCGATTTCAACTCCGAGATACGTTTGTTCGGTCCACTTTCGGGGTTGACTTGTGAATACT
>JBBQDT010000135.1:0-12102 GCA_038319955.1 Gemmatimonadales bacterium | reverse complement strand
CCCAGCGAGACCCCTTCGACGACCCACAGACTTTCGTGGAACCCGCCGCACGCCCACCACACCAACGACCGGCATCGGTCAACCGCCACAAACGCCCCGCTCACCCACAACTGCTACATCTCGTGAGAAATCCGGGCTAGTGATTCAAGAGAGGGAAAGGTGGCGCGGGGGCCAGCTCTCGCCTGCTTGTGAGCGCACCTGCGTTCCAACATCACAGTTGGTCTGAATGAATCTTTCGGCAGGATCGTGTGCCTGAACGAAAAAAAGGCCCGGGCGAATGCCCGGGCCTTTCATGCAACCAACGTGGGTTGGCTGCTTACTTCTTGCGGCGACGGATCCCAACGCCGGCGATGCCAGCGATTCCTGTCGCGACGAGCATCAACGTGGCTGGCTCGGGAGTCGGCGTCACATTCGGGTTGAACGTATCGTCGTAGATGATGAACTCCTGGACGCTGTTCGGGTTGTCGGCACCGTTAGCGAGGTGGGCGTTCACGTCCGTGACGACCCAGAAATTCTGGTAGGTCGCGCTGCTGGTGTTCGCTGCAACGTAGGCCTGCGAAGCGGTCAGCCACGCGTTGGAGCTCGGTGTCGGAGGCGTCGGGGAACCGGGGAACAGATTCCAGATCGTCGCCTGGATGTCACCAACCGTCGCCGCGTTCGGCGCGCTGGCGTACTGCGTCGTCAGCCATGCGGCCTGACGATACAGCGTGAGGTTGTTGAAGCGGGTGGTTGTGCCGATGCCGGCGCTCGAACCGAGGCTGGTGAGGTTCGCCGACCACACCTGACCATTCTGAATGTGGTGGAAGAAGTCCACGCAGTTCAGGACGACGTTGGCGTTGACCGGTGCGCCCTCGAATCCGGCGTACTGACCGACATAGTAGCCAAACGCCGTGACAGTTCCGCCGTTGATGAACGTAAACTGCGTCGACGCGCTGGCGGGCGCGGCGATTCCCAACGACATCGTCAGGGCGAGTGCGGCAATTCGAGAACGCATGATGGATTGTGTGAAAGCGTGAAGGCCTGGACACGTGACCACGGAAGCATGGTGCCAGTGACGTAGGACACCAAAGCACGAATCATTCCGCGGTGGCACTCCAAACAAATGAAATTCACACTCCAGCTAAACCTCTATAAATCAACGAGTTTAATGTTTCTTAAGCGCCGGTCAATTTGGCCGAGAGAACCAATAGCTCGACCCGGACACTACAACGGTGTGGCGCTAACGCAACATCGCTCAGCAATCGTGCCAAATTACATCAGCCCGCCTCCGTCAACCGGATACTGAATCCCGCTTCCCGAACGCCCGAATCGGAGTCGTAGACTGCGGTGTCATCCGCTCCAACCGGCTGCCACGCGCCAGAAACACGAATGACAACAGACCGAGCACCAGCTTGCCCAGCGCCGTCGCACTCGCCACGTAATACGACAACGACATCTCGGGACGGATCATCCGGCGCGACTGCATCGCGTCCAGCGCAAACAACACCGTGGACACAACGAGCACCGCCACCATCACCCAGCACAGCACCGCCAACACGCGCACCATGCGCACATGACCCGCCGCAATCGCCGCTGACACCGCCACCAGCGCACCCGCTGCCGGCAACATCAACGCATTGCTCAGCAGCCCGAAGGCGCCGAACCGCCACTGGCTGCTCGCGGCATGCCACGGCGCCAGGCTCAAGGTCGCATCGAACAGCGGTATGAAAAACAGAAGAAATGCCACCAGATAGGCGCCTGGGGCGAGCTGACGATAGTTGTTCATTCGACTGGGAGCGGCAGGTGTGGTGAGGCAAGGCGCGATCGAAGTATCCGGCTACGCGCGCCGCAACTCGATCTCGAAGGAGAACCGCGTACCGGTCTCCGGTGTGGATTCGACCTGCAGTGACGTGCCCATCGAGCGCAAGAAATCCTGGCAGATTGCCAGTCCAAGTCCAGCATTGGAGAACCGGACGCCGGACGCGCTGGGCCGGAAGCCATCGAACAGCATCGACATCACGTTCGCCGGTATTCCCTGACCGGTGTCGGAGACCCAGAACGACAGGCGAGTGTCACCGAGTTCGGTCGCGCCGATGGTGACCGAGCCCTCGTTCGTGTACTTCAGCGCGTTCGTCATCAAATTCAGCAGCACTCGGCTCAGGGCGCCGGGATATCCCATGCGTCCATCCACGGCCGGAAGGACGTGCGTGATCGGTAGCCCCTTCTCCTCGCTGATCGGCCGCACCGTATCGCATACGCCGAGGATCACCTCGGCGATGGAGAACGGAATCGGCCGGCCGTCGACGAGTCGCTGCCCGCCGCGCACCGCGTCAATGACGTCGCACGACAGCGTATTCAAGCCGAGCGCTGCACCGTAGATCAGGCCGAGCTGACGCTCCTGCACTGGCGTCACTGGGCCGCTGCGGCCCCGGCGTAACGTCTCCACGAGGAACAGGATCGACGTGAGCGGCGAGCGCATGTCGTGTGCGATCTCCACCACGGCGTTCACTGCGTCGGCAGTCGCCAGGTGGCGCGTGAATTCGTTGCGGCTCTCGAGGCTGTGTGGTGTCTGCACCGCCTCGATGGCGGAAATCATCGTGGCAAGCTCGCTGCCGCTGACACCGGCGCCCTCCTGCGACACGACGCCGAGAAACGCGCTGCGCAGCACGTCCGCGTAGTGCCGCGGTATCGCACTCTGGCTCTCCTGTCTCCCGCCGATGTAGGTACCGTGCGACCCTCTGTCGGACGCGGCGAGTCCGAGCCGAACCAGTCGGCTGAGCGTCTCCCGGATTTCCGCTGCGGGGGTCCGCTCGCTGCTGGCCAACTCGTTCGCGGCGCGCTCGGCGGCCATGAAGAGCAGGGTCTGCAGGGAGGGACTCACCGTGTCGGTCGCGACATGTGGTGAAGTCAACCGCGCTTCGTCTTCAAGAGGGTGGGCACAACTGGCGAGAAACCCGGCAGAATTCAGGGGAATCCTGCCGGGCAAAACGGCCCCAGACACCGGCAACGCTACGCAGGAACTCCGATGGATGCTAGAGCGGCAGCGTCTCGCTTGAATCACGACGAAACCCATGGCGCTCGAGCAAACGGTACAACGTGGTGCGGTCGACGCTCGCGAGCCGGGCGGCACGCGACATGTTGCCCGAGGCGCGCGAGACGAGCCGAGTCACGTATTCCTTCTCGAAGGACGCCAGGACCTGGTCCTTCGCAACGTGATATGCGTCGTGCATCGGGACGCTGGCGGCGATGGATGCCTCGGAGAAAACGTCGTCCTGCTTGTGCAGGGGGATATCCTCGGCGCTGATGATCGTCCCCGGCGTCGTGAGCACCACAAGGTGCTCGACGACGTTCTGCAGCTCACGAACATTGCCGCGCCAGCCACGGCCCTGCAGAAACTCGAGCGCGGCACGGCTGAACTGCGGCAACGCATCCCTCGTGGTGTGATGCCGCTTCCAGAAGTGTGCGAGGAAATGGTTCGCCAGAATGGGAATATCCTCCACGCGCGAGCGGAGCGGAGGCAGCGCGATGGAGACGACGTTCAGGCGGTAGTACAGATCCTCGCGCAGGTGCTTGCTCTGAATCGCCAGCCTGGGGTCACGATTGGTGGCGGAGATGAATCGGATGTCCACCTGGGCGTCCTGCTGTTCGCTGCCCACGCGCCGCACCACGCCATCCTGCACCACGCGCAGGAGCTTCGCCTGCAGCGGGAGTGCCATTTCGGTGATCTCGTCCAGGAAGAATGTGCCCTGGTGCGCGGCCTCGAGGAGACCGGTCTTTTCGCGGTCGGCGCCGGTGAACGCACCCTTGCGATGCCCGAACAACTCGGACTCCAGCAGGTGCTCCGGCATGGCCGCACAGTTGATGGGCACGAGCGCCTCGCCCGATCGGCGGCTGTGCCGATGGATGAACTGTGCGAACATCTCCTTGCCGGTCCCGCTCTCACCCACGAGCATGACGGACGCGTTGGTCGCGGCCACCTTGCGAGCGAGCTCCACGGCGGTGCGGAAGGCCGGCGACACGCCGAGCAGGGTGATCTGGTCGCTGTTGCCGTGCTGCGCCAGCGCATCCGCGCTCGCCTCACTCCGCGCCCGATTGGTGAGCACCGCGTGCGCGGCACGTCCGAACATGAGATGCAGATGCGTCCCCGAGAAGGGCTTGGGCAAATAATCCCACGCTCCGATCCGCATGGCCTCGAGGCTCGAAGCCACGCTTGGATTACCCGTCATGACGATGACGATGGTATTCGGCTGCGCCTCGAGTACGGCCTTGAGGATCTCGATGCCGGGCACGGGGGTCATGTACAAGTCAACGAGGACGATGTCGAAGCGAGAGCGGCGGAACAGTTCGATCGCGTCGTCGCCACGTCCGCTGGACACGACGCTATACCCCTCGACCTGCAGGACGCTCGCACAGCCTTCGCGGAGGATGCGGTCGTCATCGATGACCAGAACGCGAATACCCGCGCGTGCCTCCATCGGGACCATGGCCGTGTCGGGGACAGGGGTCTCTCCGACGGGTAGCCTCAGCGACAATGCCGAATCCGTCAACCGCGACACGTGATCGGTACCGGCAGGCGTGAAGGGGGCAAAACCACCATCATTCGTCGACATTGCAGTCCCGGCGTCGGGGGTAATGGAGAACATGACATGAGGCTGACATCAGGTGTTGCTTGATTCCAACACCAGTTGTCTGAGCGCGTCACCAGTCTCTAGCCTTCGATCTCGATTGTCAAGGAAATCTTCGTGACCTGGAGCACAAACAAAAAATCCGCGATCGGTTGAATGATCGCGGATTTCGCGAATCTGAGCTTTTCGCCCAAACTGTTGCGCATCACAACAGCATCTAGGAGTTCAGCTTACAGGTACCTCGCTGAAGCTGAATGCTCCGCTGGTGCGCTTGCCTTCCAGCTGCTTTTGCGCGTGCTGCAGGGCGGCCTTGGCTCGACGAACGACCTCCTGCGCGTCCACTCCCGCAGCGCTGAAGTCGGGCACGGCGTAGAACCCGGCGTGCAGGCCGGAGTACGGCTGATCGAGCTCCACCGTAAGGGACGAGGTCCGCGATACAGCGCGCTGCAGGCGATCGACGAACTGTCGCGCACCCGTCTCGTCGGTGTCCGGCGCGAGGATGGCAAAGCGGCTCTCGCCGACATACCCCACGACATCCGACTTGCGACTCTGGGCACGGCAGACGTCTGCCATGTACGTGAGTTCCGTGCTGGCCGGCTTACCCTGGGACGTGCCATCCACGACCGTATTCGAGGTGATCGCCAGGCATGCAAAGGGCTCGTGCTTGCGGCTTGCACGAGCACCGAGTTGCTCGGCCCACTGCTGAAGCCCGTACACGCTGTACAAGCCAGTGAGCGGATCGATGAGCGACGTGGCCTGCACGTCTTCGAGCCGACGGCGTGCGCGGACATAGGTGCTCATCTTGAGGAGCAACGTCTCGATGTCGAGCGGCTGGCTGCAGAAGTCCCATGCACCTGCTTCGTAGGCCGCCAGCCGCACACGGTTGGATGCCGGCGCGGGTGACGTGACGAACACCGGAATGGAGTGATCGAAAAGCGGATCGTCGCGAAGCGCCCGACAGACTTCCACGCCGCCCATTTCCGTCAGGGTATCGTCCAGCAGCACAGCATCGGGATTGACGCGCCGGGCAAGATCGAGCGCTCGGCGACCTCCCGCCACGCGGAGAACGGTAAAGCCGTTCAACTCGAGCACGCTCTCGACTGATCGGCCAACCCATTCGCCATGACTGGCGATCAGGACGAGCATGGGACGCTTGGAAGGCTCAACCATTGTGGTGCGAGTGGGGGCGGGAGAGGAAGTACAAGAGTGCGGTGTTCACGAGCAGGTCAGCGGGTTACGGTGCTCTCGGAATCCAGGGACAGCAATTGCGCCGCATACCAGTTCAATGCTTCGTCCAGCCCCGCTGCCGCACGATGCGACGGCTCGTAGCCCAACAGCCGGCGTGCCTTGTCGATATCAGCGAGCGAGCGCCGAATGTCACCTTGGCGCCCGTCTTCATAAACAGGCTCCACACCCTCGAGCGTCGGCTGGTACGCCGACAGCCCAGACCGAATCATGCGGAACAGCGCGTTGAGCGAGGTTTCCTCGCCACAGGCGACATTGTACGCCTGCGACGTAGCCGCAGCATCGGCCACTGTGGCCGCGAGGATGTTCGCCTGCACGGCGTTCGCGATGTAGCAGAAGTCTCGGCTGGTTTCGCCGTCGCCAAAGATCTCGCACGGCGTATCCTTCAGCAACTTCGCAATCCAGCGCGGAATAACCGCAGCATATGCACCGTTCGGGTCCTGCCGGCGCCCGAAGACATTGAAGTACCGAAGGCCGATCGCCTGAAGCCCATACGTGCGCTGGAACACCGCCGCGTAGAGCTCGTTCGTGGCCTTGGTGGCGGCATACGGCGACAGGACCTGACCCGTGTTGTGCTCCACCTGCGGGATTGCCGAGGCGTCACCATACACGGAACTGGACGACGCATACACCACACGCCGAGCCGACGCATCGCGCGCGGCCATCAGCACGTTGAGGAAGCCCTCGACATTCACCTGGCTGCTCGAGACCGGATCGGCAATGGACCGCGGCACCGACGCGAGCGCGGCCTGATGCAGCACGTACTCGACGCCCACCGCCGCTTCCCGCGTAGCCTCGAGATCGCGAATGTCACCTTCGATGAACCGGAAACTTCCCCTCGTATCCGGATTGGCCGCAACCGCCTCATCGAGATTGGCACGGTATCCGGTGGAAAAATTGTCGAACCCAACCACGTTCTGGTCCAAACCCAGCAACTCTTGCACGAGGTTCGAACCGATAAACCCGGCTGCACCAGTAACGAGCCACACGCGTGGCATCGCGCGAAGCTCGTCACGGACATCAGCATACCGGGTGCGACTAGTCGCGTTCGTCATTTAAGGGAAACGGAAACTGGTTCATCAGAAAGCTCCAAGGGGCATCTTCCATTCCCTAGAGCGCGAGAGAGATGCAGGCACATAAACTAATACGTCTCAACAACTTAGATCAATTCTAGATAAACGCCAGCGGGCGGGCGTGACAATAAACTGTCGCGACCATCCCGCACATTTGTAGTTCTGATGCCCCACCCCCACTTTCCCTGCCACATCGAAAAACGCTAATACAATGCACGTCAGGGGGTTAGCGATAACTGAACGCCGACACTCTTCGCCGTCGGAAGTTGCCCCATCTCGGCCCCACGGTACGTCGCTGTGCTGAGCGCCGTCTCTGGATCGATGTTCGGCGCATTCGTCCAGAGCGCCAGATTCCGGCCGATGATCGAAACCCTCACGCTTTGTGCACGCAGCGGTGAGAAGAACTGCAACGGCAGGCTGAAGCTCACCCGAGCTTCGCGCAGCTTCACGAAGCTGGCGTCATAGAGCCACCGCTCGCCGATGTCCCCCAGCGCGTGGTAATAGTTCTCCGTCGAGACGTGCACTGCATTCGGTTGTCCGGTGGCGATGTCCACCCCCGCAATCAACAGCCCGCTGTCCGGCCGAACGACCGTCTCGGCGAGGTTGCCGGAGATGGCACCGGCCCTGTTGCTCGCACTGAAGATCTGCCCACCGCGGTGCGTGTCGAACAACACGCTCAACTCGAGCGGTCCACGCCGGATGGTCGATGAAAGACCGCCCGTCCAAGTCGGAAGGCTCTGGCCGAGGACGCGCATACCCGCGGCGCTGTCGGCGAGTGGCGCGCCATTGCGCAGCACCAGCTGGCCGCCAGCGTCGCGCAGGTAGCGCAGACCAACCAGGGCGCCCAGCGGACTGCCGACGCGCGCCTGCACCGAGACACCGCCGAAGGTCGGCCCCAATGCAACCGCGCCGGATCCACCGGACACGGCGTCCACTGAGTTCTCGTTCCGTCCAAGATTCGCGCCGATGCTCCACTCCGTCCCGCTCGCCCGCATCGGTGTGAGCGAGACACTCGCCTCGATGCCCTTGTTCGTCAGCGCGCCCGTGTTCAAGAAGGACGTGCCGCTCGAGATGACGAGATTCTCGCTCTTCTCGTTGTAGAGCGTGACGTCGAGGCCGACGCGATTGCGGACCATACGAATGCTGGTGCCACCCTCGAATCCCGTGGTGGTCTCCGGTGCGGAGACCTGGGCGAGCGCCAGTCCCGATACCGATGACGGCAGTCCCAGTCGCTGCAGCACCTCGGCCGTTGCGTCATTGCCCGAGCGCGACCAGCCGCCGCGCAGCACGAACGACTCCACGGTGCCGCGAGCGCTTCCGGAATCCGCGCGCATGAGATCGACGCTTGCAAGCACCGCGGGATAGATGGTGGATGCGCTCGAGCCCGACAGCAGCGTGGACGACTCGGCACGTGCCGATGCGCTGAGCGAGATGAAGTCGCGCACCGTGGCTTCCACCCCACCGAACAGCACGTTCGTGCCCGATGTCCCCCTGAAGTTCAGCGGCAAGCGTGTCGATGTGTCGACGAGCTTGTCCGCGCCAAGCGTCGTCGATGTGATATCGTCCGAGCGACGGCCCGCGCCGACGGTGAAGACATATGCCGTAGCGCCGCTGGGCACCGGGGCTGCGCGCAGGAACACGTCGGCGTTCAGGTGCGACGACGAGATGTCGTCGTTCTGGAAGCCACCCGTGGAGAAATCGCCGCGTCCGAGATAATACGGGAAGCCGCCCATCCAACCGCCGGCCACGCTGAGGAACCGCTTGTCGCTCAGGTGATCGGTGCCGGCGCGTGCCGACGCAGTGAGCCAGTTGGAGAGCGCGTACGACGCGCTGCCGCCGGCGGTCCAGCGGGTGCGGTCGTCGTGGTTGTCGTTCTCGAGCAGCGCGAAGTAGGGATTGTTGTGCCCAGCGTAATTCCAGCTCAGCTGCTTGAGTGCGGCGTCGCGCAGCCGCGTCTGATACGTGAGCACATCCACCTGCCTCGGCATGTGCGAGAAGACCGAGACGTTGTTGCTCTCGTCGAAGCCGCTGCCAGGACGGTCCTCACCGCGGTCGGTATAGAGCTGCAGGTCGCCAGTCACGACGAAGCGCGGGCTTGGCTGGAGCCCGCCCGTGAGCGCGAGGGACCGAGTGGTGACATGACTCTGCGGCGTGACGCCACCCGCACTGCGGTTGTTGACGCCGAGGCGGAACTGGCCGGTCTCGTTTCCGCCCTGCACGGCGACATTCGTCGTGAGCGTCTTGTTGCTCACGTAGTATCCGCTGACGTTCGACGGATTCGCGAGGAATGGGCGCACCTCGGCACGGCCCGCCTCGGTGAAGCTCGCCTGTGGAACAGGCTGGCCGGCCATGATCGGCCCCCAGCTCTGGTCCACCGCGTCGTTCACTCCACCGCCCTTTCCGTCGAAGAAGGAATAGGCACCTCCCAGCCCCTGTCCGTACGTGTTCTGAAAGATCGGCAGGCGAACCACGGACGACGAGGTGAACTGCTGGTTCGCCGACACCACGACGCCGTTGAGCCCACGGCCATTCTTCGTGGTGACCACGAGCACGCCGTTGGCAGCGCGCCCACCGAATCGCAGCGCGGCCGCTGGACCTCGGAGAAGCTCGACGGACGCGATGTCGTCGAGGTTGAGGTCGTTGATGCCGCTGCCGTAATCGTAGCCGCCGCCGCCCGCGAGCTGTGTCAGGTTGGTGAGGTTGTCGTTGCCGAAGATGATGCCATTCACCACGATCAGCGGCTGCGTCACACCAGCGATGGTATGCGGCCCGCGCACGAACAGTGCGCTCGTCCCACCGAGGGCGGAGCCGTTGAGCACTTCGACGCCGGCGAAGCGTCCTGTGAGCGCGCCGGCGAGGTTGGTCGGGCCCGCGACATCCTGCAGTACCGTGCTATCGATCCGCGGCGCGAATGCCGTGGATGCGACCCGTGCGTCAAGGGCGATGATTGCGGGTGTGCGCGCGGACGCCGAGGGCTGCGCTCGGACGCTTGTGGGCTCCGGATCTCGCGTTGGATCGGTGGCCCGCGGACGATCCCTTGGCGCAGGCGGCGCCCCATCGGCGCTCACCATCTCGAAGTCGCGCACGAGCGATCCGCCGACGAGCGTGATGTCCACCGACTGGGGCCGCAGTCGCACGTACTTCGCGGTCAGCGCCACCGTCTGTCCACGCACGCGCGTGGACGGCACGATGAAGCTGTATCGCCCCTCCGCGTCGGTGAGGGCGCCGAGATCGAGCGGCTCGATTCGAACGCTCGCTCCCCGGACCGGCATGGACGCCGAGGAGACATGTCCGGAGATCGTCACCGCTTCCTGTGCGGCCAGCGTGACGGGAAGGGAACCCAGCAACAGCAGGCTGCACGTGGCAAGGCCGCGGACGCGACGCATCATCACCGAATTAGACCTCGAGACGAGAAGCAAGCGTGCCGACTCACGGCGAGGGGCGCCGCGCCGGCATGACTCAGGAGCGCACTACGACACTGAAGTCTACTGTATGCCAGCCGGCTACGGCTTGACGCCGGTCACGATGAAGCGGGGCTGCGTTCTGTTGACAGTGATGCTGTCACCCAGCTCGCCCGCCCTGTTCAGCCCCCAGCACGCGACGGAACCGTCGAGTGTGGCAGCGCAGGTGTGTCCGTAGCCGGCACTGATGGACTTGAACTTCATCGTGGTGGCCACGGCAGTGGGTGCCTGCCGCTCGACGAGCGTGCTGTCGCCGAGCTGACCCTGCGTGTTGTTGCCCCAGCAGTACGCCGTTCCGTCGGCGGTGAGGGCGCATACGTGGAAGCCACCCACGGAAAGCGACGTGAAGTCCGGTGCCGTGGCGTACGCGCGCGGCGTGGACACAATCAACGAGCCGGTGCCGAGATTGCCCCAGCAATACGCCTTGCCCGTGGTGGTGAGGCCGCAGGAGAAGCTGTCGCCCGCGCCGATGGACTTGAAGGTGAGCAGTCCGCTCACGGCCGTCGGCGTGACGGTGCCGGTCGTCGAGCCGGTGCCGAGCTGCCCATTCCCATTGCCCCCCCAGCAGAGGCCGACGCCGTCGCTGGTGACGCCGCAGGCATGGATGGCGCCGCTCGAGGCGCCGGCAAACTTGAACCCGCCGGAGACCGGCGCGGGCGCGAAGTGATTTTTCGTGGTCTTGTCGCCGAGCTGCCCCGACGAGTTGTCGCCCCAGCAGTAGATGTTCTCATCGGTGGCGATGGCGCAGTTGAACGCGCCACCGGGCGCGGCCTGCGTGAAGCCGATCGGCGACGGGACCTGCCTCGGCGACAGGGTGGAGATGATCGCCGGCACGACTGCCGGTGCAACCACCGTCGTGTCCGTGAGCGAGTTCGTTCCCCAGCAGTAGAGCGACGAGTCGAGCGCCACGGCGCAGAGATGGCTCGGGGAGCTCATGCCGGCGGCGAGCGACTTGAACCTCGCGGTCGTCTTGGTGGGAGTAGGCTTGAACTTGTTCACCAGGGTGCTGTCGCCGACTTTGGGCTGTTCACCGAAGCAGCTGATCGACGCATCGACCCCGAGCCCGCACGTGACGAACGCACCGGCAACGTACTGGGCCGGCATGTAGTGGTCCGCGGTGCCCGTGCCGGTGGCATGCAGGGTGATGCTCGCAAAGCCCACCTTGGCGACGAGGGTCTGGTCGCCGGTGATGTCCCCGAGCGTCCACTTGCCGGGCGAAGCGGTTCCGTCGGCGCCGGTGGAGACGATCGTTGCCGCGACGCGTCCGCCGGCGGTGGGGGTAAAGGTCACCGGCACACCAACTCGTGGCTTGCCGAGTGAATCGAGCACCTTGACCGACGGATTTACGGGCAGGTCGGAGAGGATGACGCCTGTCTGCGCGTCACCGGCAACGGCGCTGATGGCTGGGAACGACGTGATGGAGAAGGAGGTCACATTCGGCGTCGCGAAGCCGCAGGGCTTGTCATCCTCGCACAGCACCGTGGCCGTGACGGTGTTGAGCCCGAAGGCCGCCCCAAGTTTCCACTCGGCCGATGCGATGCCGTTCGCCTTGGTGACCGCGATAGCCGGAGAAACAGAGCCACCACCGGCGGTGACGGCGAATGCTACGCGCGCGGGCGTGGTGACCGGATTACCGAGTCGATCGGTGACCAGCACGCGCAGGGAGTCCGGCGTGCCGCCCGCCGAGATGGCGCTGGGCGCGGTGAATTGCGACTGGTC
>JBBQDT010000134.1:0-12160 GCA_038319955.1 Gemmatimonadales bacterium | reverse complement strand
TTCGCCGCGTGAAGGCGTATCGGCATCTGCCCTTGCTCCAGCAGGCGTTGCATCGCACACTCACGAGCACGAAATCCGCCGCGGCGTAAGCCGCGATCACAGCGGCATCGCCTGAATATCAACTAGGCGCGGGACACTCTCGCCTCAGCGGGGCGCCGTCACTCGTTCGTGTCAATGCGCCTTTCACCGCACGCGCCGATTGTCGGCGCCACACTCATGTAGTGCCGACTCGACACAATGTTTAGTCCAGCCTTCGGCGTGAACGATGGCTGCGATGCAATCCGTTGCTATCACATCACTTGAGACATCACCCTGTCGGTGAAGAGCTCGGCAATCATTTTGCTAATCACTGGCGCATTCGGCTTTCCGCGACGCGTCCTCCACGCATCAGTCGGCCGAACGTCCCCAGTCAGGAGATTTCTCCATGCAGTTGCGCATGCTCAGTCGCGCCTTGGCCATCACCACGATCTTCGCGGCCTCCGCGGGCGCTCAAGTCGTCAACGGCGGCTTCGAATCATCCACTCCGGCACCGTCTGGTGGTTTCTCGACCTACGGCGCTGGCCAGAACTTCGGTAGCTGGACGGTCGGATTCGGATCCATCGACTTGATCAACGGATATTGGCAGGCGGCCGGCGGCACGTACTCCGTCGACATGGATGGTACGGCCCCTGGCAGCATCTATCAGGATCTGCTCACCTCCCTTGGCGGCACTTATTCCCTCACGTTCGCCATGGCAGGTAATCCTGCTGGCGGACCGCTCGTGAAGAGCTTGAACGTGCTGTGGGGAGGAGCGAATGTCGGCACCTTCACGTTCGACATCACGGGCAAGTCGAACTCGAACATGGGCTGGCAAACCTTCACGGTGAACAACCTGGCGGCAAACAACACCCTCACGCGTCTCGAGTTCCAGAGCGCCACCAACGGTAACTACTATGGCCCCGCGCTCGATGAGGTCTCCGTGAGTCAGGTGTCCACCGTCACACCGGAGCCGGCGAGCATGACCCTCCTCGCGACTGGATTGCTCGGCATGTTCGGGCTCGCGCGACGGAAGCGAAACTCGCACGCCGTGTAGTTGCGGTGCGAACATATTGAAAGCGCTCCGCCGATTACATTCGGCGGGGCGTTTTTTCTGTAAGGCAGGTCACATCCTGACATGGAATCGAAGGGGCGCGTGCCGGAGTATCCTCCGAGCGTGCCAATCGTCTCGCATGTGACGATTGCCGAGGCGGGCGATCAACAATTGAACGTCCCGGTCTGATAAGTTGCGGCTGGGTTGACCGCCTGACGGTGCGTCACATGGTTGATGTCGGTGGACTGTATGAGCGGCAGATCGAAGCCGCTTCGCTCGCACTCGGACGCGGTGATCGTCCGGCCGCCGTCGAGGCATTGAGCGCGGCGATCGACACAACGCGCGGCGATCCCGCCCTGCATCGACAGCATGTCGATGCGCTCATCCGCTTGGCCTCGCTCAAGCAAGAACTCACGCAGCCTGGACAAGCCGAGCGACTCCTCGCGCAGGCTCTCGCCGTCGGCGAGCGACACCTCGGCGCGAATAGCGCGGAACTCGTCGTTCCGCTCAACGAATTGAGCCGACTGTACGTGCGCCAGTCGGCCTTCGCGCGCGCTGAGCCGCTGCTCGAACGCCTGCTCGCGATCAAGAGTGGCAAGGGGGAGGATCATCCGGACGTCGCAACCGCGCTCGCCGCGCTTGCCGTCGTGCGCCGCGGCCTTGGAGACGACAGCGCGGCAGAGGGTCTCTATCGGCGCGCGTTGGCCATTCGCGAAAAGGTGCTCGCGCCAGGTCACATGGCGGTCGTGATCACGCTCGAGCAGCTGTCGGAGACCTGCGCCGCTCGGGGCAACTTCTCCGAAGCGCTCGCCCTTCTCGCGCGCGCACTTCCGACCCGCGAACAAGCGCTCGGCGTCGAGCATGCGACGGTGCGCGGACTGCGCACTCGCATCTCCGCGCTCGAACTCCACGTCGCGGGCGAGGCTCGGACGGCCGCCGTGATCCCCGCCCCGCCGTCGCCGCCGGCGCCCGTTACCGAAGAGGCGCCGGCGGCGAACCAACTCGTCTTCATCTACCAGCCCGAGAAGCCGCCGCGACGTGCGTCGCAGACGCGGGAGCGGCACGCGACACCGCAGTTCTCTGCGGCGGTGGCGGCCGCGTCGTTCATCGCCGCTCCGGCGGCGATGCCTCTTGCAGCGCAGGTCGCTGCTCCCACGCAGATTACTGCGCCGGCGCTCACCGGAGTTCCCGTTGCCGTGGCAATCGCTTCACAAATTGCCGCCACGACGCTCGATGACATGGAAGTGCGCCCGCGACGCTCAATGGAGTGGTCACCCGCGCCCGCCAAATCGGTTTCGCTGCTGTCCCGGAAACAGGCCGCGCGTTACGCACCGGCCGCCGCGGTGGTGGTAAGCATCGGGATCGTCGCCCTTGCCGCCAGCTCTTACGCGGCAGACCGGCGCGATCGCGAGGAAGCGCCTCCAGTCGTGACGACGAGCCCTGTCGCTGGCGCCACGCCGGTGACAACGACCAGAGGCGAAACAAGCCTGGGCGCGCCGGCCGCCGCCGCGGTGGTCAACCACGATTCATCACGCGCCGCGAGTGTCACCCCGACGCGCGTGACGAGCGACATACCAACGCGGGTCGCCTCCCTGCAGAAGGCGCCGCAGGCAACGACGCATGAGGGCGCGCCGGCGACATTGCCATCGGCGGCGGTCGCACTGCCAACCGTCGCGGCGTTCGCGATGCCGACAAGCGCAATGCCGAACGTTGACTCGGTCATGCGCAACTCGGCGAAAGCAGGAGCCGATTCGTACGGGTATCAGGTTGGTGCAGCCGGGAGGCTCCGCACGACGGCGTACAGCGATGACCGACCGGCGACTCCGCCGGTGATGATTGGCGCTGCTCCGCAGCCGCGCTTTCCTGATGCACTGCGTGCGCAGCGGCTCGAAGGTGAGGTCGTGGTACAGTTTCTCGTGAACGACAAGGGATTCGTCGAACCGTCGAGCATGCAGGTCGTGCGGTCGCCGCACGAGCTCTTTACCGCGGCAGTGAGGAGCGTATTGCCGCGGTTCCGGTTCGAGCCGGCGCGCTCGGCAGGACCGTCGTCGAAGCCAATCGCCGAGATGGTGCAATACGCAATACAGTTCAACGCGGCGAAGTAGCGACGCTGCTTGGGCGATCGCGGCGTCTAATTCGCGACGCCGTGGGCGAACCCGTGTCTCTGTGACCACACTCGCCACCATTGGGTGGACGCGTCTCCACCACGTCATGGTCCCGATGCGCACGTGAGCTGGAAAGTCACGAGAGGTGATAAGTTCCAGTGAGCGCGATCCAGCCGACCGCAGCACTGACGATGTCGAGGTCCGCGTGACTCTCTCCAAGGTGTCTCGTGCTTCCCCGGTATCTCATTCTCGCCGCGCTCACGGCGGCCGCCGTCCTCCCGGCTCGCAGCCAGACGACAGCACCAACTACGCGTCAACCGAAGTCGGCAGCGCTCGCGCCGCAGGTCCCATACGCGACCAAGACCTCGCGCGCCGATAGCCTGCGCGGATCGTTCACCACCCCCGCGCGCGCTTGGTGGGATGTCGCTTTCTACGATCTGCACGTCATCGTCTCACCTTCTGACAGCTCCATTCGCGGTTACAACGGCATCACGTATCGTGTGCTGAAGCCAGCGAAGGAAATGCAGATCGACCTGATGTTGCCACTTGTGGTCGACAGTATCGTGCAGGACGGCCGTCAGCTACGCTATCGACGCGAGGGGGCCGCGTTCTTCGTCACGCTCGCGGCGTCACAGCGCTCCGGTGAGCGCAAGGCGGTGACGGTCTTCTATCACGGCAAGCCGCAGGTCGCCAGGAATCCCCCGTGGCAGGGTGGGTTCAGCTGGACCACCGACAGCCTCGGCCGCCCGTGGGTCGCCACCACCGACCAGGGCATGGGTGCATCCGTCTGGTGGCCGAACAAGGACACGCAGGCCGATGAGCCGGACAGCCAGCGCGTTGCGCTCACGTTGCCTGATCCGATGATCAACGTGTCCAACGGCCGCCTTCGCACCGTGCAGCATCATGACAACGGCACCACCACCTACGAATGGTTCGCGAAGAACCCCATCAACAATTATGCGATCGCCGTCGCCGCCGGATCGTACGTCCACTACAGCGACGTCTACAATGGACTGAACGGGCCACTCACGATGGACTACTGGCCGCTCGATTACGACCTCGAGAACGCGAAGCGGCAGTGGGTGCAGGCGAAGTCCATGATGCAGTGCTTCGAGCATTGGTTCGGCCCGTATCCGTGGTACGAAGACGGCTACAAGCTGATCCAGGTCCCCAATACCGGCATGGAGCATCAGTCCGCCGTGTCGTACGGCAACTGGTTCCAGAACGGCTATCGTAAGCGCGACGGCTCCGGCACGGGACTCGGTCTCAAGTGGGACTTCATCATCGTTCACGAGAGCGCGCATGAGTGGTTCGGCAACAACATCACCGCGAAGGACAACGCCGACATGTGGGTGCACGAGAGCTTCGCGAACTACGCCGAGGGTCTCTATACCGAGTGCCTGTTCGGCAAGGACGATGGCGCGCGCTACATAATCGGCAATCGGCGCGGCATCAGGAATGATCGGCCGATCATTCCGGCGTACGGCGTGAACGACCAGGGATCAGGCGACATGTACCCGAAGGGCGGCGAGATGCTGCACACGATCCGCCAGCTCGTGAATGACGACGAGAAGTGGCGGTCCATTCTCGTCGGTCTCAACCGCACCTTCTGGCACCAGACGGTGATGGGCTCGCAGGTGGAGCAGTACATCAGCCAGCAAGCGAGCATGAACCTCGTCAAGGTGTTCGATCAGTACCTGCGCACCACCATGATCCCGACCTTCGAGTACCGCATCGCCGACGGCACGCTCTCCCTACCGCTGGGCGAACGTCGTTTCCGATTTCGACATGCCGCTGCGGGTGAAGCTCGACGGCACGAGCTTCACGCTCATTCACCCCACTGTGCAGTGGCAGACGGCGTCAACGTCGCTGGCGTCTTCCGCGTCATTCGCTGTGGACGAGAACTTCTACGTAATATCCAAGGCGATCGAAGCGCCGGGCGGGCGTTGATGGTCGGGGCAACAGGTCGGACAAGTCCACCAGGCTCGTTGGGGCGTTCGTTTTGCCACCACATGCCTGGACACTCGCAGCGCTGATTAGATAGGACACTTGCTGGGACAATTCACGGGACGTATATTGGGATATCGGAGGTGAGCCATGACCAGGGCTGAACTGGAGATGGAATTTGCGGGCGCGGCGCTCGGCTGGGTCGAACGAGAGCTGGAGCTGACCGATCCAGAGATCGGCCAGGCACTCGGCGTCGATCGAAAGACCATCTATCGCTGGCGCAAGCTGGAGAGCGCCCCGGCACCGGAGCAGCGAAAGCAGATGGAGAAGCTCACGCAATTGAAGTGGTTCCTGGAGAACGCCTTCCGCACGGCCGCGCTCGGAAAGCGGTGGCTCCATCAACCGGTTCCCGCCTTCCAAGGCCGCACGCCGCTTTCGCTCCTGATCGGCGGTGACATTGACGCCGTGCTCGGTGTCCTGGCAACGCACGCGTCGGGCGCGCATGTCTGATTGCTGATTCTCGCGATCAAGTTCCACATCGTCGTGATACCACGTGGCGTTTGAGGCACTGGTCTGGCGATACATCCCTCGCGGGGCGCATCCGCTTCACGTTGGATTCATCCTTCTTGCCCGCGGACGTTGGAATCGGCTGTCCGAATACGGGTGCCTCTACACATCGCTGTCCCGCGAAGGAGCGCGTGCGGAGTACGAGAAGGAGCTCCATCGGATGGGTATCGATGCGAGCATGGACCAACCAAAGGATCTCGTTTCCCTGGACGTTGGCGTTGCGCGCGTCCTTGACTTGACTCATCCGCAACACCGCGAGCGCTTCGGCATATCCCTCGACAGGCTCCAAGGCGACACCGAGGACGACCTGGAAAGCTGTCGGCTAATTGCGGACTTGGCGCGCCTCGAGGGCTACGACGCCATCCTTTCTCCGTCAGCCGCCTTGGCCGGAGCAGAGAATTTGAATCTCTATATTGATGGTCGAGCAGATCACCTTCGGCTGAGCGAAGGCCCACATCGCGCTCCACTCAATTACTAGAGGAGCGTGTGCGAACGACTATATCAGCGTTTTCGTCAGAGTTGAGAAGATGCGCTCGTTGACGAATGGGAGAATCCCACGGACGCCAAGTGGATCGTCGGCGCCGCCGGTGTCATACCGCGCCTCTGTGACTGCGTGGTTGCGCCTGCGTCGATGAACCACCGACCACCTCCGCGCAGGCATCCCGAACGCACCCACGCAGCCAACGATGGGCAGCATCGGCATCCAGTCGTGGATGCCAGAGCAATGACACAGTGACCTCCGGCATGGAGACCGGAAGGGGAAAGCTATGCATGCCGGTACGCAAGGATCCGGTGTGTCGTTCGGGAACGGTGGCCACGAGGTCGGACGCTCCTGCGAGAAACAGCGCTGTCGAGAAGCCACCGACGATCGTGATGACACGGCGCTCGAGCCCCAGCCGATGCAATGCCTCATCGATCTGGCCCTTCTCGAGACCCCGCCGCGAGACGGAGATGTGCTCGCTGCTCGCGTAGCGCGGGACAGTGATCTTCCCTTTGCTCAGCCTGTGCCCTGCTCGCACCACGCCGACCCAACGATCCCGGAATAACGCCTGCGCACGGAGCTCTGGGGCCGTCGTCTTCGAGACCACGCCAGTTTCAAGATCGATGGCCGCGTCGCGAAGCGCTGCACTATCCTTGTTCGGCTTCTGCACGAAGCGCAGCCGAACACGGGGTGCTGCCACGCTCACACGAGCGATGAGGCTCGGTCCGAAGGTTTCCACGAAACCTTCGTTGGTCCGCAGCGTGAACGTTCGGTCGACCGCAGCGAGGTCGAGCGTCTCGGCGGGCCGCAGAACTGCTGCACCGTCGTGCACGAACTGCGCGACACGATCCCGGAGTGCGAGCGCCCTCGGCGTGGGAACGAGGCCACGCCCGGCTCGCACCAGAAGAGGATCACCCGTCGCTTCACGTAATCGCGCCAGTGCGCGGCTCGTGGCCGACGGACTGAGACCCAGACGTTCGGCCGCGCGCGCAACGCTGCCTTCCGCGAGCAGCACATCCAGGGTGACCAGCAGGTTGAGATCGGGTGTGGGCATGCCTCGAAAGTACCACGTGTTCGGTCCTGGTGTGGCGTCAGACGCACGAGTAGAGTGCAAATGGTGCGCGTTCCGCCATGCCCTGCACCGGGTGACGTTTCGTCCATGACCAAGCCCTCGCTCCGCTGGCCGCTCGCCAGCCTTTCGCTTTCGATGCTGCTGTCCGCCCTCGGTACGAGCAGCGCGAACGTCGGGTTGCCGACGTTCGCGCTCGTCTTCCACGCCTCGTTTCAGCAAGTCCAGTGGATCGTTCTCGCCTATCTTCTCGCTATTACCACACTCATCGTCAGCGTGGGCCGGCTTGGTGACACTGTTGGCCGGCGACGCCTGCTGCTCGCAGGGATCACGCTGTTCACCGTGGCATCGGCACTGTGCGGCGCGGCGCCAACGCTCGCGCTGCTCATTGTCGCGCGCGCGGCACAGGGCGTGGGAGCCGCGACGATGATGGCCCTCACCATGGCGATCGTCACGGAGACTGTTCCGAAGGCGAAGATCGGGAGCGCCATGGGTCTGCTCGGGACGATGTCCGCGATCGGGACCGCCCTCGGCCCCTCGCTCGGTGGCGTCCTGATCTCCGCACTCGGTTGGCAGGCAGTCTTCCTCGTCAACGTACCGCTGGGAATCGTGTCGCTTCTACTTGGGCGCCGCTACTTGCCCGCTGATCGAGTCCGCCCGACCGGTGCACAACCCGGCTTCGACGGTGCAGGCACGGTGCTTCTTGCGCTGACGCTCGCGCCGTACGCCCTCGCCATGACGCTTGGGCGCGGTCGCATTGGTTTGCTGAACGTGGGCCTGTTGCTGGCGGCCCTGATGGGGCTTGCCCTGTTCGTCGTCGCCGAGTCCAGAGCACCATCGCCGTTGATCCGATTGACGATGTTTCGCGATCGGGTGTTGAGCGCGAGCCTCGCCATGAGTGCGCTCGTCTCGACGGTAATGATGGCGACCCTCGTGGTTGGACCCTTCTATCTCTCGCGCGCACTCGGGCTCGACGCCGCTCTCGTTGGACTCGTCATGTCGGTCGGTCCTGTTGTCGCCGCGATGGGCAGTGTGCCGGCGGGTCGCATCGCGGACCGCGTTGGCGCCACGCGAATGACGATTGTCGGCCTGATCGGCCTAGCGGCGGGAGCTTTTGGCCTGGCCATGATGCCGACGACACTTGGCATCGTCGGCTATCTCGTCGCCATCATCGTCATCACGCTTAGTTATGCGATGTTCCAGACCGCCAATACCACCGCCGTCATGACCGATGTCCAGTCGGATCAGCGGGGCGTCGTGTCAGGTCTCCTCAACCTTTCGCGCAATCTCGGACTGATCACCGGCGCGTCCGTGATGGGCGCGGTGTTCGCGATTGCGTCAGCGACGCCAGACATCACGACGGCGGCTCCCGCCGCAGTTGCCAACGGCATGCGTATCACATTCGCCATCGCCGCCTTCCTCATGCTCGTCGCGCTCGCAGTCGCGGGTGGAAGTCGACTCTCCGCCACACGGCCCTCGCTTCTCGAGGCGTGAGTGGAACTGTGGCCCGATGTGACGTTGCATCGTGCGCACTACGCCGTCACCGATCTGACATAGATCTCGATTCCATCCAGCACGCGCTGCAGCCCGAAGTCGAACGACTCCTCCAGGGTACGCGGACGCTCATCAGATGGCGCCGTGATGATCCCAGCAAACTTCGGGAATCGCGGGTCGCCGATCGCGCGCCCGAGATCGGCTCCCACCGCCGCGGCCCACTCGGCCTCCGACGTCCCGCGTGCGCGGGCCCGCGCGAGCGAGATAGCCGTGTCCGATGCGCCGCGCGTGTACCCATCGATCACGCTGAGCATCTGGCCGATTTCGGCTGCGCCAAGGCCCGTCGTGGAGAGGGAGTCGGTGATTGCCTCCAGCCAACTGAGCCAGTTCGGCCCGTGCGGCGCCGCGACGAACGGCAACTCGGCCAACCATGGGCGCGCGCACAGGACCGCTCGCTTCGCGTGCGCCCATGTCGTCACCTCGGTGCGCCAATCCTCTCGCGGCGCGGGGAGACTCGGCGGACGCCCGATCCCCGCATCCACGATCGCGTCGTAGAGCGCTTCCTTGTTCGGGAAGTATCGATAGAGCGCCATCGTCGTGAAGCCGAGCGCTGCCGCCACCGCGTGCATCGTCACCGCCGCGAGTCCGTCGGCGTCGGCCAGCTGGATGGCCGCATTGACGACATCGTCCGGCGTGAGGCCAGGCTTCGGACCCCGTGTCGGCAGCGTGCGATCATCCCACAGCAGCTCGCTCCGGCGCCGGAGCTCCGGATCGACGCGCACGGCGGCCTGCATGATGTCGTCGTGCGTCAGCGGCGGCTTCGGTGACCCACCCCCAGATGACTTCTTCGCCGGACCAGTCCGCGCAGGGAGATCATTGGGCTTTTTTTTTCGCGCCATGTTCCTCCGTGAAGCATCCAATTGACAGCCCTGAAACTGTTTATATCATATACTCGTACTGCGTACATTGTACACTAATAGCCGTGCGTCGTCGGCGAAAGCTTCTTCGCCGCTTCGACCGCCGGGCAACTCACTCAACTCCGAGGAATGACTGATGTCCAGCGCTTCCGCAGTCTCCGCCAGGCACTCGCAGCGCCGCGTCACGCGCCGCAGCCTTCACACTGCGCCGATGATCGCCATCGCCGCGTGTCTTCTCATCTCGTCGGCACATCCGTCCGTTGCGCAGGCGCCTGCCCCTGGCCCTGTCGCGCCGACGTGGGAGTTTCGTGTCACCAGCGGCGCGCTCGTCGGAACAGGCACCCAGCGCAACTCCATCAAGGACGCCCGGGTGACCGCCGCCCAGCTCTCGTTCGTGTCACGCCCATCGCTCGCCATCACCGGCACATTCGGTTGGGCGGCGAGCCGCGAGCTCACATCGCTCGACACGCCGAAGCTCGACGTCTTCACCTACGACCTCGGTATCGAAGCTCGGCCCACGCAGTGGTTCGTCGATCGCGCGGTGACCTTCAGCCCCTTTATCGGCGTTGGCGCCGGTGCGCGAAGCTACAACTACAGGAGTCTGGACGTGGACGCCACGAACAACCTCGCGGCATACGCCACAGCTGGTGGTGAGCTTGGCGTCGGTCGCGTCGGGCTGCGGCTCGAGGTCCGCGACTACGCCACCGGATTCAAGCCACTCGCGGGCGCCGGCACGTCAGACGTGCGCAACGACGTCCTGATCATGGCCGCCGTGCGATTCAACAGGCACCACGCATCACGGGACTGACGTGGACTCCGCCAAGTCGGACTGGCTCATTCCTGGTGGTCTCATCGCGTTGAGCATGGTGCCGGCAATCGCCGGCATCGTGCGGCTGACGCAGTTGGCTGGCGGTGCGACCATCACGCCGGAGAATGCACGATTCTTCGCGGCGCCATTGCCGGTGGTGGTGCACATTCCCGCCGTTATCGTGTACAGCGTGCTCGGTGCGTTCCAGTTCTCGCCAGGCTTTCGTCGTCGCCGGCGCGCGTGGCATCGCGCAGCGGGGCGGATCCTGGCGCCGTGCGGAATACTGGCTGCGCTGTCGGGGCTGTGGATGGCCCACTTTTATCCTTGGCGCCTTGGCGACGGTGAGCTCGTCTATCTCGAGCGCCTCGTCTTCGGCTCGGCGATGCTGCTCTCCATCGGGCTTGGGCTGGACGCGATCCGGCGACGAGATTTTCCGTCGCACGGCGCGTGGATGATGCGGGCCTATGCCATTGGACTTGGCGCGGGCACGCAAGTGGTAACGCACCTTCCATGGTTCCTGCTTGTCGGCGGGAAGCCGGGCGAACTCCCGCGGGGCTTGATGATGGGGGCGGGGTGGGTGATCAATGTCGTCGTCGCCGAGTGGATCATCCGGACACGGATGACTCGTCCGCGGCACGTCTTGGCGACCGTCGCGTAGTCGCACACGCGATGCGAGTCAGAGATGTATCGATCACTCCATAGAACCCACAGGGAGGAGCTGCCTAGACATCGTCGGCCATCTTCTTCCAGAAACCTGGCAGGTACGCAACGTCGCGCAGTGCACGTGCGCGGTCGGGGTCGCGCAGTGCGAGGACCATCGTGCGCATCGTCACCGTGTGCGTTGGACGCGAGATCAGTTGAATCTGATCGCCGGCGCCAATGTCGCCCTCCTCGATGATGCGCAAATAGGCGCCCGGACGAGCGGCGGCGAGGAAGCGCTTGAGAAAGTGTGGATCGCCGACCCGTATGCCGAGCTTGTAGCACGGCAGGCGTGGCTGGACGACCTCGAGGATCGTCGAGCCGATCTTCCAGCGCTCGCCTGCTCGCGCCGACGACAGATCGAGTCCTCCCGTGGTGAGATTCTCACCGAAAAGTGCGGGCTCGTCGACGAAGTGCTCCGTCTCTCGCCAGTACGCGTAGTCCTCGCTAGCATAGGCGTAGACAGCCTTATCCGGCCCGCCGTGCACGGTGCGATCGGCCTGATCGTCTCCGGCAAGGTTGAGCCCGCGGAGAGTCACGCGCCCGCCGACGGGAGCCTTGTAGATTCCGGTGGTTACCTGTTGGCCATGCCAGTCGATCGTTCGTACCAGTCCGACATTCACCGACATGACATGGGGAGACGACATACCGTCCTCCGGGATCGAGGTGAGCGCCGACGGCATGCGTCGGAAGCTGGAAATAGCGAGAACGTAATGTGACAACGACCAACGGCGCCCATTCCTGGACGCCGCTGGATCGTTCTGGACCTTTTTTCAGTGGAGGCGCGGGGAATCGAACCCCGGTCCGAAGCTAGATCTACCACAGGCACTACGTGCGTGTCCCTCTGATTGATGTCCTCTACAGCTGGCCAGTGGGCAGCCCACCGCAGAGTAATCTCCCTTTGTTTTGCCCCGCCGCCGAGAGCGCTCGACAGGACTAGCCCAGATTTGCGTTACCCATCAAGCCGCCCCGGGCGGGCTTCCTGTTGGGCACCTCACAGGCCT
>JBBQDT010000133.1:0-12235 GCA_038319955.1 Gemmatimonadales bacterium | reverse complement strand
TGCGGCGCGAGTTCATGATCATCCGCGAGGAAGTGGAGAACGTCGTGCGACGCGGCGTGCCCACTGACGCTCCGCTTCTCGCGAACGAAGCGGTGGGAATCGTGAATCGCTTCGTCGATCAGGCGGAGTATCTCAGCGTGCGCGCGTTGGAGCGCGCACACGTGAGCTAGCCTCTTGTCGTCCCGAGCGCAGCGAGGGACCTGCTCTTACGGCTTTCCCTCGCGAACCATCGTGAAGTCGAACTCCAATGCGATCGTGTCCGCCACGCTCAGCAGGATCGGCACCTTCGGTGGAGTCATGCTGAAATCGGCGAAGGTGAACTTCGTCGACGCCGACCCCGTCGCGCGACCCGGCGCCTGCTGCGCTGTCACCGTCCACGTCGTCGGACGCGTGACGCCCTTCACCGTGAGGTCACCGACCAGCTGGAACGTCTTCGTGCCAGATGCCATCGCGGCCGACGCCGTGAGGCCACGCACCGTCGTGGGCACGAACTCCACGGTCGGAAACTTCGCCGCGTCGAGCAGACGTCCGCGCACGTAGCCGTCTCGCCGGTCGGCGTCGCTCTTGAAGGCGCCCGTATTGATCACGAACTTCGACTGCCCCGCCACGAGCGTGCCCGTCGTGCTGTCCACCGTGATGGTCCCGGTGATCTCGGCGGTTTCGCCGACGGCGTCGTTGGGGAGGTCCTTGCCCATGAGCTGCTCGCGCACGCGATAGCGCGCGGTGTTCCCCGTGGCCGCCACCGTGAACCGTATCGCGCCCGCGGCAACCGCATCGCCCGGCTGCGCAGCCGTGACGTCGCCGTTCGCAGTGGCGACCGTCGTCCCGGTGTCGACAGGAGGCCATGCATCGCCGGTCGGCGAGCAGGCGGCGATAACGATCGCCGCGGCGAAAGTGGTGGTGCGCAGTCTGATGCTCATGGTCGTCGTCGAGGTTTCTGTGAGATGGCAGTTGGGCACTGTGGTTGCGCGTCACTGGAAATACCACGGGAGAGGCGGGTTGTGCGTCCCCTTTGTCACGAGTTGCGGCTGGGCGTCACGAACGGTTGGAATGGCGCCTTGCTCACCTGTTGCCGAGTGGTCTATCCTATGGGCATGCCAGCGGCGAATACCGAGTGGACCGTCGACATGGTCGACGCCCTGCCCGACGATGGGCAGCGGTACGAGCTCGTCGACGGCGAACTGTACGTGACGCCCGCGCCCGCCGAAATTCATCAGCTCATCGTCGGCGAGCTGTATGCTTTGCTGCGTGAGTACCTCACCGGACAGGGCATCGGGCGCCCCATCGTCTCGCCCGCTGACGTCCGCCGTGGTGACCGCACCCGCAATCGCGTACAACCGGACGTGTTCGTCGTTCGCCTCACCGACGGCCGCCGCCCCGCCTATCCCTACGACCTCAGCGACCTCCTGCTCACGGTGGAAGTCGGCTCGCCGAGCAATCCGATGCTCGATTACCAGGTCAAGCGCGATCTCTACCTCCGTGAGGGCGTCGGAGAGTACTGGATCATCAATCCGGATGCGCGCAACGTCTCACGCTGGCGCGGCCGTGACGATCCGGGCGATGTGTTGAGCAGGGTCGTCGAATGGCACCCCGCAGGCACGACGACGCCGTTCGTCCTCGTGCTCGATGAGTTTTTCGCCCACGCGCTCGCCTGATTTACGCCGTATGCGTCAACGCCGACGCAAAGAGGTACGTCACCGCCGGGTTCGTGATGTCGCTGTGGTTCTTGATCAAGTCCGCCGAGCCGTCGTAGCACAGCACTTTCCCCACCGGGATATCGGCATACGGAACCCCCGCCGCATGCAGCGTCTCCAGCACGCCGACATCGCAGTTCTGCGTGCCGTTCCGCCCGATGCCGCCATACTGGTCGTTCGCGTCGCCCACCGCCTTCGTGTTGTCTCGCGCCAGTCGCGACGCCACCGAATAGGTGAGACCCACCACGACGTCCTTCGACGAGAACGTCGCCACCATCGGACCTTTCACCACCTTGCTGTCGATCACCGCACGGAAGAATCCCTCCGGGTTGTTCGGCCCCTTCGCGCTGAAGCCGTAGTGCGAGAACGCCGCCTCGAGCAGCGTGAGCGAATTCGGCTGCAGTAGCGGATTCGCCAGGGCCTTCGATGCCGACGCCATCAGTCGTCCGCCGAGGCTGTGTCCGACGAGGTGGACACGCGGTGCACTGGGGAGTGTCTTGATCGCTCGCACCGCATCAGCCACTCCCGCTGCGCCGACCGTCCCACTCCGGTTCTTCATCACGTACCACGTCGTCACGTTCGCCAGCGTCCCGACCGCACCGAAGATGCTGCCGAAGAACGAGCCGATACTCTGTGTCGTGCCGTCGTCGTCGCCGACAGGCGCCGGCGGAGTGAACGACGTCGCACCGCCTTCGTCGTCGTCGCCCTTCGTCGTCGGCAGGATGACCGGCGTCTTGAGGTTGGCCAGCACGTCCGCTCCATCCTTGGACCGCAGCTCATCGAGCCCTTCGCTTTTCTCGAGCGTCACCCCATCCGTCAGCGACAACACCAGCTTCACGAATTCATCGTGGCTCTCCGTATTCTCCTCGAGCCCGTCGAGCATCCCGATCGCCTTGTCGAGGTTCGTCTTCTGCGCAGGCGTCGCAAGGCTGTCGCGCAGGTCCTCGAGCGACGCCTTCGCCGCATTGCGCGCCGCGTCGTCGTCGCCGCCGATCGACTGCGCATGCCCTCCGTCGACAGAATCAGCCGCCTCCTTGAACGACTTCGACGGCCAGAACACCGCCGCCACCGCGAACTTCCTCGGCGCCAGCGACGCGAATTCCGCTGTGGCGAGGTGCGTCCGCAGGTTCGTCAGGAACTGGGTATAGAGGTTCGTCGCGTCGGCTTCGCTGTTGCGGAAGCCGTGCGCGATGAAGACGACGTCGGTGTCGCCTTCCGCGGCGACATGCTGCTCGAGCGCAGTGAGCTGCGTGTCGTCGGTGAGCTTCCCGTCCTTGTCGAACGAGAGCGGAAAGAACGGGAAGTCGGCAATGGGCTTCATGTATCTACTCCGGTGGGAGTGATGGTCAAACCGCCTGTAGCACCTTCATGATGTCCAGCAGACCCGATCCCTGGAACGCGCGATCGCGACGCAGGTCGATCGTGTTGCTGACGAAGAGATCCTTCACGACCTCCGGCTGCCCGATGAACTCGTTGCGCACAGAGAGGAATGCGGCGATCGCCCCCGAGACGTGTGGCGCCGCCATGCTCGTTCCCGTCTGCTCGCAGTAGAGCACCTGCGTAGGGCCCTCACCCGCCGCCGACACGCCGACGCCTTCGTACTTCGCCTTCTCGAGCCCCGCCGCGCACGAGATGATGCGCTCGCCCGGCGCCACGAGGTCCGGCTTCATGCGCCCGTCGCCCGTCGGCCCGCGCGAGGAGAAATAGGAGATGCCATACAGATGCGGCATGTCCCGATGCGTCGAGCCCACCGTGATCGCGAGCTCCGCATTCCCCGGATCCGTGATCGTGAGGTCGTTGTAGTGTGTCTCGGCGACACCACTCGATGTCACCAGTGCGGAGTAGCCCGCGTTGCCGGCGGAGACGACGACGCTGACCCCCGATTTCACGAGACGATTCACCTCCACACAGATCGGGCTCTGCCCGCACCCGAACCAGCGCGGGTCGAAATCGTAGCCGAGGCTCATGTTCACGCCGTGCACCAGCAGTCGGCGACCCGACTGGTTCCACTGCTGAATCTTGTCGATCGCCTGGAGCACCCAGCTCACCTTGCCCTGCCCCGCCGTCTGCTTCGGATTCTGCTGCGTCGAGTCGGCGATCACCTTCAGGCTCACGACCTTGCATCGCGGCGCCATCCCCGAGATGACGTCGATCGAGTCGAGCCTCGGCACCGCCTTGCTCGTCCCTTCGTCGCGCGTCTCCGTGCCGACCACCGCCTTCGGCGTGCCGTCGGGCGACTCCCAGTATCCCGCGATGATGCCGGCGACGTGCGTTCCGTGTCCGAAGGCATCCGAGGTCGCCGTTGGACTCTCCGCCGCGCCCTGATTCGCCGGGGTGAAATCACAATGTGCGAGCGGAGCCGCGAGCGTCAGCGAGTCGATTGGCCCGAATGGCGAGGTGTCGCGCTTGAAGTGCGGGTGCACTCCGTCGACTCCCGAATCGAGCACCGCCCACACGATGTTGCGGCCGTCCGCGCGAAACGCACGCTGTGCGGCATCCACCTTCACCGTCGACGCCGACCGCGTGAGCGTGACGGAGATCTCCGTGTCCTCCCAGATGCGGTACACCACCGTCGCATTCGGCCCTTCCGCCTCCACCAGCCGGCGCGCCTCGGCCGCAAGGTCGAGAATCTGCTGTGCGGTGAGACAGCCGAATACGTAGTGCGACGCGAGCGCGTAACGGACGCCGAGGTCCTTCGCGCGCTGCTCCACGAGTTTCTGTGCGGCGTCCATGCCGTCGCGGTAGAACTCGTTGAGCGAGATGATGACGTCGAACGAAGTGTCTGGCGCGCCTTGATCCATCGCGAAGCGAACGGCGGACAACAGCGGATCGGTGACGATGGACCGCAGCATGTTGATCCGAATGTCTTCGTGCCGGGCGCGGCGGTCCGACCGCTGAGCCTTGGCGTCCACGACGACCTTGTGCTCGCGAGTCTGCGGATTGTCGTCGTCGGGATTGGCGAACGCGAGATCGTCGGGTGTGGCGCTATCCATGGATATCATCCGCGCGGGGGAGACTGTGCGTCGATTGCCTGACCGACAAAGCTGGTTCCGAAAGCCGCCGGTGGCGAGAGGCCCCGCTGTGCGCGCCGGCTATCCACCTCCCTGCACTCGAGGCAACTTTGGTCGGTACGTCTCCATCGTGTCCCGCCCATTGACCCAATGATGATGACCTCCCGCCTTATCGCCGCGGCCTGCGCACTCGCTTGCGCCGCCGCGCCCGCACTCGGCGCACAGCAGCCCGTTCCCCCAGTCACTCCGCCCACCGGCACCGGCACGGAGGGCGCGCCCGCGCAACAGGCCCCAGTGCGGCGCGCGCCGCGCCCATACGCGCAGGTCATCACGCCGCGTGCGCACACCGAGCATGCTGGCATCACCGTCCATCGCGTCGACGACCGGTACTTCTTCGAGGTACCCGATTCGATGATGTCGCGCGACTTCCTCATGGTCACGCGCGTCGCCGGCGTGCCGGCGGGATCGGCCGGCTTCCAGAGCGCGGGGAGTTCGCTCAATGAACGCATGATCCGCTGGCAGCGCGTGAACGATCGCGTCCTGCTGCGCAGCATCAGCACCGAATCCGTCGCCGACGACTCGCTGCCCATCGCGCGCAGCGTCGCGCAGAACAACTACGCCGCGATCATCGGCGCGTTCCCCATCGCCGCGTTCAACAAGGACAGCAACGCTTATGTCATCGACGTCACCGATTTCTTCTCGATCGACAATCCGGCGACGTCAGGCATGAGTGCCAACCAGCGGCGCGCCTATGGCGTGCGACGCTTCGATCCCGCGCGCAGCTTCATCAGCGGCGTGCGCGCGTTTCCGACCAACATCGAAGTACGGCAGGTGCAGACCTTCGACGCCGCTACCCCGCCCAGCGATCCCAATGGAGCGAGCGTCACGATGGAGACGCGCCAGTCGATGATCCTGCTGCCGCGCGTGCCCATGCGTCCGCGCAACTTCGACCCGCGCGTCGGCTTCTTCTCCATCGATCGCATCAACTACGGCCTCGATCAGCAGAAGGCCGCGAGCCAGGAGTTCATCACCCGCTGGCGTCTCGAGCCGAAGGATCCCGCGGCGTATGCGCGCGGCGAGCTCGTCGAGCCCATCAAGCCCATTGTCTACTACATCGATCCAGCAACACCGGCACGCTGGAAGCGCTATGTCCGCGAGGGCGTCGAGAACTGGAAGCCCGTGTTCGAGCGTGCCGGCTTCAAGAACGCCATCATGGCGAAGGACGTGCCGAGCAAGGAGGAGGATCCGGACTTCGACATGGACGACGCGCGCTATTCGGTCGTCCGCTGGGCGGCGAGCCTCGTGCGCAACGCGACCGGCCCACACACGCACGACCCGCGCTCCGGTGAGATCATCAACAGCGAGATCACCTGGTATCACAACCATATGCGCAGCTACCGCAACTGGTTGATGATGGAAACCGGGGCGTCGAACCCAGCAGCCCGCTCGCTCGACATCCCCGAGGAGCTCATGGGCGAAACGATGCGTCAGGTCATCACCCATGAGGTCGGCCACGCACTCGGCCTCCAGCACAACATGATGGCGTCGGCGTCTTTCCCCACCGATTCGCTGCGGAGCCCGACGTTCACCAGCAAGTACGGGGTCAGCGCGACCATCATGGACTACGCGCGCCAGAACTACATCGCACAACCAACCGACGGCCTGAAGACAAAGGACTTCATCCGCCGCCTCGGACCATTCGACGACTTCGCGATCAATTGGGGCTATCGTGTCATCGCCACGCCGAGTGCGGACGCCGAGCGCGCGACCCTCAACAAGTGGCTCACGAATCAGACCGGCCCCTATCCGTATCGCTACGTCTCGCAGCAGGTCGGCAGCGGTGACCCGCGCAACCAGACCGAAGACCTCGGCGACGATCCCGTGAAGTCGTCGACCTACGCGGTGATGAACTACAAGCGGATGATTCCGCAGCTCGTGTCATGGACCACGAAGCCCGGCGAGGACTACGAGGATCTGAAGGAGGTGTACGAAGAGGCGATCGGGCGGTGGGCCGGTTACATGGGCCACGTGGCGACGGTCATCGGCGGCGTGAGTGTCGACCTCAAGACCGCGGACCTGCCTGGCGCGGTGTACACCGTCGTGCCGAAGGCGAAGCAGAAGGCGGCACTCGCGTTTCTCAGCGCGAACATCCTTGCGACGCCGGATTGGATCCAGCCGCACGAGATTGTGTCGCGCCTGGGGCCAAGCACGGTGCTGGCAGCCAGACAGGGCGCGATCGTGACCTCACTGCTCAGCGCAGCGCGCCTTGGCCGGTTGGCCGAAGAAGAGAAGTACGATGCAGCGAACGCATATCCCCTCGCGGAGTATCTGACGGACCTCAAGCGCGCGGCGTGGAGTGGTGTGAGTCCGGACGCCAATCGTCGGCAGTTGCAGCGCGTGTACGTGCAGCGTCTCGAGGCGTTGATCGCGCCGCCTCCGGCTCCCACGAGTGGCCCGGGTCAGGGTCCGGGCGGTGGGATTCCCACTGCGTCGCCACGCGTGGTGCCATTCGTCACGCCGCCGACGCTCGCGCAGAGCGACCTCCCAGCGATGGCACGCATGCAGTTGCGTGACATTCAGCGTGATGCGCGTGCGAACGCCACCGGCGCCTCCAATGCGACCGCGCGTGCCCACTGGAGCGACATCGCGGACCGGATTGCGCTGATCCTGGAGCCGAGGAGGTAGGCGACGACGGCGAGACTCAGGGCTGTCTCTGCGAATCTGCCCTGGACCGCCGCAACGAATCGGCGCGCTGGCGCAAGCGTTCAAGGCGGGCGCGGTTCTCTTCGAACACGCTGTCGGTGCGCGCACGCCTGGCCTTCGAAGGTCCGGCGCTGAATAATGAGAACGGAAGGCTCGCCGTAATGAGACCTCCCGTATTGTCTGGCGGAACGAGGAGAGTCCGGCCTGTGAGGCGCATCTTCAGCATCGCTTCCTTGGCCGCGGCATCGCGCTCGGACTCTGTCGGAACACGTCGCGCGGCCGCAGCGGCGAACGCCGCGGCCAATGCCGCCAGCGTTGAATCCCGCTCCGCCGCCGAGAGCGATTGGAGAGGGGAGAACGGGTCGCGTGGCATCGGCGGCGTGTACCACGGTGCGCGCTGCGAACGCGGTGGGTCGAGCCGCGACGGCATGTAGTTGCGTGATTCCAGTGTCTTGCTCGGCGCTTTAGACGTCCGTGGCGTTGCACTGCTGTCGACCGTCGGTCGTCGCTCCGCGTCAGGTATGAACGACGATGTCGTCCTTCTTTCCGCGAGGGCACGTGCGAGCCGTGTTGTCGCGACGATTGGAGGAGTCATTCGTGGCGCGACGAACGCCACGTGCTCTGCCGACAGACGGGCAGCGGGTGGAGCGTCCAGCGACGCCCATGAGGTAGTGGGGCCCAGGGACAACAACACCGCGGCAAACGATCCGCCGGTCAGCACTGCCGCCGCAATTTTCGGCCACGGGTCGCCGCGGCCACGTCGTGACGAGTCGAGTCGCCCCTGTCCTATCGAGATCACGCAACGTTCGACCCGCGTCGACCCATAACGGTTGCGTGGGCGCCAGTCTACGCGGTTGAGTTCGAGACACGCGGCGCCTGCGTAGACAAGCGTCGAGCGACGCGCGAAGTAGGCTCACCCTCTACCCTACGATGCGCACTCTTCGTCAGATCCGTCTAAGGACGTGAAGGATCTCCGCAACCCGCGGTTCGTGATGAAGAATGGCGTGGTCGTCAGACTACCGACATCACGACGGCCTGGATCGATCAGGCGAGATTCATCTTCCGCAGAAGCGCCTTGAACCGGGGATGCGAGTGCAGTGAGCGGAACAGGAACGACCCCTTGATGCCGTACACCGCTCCCGCACGGTGCTCATAGGCACTCTCCAGCCAGTCCATCGCGCGATCCAGTTCGCCGAGACCGGTGTGCACGTACGCCAGGTGATAGGGCGAGACGTAGCGCTGTGTCGACAACGCTTCCAGCTGCGCGAGGATCTCACGCGCCTTGGCCGTCTCGCCGGCCACTGCGTACGCCTGGCCGAGCTGCGCGAGCCAGAGCGTATCACCGGGGGCGAACACGACCGCCTTCTCGAGCGACGCCAATCCCTCCTGGTAGTCGCCCTTGAGCACGTGCGCCCAGCCCACGGTCGCATGACCGCGCGCGAACGTCGGGTCGAGCTCGATGCTGTGCACCGCGATCTTCAGCGCAGTGTCGTACGATCCCGCGCGCAGGTGCGCCGTCGCGACGTCCGCGCGATGCGCCAGCGGATCGAGCGCCTGCGCACGTTCCAGCATCGCAATCGCTTCGTCGTAACGCTCCAGTGCCGAACAGAGACGACCGTACAGATCGTAGGCATCCGCATTGCCCGGCGTCAGCTCGAGCGAGCGCTTGAAGCCCTCCTCAGCGCCAACCCAATCGAAGTCGCTGACGAACTCGAGACACGCGAGCACGCAATGCGCCTCCCCAAGCTCGCTGTCGATCTCGAGCGCCTTCAATGCGGCTTGCTTGCCTCGCCGGAAGGCCTCCTCGGGCACCACCATGCCCGTCTCACCGAGCTCGGCGAACGAGAGCGCAATCCCGACGTGGGCCATCGCGTAGTTCGGATCTCGCGCGATGGCACGCTCGAAATACTCGATGCCGCGCTTGAGTCCCTCTTCACTGAACCGGATGAAGCAGTGCCGGCCCCGCAGGTAGAGTTGATACGCTTCGAGATCGCTGGTGGGCTCCTTGCCGATGCGCAGACGCTCGTCACGCGACAGCCGCGCGCGAAGGGCCGCCGCGATGTGGAGCGAGACGTCGGTCTGAATGACGAAGATGTCGGTGAGTTGCCGATCGTACGTTTCGGCCCACAGATGCTGGTCGGTCTCCACGTCGATCAACTGCGCGACGATGCGGACGCGATCGCCCACGCGGCGAACACTGCCCTCGAGCACGCGCGTCGCATCGAGCGCAGCGCCGATCTCGCGGAGGCTCTGCTCGCGCTTCTTGAATGCCATCACCGACGTGCGCGAGATCACCTTGAGCGCGCGGATCCTCGAGAGCTGGGCGATGACATCCTCGGTGATGCCGTCGGCGAAATACTCGTTGTCCGGATCCGCGCTCAGGTTCAGAAAGGGGAGCACGGCAACGCACGGCATCCGCGCCGGCGCCACATCGGCCGCGACGAGCGACTCGGCGAATTCGCCCGCGGATGCAAAGCGGTCGGCGGGCTCGCGGGCCAGCGCCTTGGCCAATGCCCGCTCGATGGCCGGCGGGATATCCGGGCGAACCGGTCGCACCGCGGGCGCCACGGTGCTGAGCCGCCGCGCTATCACCGCCATCGCCGACTTCCCACTGTGCGGCGACGCCCCCGCGAGCATCTCGTACACCACGCACGCCAGGCTGTACACGTCGCTGCGCGCGTCGGTCGGCTCGCCGAGCGACTGTTCGGGGCTCATGTATTCCGGCGTGCCCACGAAAGCGCCCGTCTGTGTGATTCGCTCACGCGTCGCACCCTGCACCGCGAGCGCGATGCCGAAATCGGCGACCATCGCCTCCCCTTCGTGCAGCAGGATGTTCTCCGGCTTGATGTCGCGATGGACGACGCCTTCCGCGTGCGCGAAGTCGAGCGCAGACGCGACTTCCTTCGTGATGCCCACGGTGTCGTCGATCGACAGCTGCTGCTCGCGCGCCATCTTCTGCCGGAGAGTCTCACCCCTGACGTACGGCATCACGTAGTAGAGCAAGGACTCGCTCGCACCCGAGTCGTACAGCGGAAGGATGTGTGGATGATTCAGCCGCGAGGCGGTGTCGATCTCGCGCAGAAAGCGGTCCTGCTCGATCGTTGCCGTCAGCTCCGGCTTGAACACCTTCACTGCCACCTTGCGGTGGTGCTTCACATCGTCGGCGAGATAGACCGTGGCCATGCCGCCCGACCCGAGCTCGCGCTCGATCCGGTAGCGGTCGCCGAGGACGGCGTTGATGCGGACCTGTTCGTCGGACCATGCCATCGAGGACCTGGCGGGTGCGGTCGGTAAGGAATGTCGTCGAGAGGACCCTCCAGTATCGCAGCATTCGCGTCCCGTCGCGAAGATTGCGGCTCCGGCGAGGCGAGGCCGTCGTCCCTGCTACTCCAGATTCATTCTCCGTAGCAGCGCGCGAAACCGCGGATGTCCGCGGAGTGGCGCGAACAGGAACGACCCCTTGATGCCGTACGCCGGCCCCGCCCCCTCGTCCGCCGCTCGCTCCAGAAAGTCCATCGCGCGCCCCGCATCCCCCAGCCCCGTATGGACGTACGCGAAGTGATACGGGGAGACGTAGGAGTCCCGCGCCCGCTCCTCGAGCTCGTTGAGGATCTCGCGCGCCCTTGCCTCGTCGCCCGCTAACCCATGCGCCTCGCCAAGCTGCGCGAGCCAGATCGTGCCGCCAGGCGAGAGCACGACCGCCTTCTCGAGCTGCACGATCCCCTCGTTCTTCCGGCCGCTCAGAAAGTACGCCCACCCGAGCGTTGCTCGCGCACGATCGAACGGATCGAGCTCCACCGCCTCCTCTGCTCTGCGCACGGCCTCGTCGAAGCGCCCCGCGCGGAGCAGCGTCGTGGCGATGTCCACGCGATGCGCCAAGGGGTCGAGCTCCTGCGCGCGCAGCAGCAGCACGATGGCCTTGTCGTACCGCTCGAGCGCTGTACACACGCGGCCATAGAGATCGTGGGTGTCGGCACTGCTCGGACTCAGCTCGAGCGCGCGCTCGAACTCGCGCTCGGCCATGGGCCAGTCGAACTCGCGGGAGGCGGCCAGGTAGCCGAGCGTGCAGTGCCCCTCACCAAGCTCCGGATCCAGCGTGACAGCGCTTCGCGCGGCGTCGATCGCCTGGCCGTACCCCACATCCGGTGCGATCGCGCCGATTTCGACGAGCTCGGTGTAGGCCATGCCGCGATTCGCGTGGGCGAGCGCAAAGGATGGATCGCGTGCGATGGCGCGATCGAAGTATTCGACGGCACGCGTCATCGAGTCGCCGGTGTACTTCGTCAACCACTGCCGCCCTTGCAGGAAGAACTGATACGCGAGCACGTCCTTCGTGGGTTCGCGCCGCATCCGCGTCCGCTCGTCCGGCGACAACTCCGCCTCGAGCGCCGAAGCGATGTGCAGCGCGACCTCGGTCTGGATCGCGAAGATGTCGGTGATCTGCCTGTCGTACGTCTCCGACCAGAGGTGTCGGTCGGTTTCCGTGTCGATGAGCTGGGCGACGATGCGCACGCGATCGCCGGCGCGGCGCACGCTGCCATCCAGGAGCGCCGTGGCGCCGAGCGCCGCACCGATCTCCTTCAGGGTCTGCTCCCGCTCCCGGAAGCGCATCACCGACGTGCGCGAGATGACCTTGAGCGCGCGGATCTTCGAGAGATGAGCGATCACGTCCTCGGTGATGCCGTCGGCGAAGTATTCGTTCTCAGCGTCGGAGCCGAGGTTGCGGAATGGCAGCACCGCCACGGAGGCGGATGGGGCACGCGGCTTGGTGGCGGGCGACGCGAGACGTCTGACGGCAGCGACGCGCAGCATTTCCGCGAGCGCGAC
>JBBQDT010000132.1:0-12265 GCA_038319955.1 Gemmatimonadales bacterium | reverse complement strand
GTTCCACTACGGCGAGCCGTCGAGCGATCCGTCGTGGGTGTTGCGCGGCATCAGCTTCGTGGTGCGTCCGAGCGAGACGATCGCGCTGGTCGGACACACCGGCGCCGGCAAGACGACCATCGTGAACCTGCTGTTGCGCTTCTACGAGCCGCGGCGCGGACGCATCACGGCCAATGGCGTGGACATTCGAGACGTGCCACTGGAGGATTGGCGTCGGCTGATCGGGTACGTCCAACAGGACATCTTCCTCTTCGCCGCTGACGTGCGCACGAATCTTCGTCTCGATGCGCCACTCGACGACAGGGCCGTGATGGCGGCCGCGGCGCGGGTCGGGGCCGATCGGGTCATTGCGGAGCTTCCGTCGCAGCTCGACCAGGTGCTCAGCGAGCGAGGCGCGTCGATGAGCGTGGGTGAGCGGCAACTGCTGTCCTTTGCACGAGCCATTGCGACCGACCCGGCCGTGCTCGTGCTGGACGAAGCCACGAGTGCCGTGGACAGTGAGGCCGAAGCAGAAATCCAGCGTGGCCTGGCGGCGCTGATGCGCGGCCGGACGACGATTGCCATTGCGCATCGCCTCAGCACGATCGTGAGCGCGGACGAGATCCTCGTGCTGCATCATGGCGAAGTGCGCGAACGCGGTGGGCACTCGGCGCTTCGGGCGATGGGCGGATTGTACGATCGGCTGTATCGGTTGCAGGCGGGGGAAGGGACTGTTGCAGAACCGGCCTCCGCCACGCTTGCCAGTCCTCAGGGCGGCGGGTAGTTTCCGCCCCTAATGGGTCCCGGGCGCTCTCGGCGCGAGACCCTTCGTATCGCTCGCGCCGCAGTCCGACCGCGCATCGCCCACCAATGCCCGTCCTCCAGCTCGACGATCAGCAGTTTCCGCTCAAGGTGGGCGCCACCCGTATCGGGGCCGGCGCCGACGCTGACGTCGTCGTGCCCGGCTATTCCGCGATCGGCATCGAAGCCATCATCGACAGCGGGGCCACACCGACCATCCGGCGCGCCGACGAAGCGGCGCACGTTCGCGTGAACGGTGTGTTGCTGGGCGCCGAGCCGACACCGCTGATGCATGGCGACAAGGTGGAGGTCGCCGGCCTGGAGCTGCGCTATGCGGATGACGCGAAAGGCGGCGCCACGCAATTCGTCAGCGCGAGCGACATCGCGGCGATCGCCGGCGCCAAGCGCGCCGGTTCCGCCCGCGCGACGGCGGCGTCGGGGGGCCGGCTGGTGTCGCTCGTGGACGGCAAGGAGTACGCGATCCCCGACATGGGCATCGTCTTCGGCCGCGACGCTGCGTGCGACGTGGTCGTGGCGCAGAGCGAAGTGTCGCGACGTCACGCCGAGATTGTGCCGGACGAGCATGGCTACATGGTTCGCGACACCAGTGCGAACGGGTTGTACGTGAATGGCGACCGCGTGGTGGGCTCTCACCGCCTGGCGAGATCGGACGTCTTGCGCATCGGGACCGAGGAGTTTCGGTTCTACGCGGACGTTGCGGCGGTGCCCAAGACGTTGACGCCGCCGAGGTCCGCCGTCGCCGCACCCGCCGAACCGATCGCGGTTCCGTCGACACCTGACGTCGTGGCAGCCGCACCTGCGTCATCGTTGCTACCCGATCTGGACCTGCTGCCGGAATCCGACGCATCGATTGTTGCGTCGCCTTCTCTGCCCGCCGCCACAGAACCAGTAAACGTCGCCGAGCCGCTGAAGGCGACGCCGCCAGCGCCTCCGCCCGCTGCTGCCGTGCCGCCCATGGCCACGCCGTCCCGGTCGGCTCCGGTCGCGGCGCCTGTGACGCCGGTGTCGTCGGCGCCCGCGAAGGATCCCCGCCCCGTGGTGGCGATACTGGAATCGATGAACGAGGGACCCGGCAAGGGGACCAGGTACGAGCTCTACACCCCGCTCGGACACATTGGGCGCGGCGCGCACAATGATGTTCGACTTTCGGACGAAAGCGTCAGCGAAACGCATGCAAAGCTGCAGCGACGCGAGGACGGGTGGTACGTTGTTGACATGGACTCCACGAACGGCACCTATATCGGCGGCACGCGGGTGATGGGCGAGCGTCGCATCGAGGGGTCACCCGATGTGCGCTTTGGCGGGATGAAGTTTCGGTTCACGGCCGCCGGACCGGCGGCCGTTTCGGACCTCGAAGGCAAGGGCACACGCGCCATCGCCACGTTGGGGCGCGGGTCGGCCATCGCGGCCAGGACGGCTACTCCACCATCATCTATTCCCGCTCAACCCGAGCCGACTCCCGAGCCAGCGAAGCCTGCTGGTGGCGTACCGATGTGGGTGTGGGTCGTCGCTGTTCTCGTGATCGCCGCGGTGGCGTTCTTCCTGCTTCAAGGGCGCACGTGAACCTTCTCTATGCTGCGCGGACGGATGTCGGCATGATCCGATCCGGCAATGAAGACAACTTCGCTGTCGATGCGAATGGGGCGCGCGGGATCTTCATCGTCGCGGATGGCATGGGTGGCCATGCGGCGGGCGAAGTGGCCAGTGAGATGGCCGTGCAGATCATCCAGCGCGAGCTGTCCCCCGTGGTCGACCTCGTGAACGACGAGGTGACGAAGCTCGTCGCCAACACGCTGAGGAAGGCCAACCGCGCGATCCACGATCGCACGATCACCGAAGTGGACAAACAGGGCATGGGGACGACAGCCTCCGTGCTGCTCCTCTCCGGGACGCGATATCTCATCGGCCAGGTGGGTGATTCGCGCATCTATTTGATGCGCGACGGCACGCTCCAGCAGCTGACGAAGGATCATTCCTACGTGCAGGAGCAGGTCGACGCCGGTTTTCTCACGCCAGAGCAGGCGCGCTACCATCCGTACAGCAACGTCATCACGCGTTGCGTCGGGGCGAGTCCGGACGTGGAGCCCGACACCTATCGTGGCGAGATGCGCCTCGGCGACATCTTCCTCGTCGCCAGCGACGGACTTACCGGCATGGTGGACGACCGGCGGCTCGGCCAGCTGCTCGGCTCACGGGCCGAGCCTGAGCGCAAGGTGCAGGCGCTGATCTCCGAGGCGAACGGTCGCGGTGGGCTGGACAACATCACGGCGATCATCGTACAGGTGCTCGAGGCCGGGCCCGATCCGGATGCCGAGGCCAAGACGGTGGAGATCACGCGGGTTGGCTGACGAGACCGTCGGCTCGGTGGCTCAGCTCTATCTCGGCAACATCCTCTACGCCATCGAGCTGGCCGCACTGTCGCTCGAAACGCAGGGCAAGGTGGACGATGCGCAGTACTATCGGGCGCTCGGCCGCAAGCTCGCCGAGGCACACGGACGCGAACGGAAAGCGAGCGCGGAGTAGCCGGACAGGCTAGGACCTAGGCCGGCATGCCGATCAGCTCTCGGACCGCATCCGCCGACATCGCCGCGAGCTGGATCACCGCCGCGTGGTCGATCTGCACTCGCCGTGCGGTAAAGACGCGAAGCCAGCGCGCGCTGCCGTAGAGCTCCTCTGAAAGCTTGGGAAGGTTCACCGCGCCTTCCCATCCAGCCGCCGTCAGCCTGCGCACCGATCCATTCCGCCGAAGCACCGGGATATCGAGACCGAGCATCTGCGTCTTGACCGGGTAGTCGAGGAGCAGCTCGCCGGGCTCGAGGTTCAGCGTGCGCGCGAGGTGATCCTCGACCGCCACCACGAGGGCACGATCATCGGCGATCCATTCACCGATGTCGGGCGGCAGCTCGGCGGCCGGGCACTCGAAGACGCGCTTGTACAATCGCCGTTCGCGCATGGCCGAGAGGAGCGGGGTCGGCGCGCTCGCTGCCAACTCGTGCAGTAGACCTTCGTCGGTGAATCCGGCGAGCGCCTCGGCGCTCAACGAGCCCGCGCGCAACGCGCCGTCGACGAGGCGCTTGTACATCGCGGTGGCGCTGCGGACGGCGTGGTGCCAGTACACGTTGCGATACATCTGGTATTTCGCGAAGAGCAGTGACTCCAGTGCCGACAGCCCTTTTTCCGAGATGCCCACCATCGGCGAGCCGCGGTCCGGATCGTCCACGAGGGTGAGCGAGTTGATGAGGCGATCCACGTCAATGTCGCCGTAGTTCACGCCGCACATGAAGGCGTCGCGCTTGAGGTACTCGATCTTGTCGAGATCGAGCGAACCGGAGATCAATCCCTGCATCGGGTTGTCGCTCTTGCCACGAATGAGCGCCATGATACGCTCCGGTGCGTCGTGGCCGAGCTCGCGCGCGAGGATGGCGGCGATCTCTCCGCCCGTGACGAGGGGACGCGCAACTTCCTCGTGATGCAGTGCACCGATCTCTTCGAGTGCGTGCGAGAACGGATAGTGTCCGATGTCGTGGAGCAGTGCCGCATAACGGACGAGGAGGCAAGCCTGTTTGTCGAGCCCCGTGGTGACGCCGTTCTCCTCGAAGAGCGCGAGGGTGCGTCGCGCGAGGTGATAGGCGCCGAGTGCGTGTTCGAACCGGGAGTGGCTCGCACCGGGGTAGACGAGATAGGCGAGCCCGAGCTGGCGCACGTACCGCAACCGCTGGAAGGCGCGCGTGTCGATGAGCTGTAACGCGAGCGGATCGACGCGGATGTTGTTCCAGAGCGGGTCGCGGATGATTTCGTCCATGGCGTAAGGATGAGGGATGGACGATGCGGCCGGAAGCGGCGATGGGTTGCCTGATGACGCGGAGAAGGCATCGAGCAAGCTGAAGAGCCGGTCGCCGGACTGCATATATATTGTTTCCGGATGAGTGACGATCGCGCCGACCAGATGCCGATCACCGTGCCGCAGCGCAGCACGGCGTGGCTCGTACGCATCGGCGAGCTCGTCGAGGACTTCAGGCGCGAGGAGGACCGACTCGCACTGCTGCTCAGCCTCGTCATCGGCGCGCTCGTCGGCTTGATCGTCGTCGCGTTCGTGCTCCTCACCGGCCGGTTGGCGGCCCACATGTATCCCGCGGGCGGAGCGGGCTGGCGGCGCATCCTCGTGCCGACGCTCGGCTCGCTCGTCAGCGGGGTCCTGTTGTTCCGGTTCTTTCCCGACGCCCGTGGCAGCGGCATTCCGCAGACGCGGGCCGCGATCTTCATTCACGACGGTCGCATCTCGTTCCGCACCGTGTTCGGGAAGTTCGTCTGCTGTGCGACCACGCTCGCGAGCGGGTTGGCGCTCGGCCGCGAAGGCCCGTCGGTGCACATCGGCGCGGGGGTTTCCTCCGTGATCGGGAGGCGCCTCGGTCTCAGTACCGCACAGGTGAAGTGGCTCATTCCGGTCGGCGCGTCGGCGGCGCTTGCGGCGGCGTTCAACACGCCGATCGCCGCCGTGCTGTTCTCCCTCGAGGAGATCATGGGCGACCTGCACGCGCCGATCCTCGGGTCGGTCGTGCTGAGCTCCACCACGTCGTGGATGGTGCTGCACCTGCTGCTGGGCGACGAGCCGTTGTTCCACGTGCCGGACTACCACCTGGTGAGTCAGGGCGAGTTGCTGATCTACGTCGTGCTCGGCCTCGTCGGCGGGCTCGTCTCGGTGGGATTCGTGAAGATGCTCCTGCGCATGCGACGATTCTTTCTCGCGTTGCCGCAGCGCACTCGCTGGATCCAGCCGATGGCCGGCGGGCTCGCCGTTGGCCTGCTCGGCTTCTTCGTGCCGCAGGTGCTCGGTGTCGGCTACGATCAGGTGGATCGCGTGCTGAGCGGCGATATGGTCTTCCGGTTCGTCGTGGTGATCGCCGCGCTGAAGATGTTCGCGACGGCCATCTGCTACGCGTCGGGCAACGCCGGCGGCATTTTCGGACCGAGCATGTTCATCGGCGCGATGGTCGGAGCGGCGGTCGGCCATGTGGCGCACGCCGCGTTTCCCGATGTCACGGCGGGCGCGGGCGCGTACGCACTCGTCGGGATGGGCGTCGCCTTCGCGGGGATCGTCCGCACGCCGCTGACGTCCGTCATCATGATCTTCGAGGTCACGCGCGACTACACGATCATCGTGCCGTTGATGATCGCGAACCTCATCGCGTTCTACATCTCGCAGCGCTTCCAGAAGGAGCCCATCTACGAGGCGCTAGCACATCAGGACGGCATTCACCTGCCGACGGGCGCATTCCGCACGCACACGCGACGGCTCGGTGTGAACGTCGCGCAGCGCAATGCGCCGACGCCGATCGATGCTGCTCTCGACGTCGCGGCCGCGGCGCAGATCGTGGCCGCGGGCTCGCTCAGCTCATGGCCGGTAACTGATGCGCGCGGGCTCATCGGCATGGTGCGCGAATCCGACCTCGCTGCGGCGCTGATCGCCGGTCGTGGGGCGCAGACCATGGACGAACTGCTGCGCATGGTCGCGGCAAAGGATGCCGCGGGCGCTCACGAAGATGACGTCGCCCACGTGCATCCGGACCAGCCACTGGGACAGGCGCTCGTGCGGATGGGAGAGACGCGTCACAACGTCCTGCCAGTGGTGAGCCGCGCGAACATCAGGGATCTCGTCGGGATCGTGACGCTCGAGGACATTCTCGCTTCGTACGGTGTGGGCGAGATGAGCGACCTCCCTGCATCGGAGCTGGCACGCAATGGCTGACGACATGCGTGCCGTGCCAACAACCGTCTCGACCGCACCCCAATGGCGGTTCATCACCACGTTCCTCATTCTCCTCGTGAGCATCGCGGGCCTGTTCATGGTCGACGTCGCGCTCGCGCGCATCGACGAGCGCGAGGGGAAATCGAACGCGGCAGACCTCTATGCCGAGGGCACTGCGCTGCTGAACGGCGGCGATCCATCGGAAGCGGCGGACCGGTTTGCGAGCGCCGTGGCGATGGAGCGTGACAATCACGACTACGAGCTCGCGCTGGCGGAGGCATTGCTCGCCGACAATCGCGTCGACGAAGCGCGGACGACGCTCACGAGCCTCCTCCGCCGCGCCGAGTCGGATGGCGCGGTGAACATCGCGATGGCGCGGACGCTGGTGCGCGATGGCGAGCCCGAGGCGGCGAAGTCGTACTATCATCGCGCCGTGTATGGACGCTGGCGCGGGGATACGGCGGCGTTGCGGATGCGGGCGCGGCTCGAGCTCATCGCGCTGCTGGTGAAGCGCGGCGAATCGCGTGCACTGCTCGCCGAGCTGCTCCCGCTCGAGGACATGCACACGGACAGTGCCGCGTTCCGGCGCGACCTCGCGCGCGATTTCCTTCGCGCGGAGTCGCCGAGCAGGGCGCTGGCGATCTATCGAGCGCTCATCGTGGAGAACCGGGGCGATGCGGTGGCCTACGCGGGGAGCGGCGAGGCGTCGCTCGCACTGGGAAACTTCCGCGATGCGTTTCGGGCTCTCGATGCGGCGCATCGTCTCGCTCCGAGCGACGAACGCACTGCCGCGTTGCTGATCGAGGCCGACTCGAGTCGCGCCATGAATCCGGAGGAGCGTGGGCTCGGTGCGCACGGTCGGCTCGTGCGCGCGCGTGCGCTGCTGGCGCGCACGGTCGCTGTGCTGCAACGATGCGGTGTCTGGGCGGTGACACCGGCTGATACCGCCCGGAGCACGCGGGTGCAATCTCAGCTCGTCTCGAGGGTTCGACCTGCCGCCGAAGAGTCGGCGGGCAACGCGATCATCGCCGAGGCGACGGACCTCTGGTCCACGCGTCCCCCGAGCTGCAAGGCGGGGAGCTCACCTGGTGATCAGGCACTCCTCCACGTGTTTGCATTTCTCGCGCAGTGACCAGCGCGCCGCGTTGCCGGCGAGCCAGACCGCGGCACTCGCCCCCACCAGGACCGTGAGCACATGAACATCGACATCGGCGTCATCGCGGACAGCATCAACGCAATGGTCACGAGCTTCCTCGCACTGTTGCCGAGGCTGGTGCTTGCGACCACCCTGATGCTGCTGTTCGTCGTGATCGCGAAGGGGATTCGGAGCGTGATTCGACGCGTCGCGAATCGCAAGGGTGAAGCCCGCACGCTCGAGCTGGCAATCGGACGTATCGTGCAGGTGGTGGTGCTCATCGTCGGATTGCTGGTGGCGATAACGGCGGCGTTTCCTGCCTTCACCGTCGCCAACCTGGTCAGCACGCTCGGTATCGGCGGCGTGGCGCTGGGGTTCGCGTTCAAGGACATCTTCCAGAATTTCGTGGCGGGCATCCTGATCCTCATCGGCCGGCCGTTCCGCGTGGGCGACCAGATCCGGATGGGCGAATTCGAAGGCACGGTCGACGAGATCCTGACGCGCGCCACGCACCTCAAGACCTACGACGGCCGGCGCGTGATCATTCCCAACTCGGACCTCTTCACGAACGCCGTCATCGTCAATACCGCGTTCGCGACGCGGCGGATGGAGTATGACATCGGCATCGGCTATGGCGACGACATCGAAGCGGCGCGGGCTATCATACTCAGCACGCTCGAGTCGATCGAAGGCGTGCTGCCGGATCCGAAGGGCGATGTGATCATCGTCGCGCTCGACAATTCCACCGTGGTGCTGCGCGCCCGGTGGTGGAGCAGCTCCCGGATCGGCGATCTGCTGGTCGCACGCGACCAGGTGCTGACGCAGTGCAAGCAGCAGCTCACGGCGGCCGGCATCGACCTCCCGTTTCCCACGCAGCAGATTCTGTTTCACGATCAAACGGAGGCCTCGGATGGCGACCGCTCGCGTCAGCGCGAAGGGTGGCCGGCCGGGAAAACGCCGCCGCCGGCCGCCGGTGGCGTGGCGCGGGCGATCAGGGAGGCCAAGGCGGCCGGCGACACAACGGCACCAACGCACGTGACCTGATTACGCGGAGGGCGGCGGCGAGGCAACTTGCATGGCGTCGCACTCGACCCATTTACGCTCTTCGGGCATTTCCATGACCAATCGATGCATCGATGGCGCACGGGGGCTGCTTGCGGCCCTCGCCGTGGTTGCGGGGTTCGCGGCGCCGGCCGCAGCGCAGGGTGCCGCGCGGTCGACAACGCCAGAAGCGCCGCCGGTAGCCGTCCCGGTTCCCCAAGGCAGCCCCGTCGTGATCGCCGACGACACGTTGTTTCGCCTGTACGGGCGCCTTGGCGCCTTCTCGCCTGAGGCCCGGGCCGCGGCGGCGGTCGTGCGCATGCGCAGCCTGCTCCAGACCGTCGGTCGCAAGCGAGTGCCGATCACGGTGACCGATCACGAGTCGGACAGCGAGCTCGCGGTGGGGGACATGCTCCTGATGACCGTGCTCGACGCGGACGCCACGCCGCTCGGCCGGCCGCGCGCGGTGCTCGCTCGCCAGTACGCGCAGCACATCGACAGCACCCTGGTGGCGTTGAGCGCCCGCGAAGGCGCACAGGCGCTCTTCGTCGACGTCGGGCTCGCGCTGGCGGCGACGGCGGTGCTCGTGGTGTTGCTGCTCATCTCGCGCTGGGGGTTCGCGCGACTCTACCGCCGCATTCGCGCGCTGGAGCGTGTCCGGCTGCCCGCGCTTCGCATCCAGGACTTCGAGCTGCTGTCGGAGGGCCGGCTGTCACAACTGCTGCTCAGCGCAGCGCGGCTCGCGCGGCTCGTGCTCACGGTGCTCCTGTTCTACGTGTACGTGCCGCTCGTGCTCAGCTTCTTCCCGTGGACCACGCCGCTCTCGCGCCGCATCGTCGCATACGCGTTGACGCCGTTCGCGGCGGCGTGGGCGTCGTTCGTCGTGTATCTGCCCAACCTCTTCTATCTCGCGGCCGGCGTCGTCATCGCGCGGTTCGTCCTGAAGTTCGTGCGGTCGGTGTTCGAGGCGATGGGTTCCGGCGCCATCAAGGTGGAAGGCTTTCATCGCGACTGGGCGGACCCGAGCTACAAGATCGCGCGCGTATTGGTGTTCGCCTTCGCCGCGATGGCGCTCTATCCGTTCCTGCCGGGCGCCGGATCCGACGCGTTCAAGGGGGTGTCCATCTTTCTCGGTGTCTTCTTCTCGCTGGGCTCGTCCGCCGCGATCGGAAACGTCGTCGCGGGCGTCGTGCTCACCTACACGGACGCGTTCCGGCAGGGCGACCGCGTGAAGATCGGAGACACGGTGGGCGACGTCATGGAGAAAACGCTTCTCGTGACGCGGCTCCGCACCATCAAGAACATCGCCGTCACCATTCCGAACGGCGCCGTCCTCGGGAGCCAGGTCATCAACTACAGCACGCATGCCAGCTCGCAGGGGCTCATCCTGCACACCGCGGTGACCATCGGATACGACGCGCCGTGGCGGCAGGTCCAGGCGCTGCTGATCGACGCGGCCCGCGCCACGGAGGATGTCCGCGATGACCCTCCGCCGTTCGTGCTCCAGACCAGCCTGGATGATTTCTACGTGACGTACGAACTGAATGCCTATACCGACCGCGCGGATCGCATGGCGGGCACGTACAGTCGCCTGCACCAGAACATCCAGGACGGCTTCAACGCGGGCGGTGTGGAGATCATGTCGCCGCACTATGCCACCCTGCGCGATGGCAATGAAATCACGATTCCCGTCGCCCATCGTGCGGCCGACTATCGAGTGCCCGGGCATCGTGTGACCATCGAACGCGCCGATCCGCCTGCTACAGGATGATTGCTGAAAAGACGCACCAATTTCCGGACGGGAGCAGGCGTGCGTCGTGGGAGTTCGCCGGTTGGGGTGCCGCAGAGCGCCTGACCGACCTCCCGACGACAGCCAAGGTCACGCATCTCGACCAGCCGAAGAAGCACATGCTGGGCACCTGGCGGGCCACGGCGATCTGCGGCAACGACATCACGTCGAGCGTGCTGTACGTGTCCGCCCTCTGCGCCGCGGAGGCGGGAGTGCTCGCGCCGGTGGTGTTGATCCTCGTCAGCATCGTGCTGCACCTCTACCGTCGCGTGTATGCCGAAGTGGGAAGCGCGCTGCCGTTGAACGGCGGCACCTACACGCTGCTGCTGAATACCACCAGCAAGCGGATTGCGGCGGGGGCGGCCTGCCTCACGCTGCTCTCGTACGTGGCGACCGCAGTGATCAGCGCGACGGAGGCCATGCACTACGCGAGCAACCTGCTGCCTCACCTCGACGTGTTCACTGCCACCATCGGGCTGCTCGGGGTCTTCGCGCTGCTCAACATCCTTGGCGTGTCGGAATCGGCGGTGATCGCGCTGATCATCTTCGTGCTGCACATCGTGACGCTGGGAGTGCTCGCGGTGGCCGGCACGATCGCCGTCGCGCGCGATCCATCGCTCCTCGTGCAGAACTGGGTGACACCGGAGCCGCGTGGCGTCATGCGCGCCCTCTTCTTCGGGTTCGCGGCAGCCATGCTGGGCATCAGCGGATTCGAGAGCTCAGCCAACTTCATCGAGGAGCAGAAGCCGGAGGTCTTCCCGAAGACACTGCGCAACATGTGGCTCGCCGTGGTGGTGATCAATCCGTGGATCAGCCTCCTCTCGCTGGGGCTGTTGCCGCTCGCCCGGATCCGTGTGGTACCGCCCGACCTCCTCGCGACGATGGGAAGCCTCTCCGCGGGCCAGGCCTTCGGCACGTGGATCAGCGTGGACGCGGTGCTCGTGCTGTCCGGCGCGGTCCTCACGAGCTACGTCGGCGTGACGGGCCTGGTGCGACGCATGAGCCTCGACCGGTGCCTTCCACAGGTCCTCCTCGCGGAGAACCGGTGGCGGGAGACCAACCACTGGATCATCCTCGGATTCTTCGTCGTCTGCACGTCGATTCTCGCCATGACGAACGGCAGTATCAGCATACTCGCCGGCGTGTATACGTTGGCGTTCCTCAGCGTGATGGCGCTGTTCGCCGTTGGCAACATGATGTTGAAGCGCAAGCGTCAGCAGCTGCCGAGGGAGATTCGCGCGAGCTGGACGACGGTGTGGCTTGCGCTTGCCGGGGTGCTCACCGCGCTCGTGGGGAACCTGCTCCTCGCGCCGCAGGATGTGGCCGTGTTCGCGATCTACTACGGCGTCGCGCTCGCGGTCGTCGGAGCCATGCTCATGCGACTGAGCATCCTCAGGCTCGCGCTGTCGATACTGCGGGCGATCATGGATTCGGCGCCATTGCTGAATCGGCGCCTCCGGAACGCCGTCGTGCGGAAGATGGAGGAGATCGGGTCGATCGGCGTGGTGTACTTCACGCGGGGCGACGCGCTCGACGTCCTGAACCGTGCGGCGCTGTACGTCCTGGAGAACGAACAGACGACGCGCATGAAGGTCGTGTACGTGTATGGTGCGGAGGACGACATCCCGCCCGACCTGGCCACCCAGCTCGCGACGCTCGATCGTCTGTATCCGCCACTGCGGATCGACTTCCTGGCGGTGAAGGGTGCCTTCGGACCGCAGCTCATCGAGCAGCTCTCACGTCACCTCGCGAT
>JBBQDT010000131.1:0-12426 GCA_038319955.1 Gemmatimonadales bacterium | reverse complement strand
TATTCTCCCCCGCACGCAGGTCGAGATCGGACTCCCGCTCGCGTTGAAGGAGCAGGGAGCCACGCGTCGGAGTGGCATTGCGGGACTCGACATCTCGGCGATGCACAACTTCAACGTGGAGACCGAGGGTTTGCCCGCGCTCGCGCTTCGGGGCGACGTGCTCGCACCGGTTGGGAACCTTGCGCAGGATCGTGCCTACACGTCGTTGACGGGCATGGCGACGCGCACGTATCGCTGGGCGCGGTTTCATGTCAACGGCCAGTATACCTTCGGCGCTGCGCCCAACGCGGCGACCGGCGGCACCAGCACGAACCTCGGCGGACCAGGCGCCATCGAGGTCGCGCGCTGGTTGGCGGGAGCCGCGATCGACAAGGCATTTCCCCTCAGTTCGACCTTGTTCACGGTAGAGTTCTACGGTCGGAAGCCGCTCGACGCGAGCGCCGCAGTGGAGTACACCGTCGGGACGGGATCGCGCTTTCAGCTCAGCCCCACGCTGGCCCTCGACGGTGGCGTCGGACGTCGATTGAATGGCGCGGAGCGCGGATGGTACGTGACGTTCGGCAGCGCCTATGCCTTTGGTGTACGCTCCCTGTTTCCTGGTGGACGATGAGCACCGCGCGCAGAATTATCGCATCGAGCCTCCTGATGGCGGGAACATCGCTCGCCGCCACGGTCGTCGCACCTGCCGTTGCCAGTGCGCAGTGGTCAACGGCCTACGAGCAGTTCTACCTGCCAGGAAAATTCAACTGGACCTTCCGCAACACGTATCCGGCTGCCGATCGCCTGTTCAATGCATTCGACTATGGGCACGCCATTCTCTACGAGCGGCTCTACAACGATGCGAATGCGCCGACGTCGGAGCTCGAAGAGAAGGAGTTTGACTTCATCACCAAGAAGCTCCTGGTGAGTCCGCCGCGGTTGCCGCTCGAAGAGGCGGCCATCGAAGTGAACTATGCCAAGATGGCGCCCGAAGCGAAGATGATGTTCGATTGGGCGCACCTGCTGCACCGACAGGTCTACGATGTGCTCGCCTCGGAAAACATGACGCAGTCCGCGAAGGATGCGAAGATCGCGGAGCTCGTCGCGTACTACAAGACGCGTCCCGATCTCGCCTTCAGCTCGTTGCCGAAGAGCATGGAGCTCATGGAAGGACAGCGGTACTCGCTCGCCTTCCGACGGAAGTATCCAAAGTTCAACGGGTTGATCTGGGGATATCACTGGTTGCAGGTCGGACTCTATGAGCCGATGATGACAGGCACCACGCAGGATGAGCGGCAAGCTGGAGTGGCAGCGGCAGTAACGCGCTTTCGACAGATGCTCGAAAGGGCGCCGGAACACATGCCGCGCGTCATGCCGATGACTGCCGCCATCGCGCCGACGTTCGCGAAGCGATATCAGGAGGCGGCGATCATCTTCGACAACCTGCACGCCATGCACGACGTGGTGTCGGACATCCTGGCGAACGACAATGTGCCGCACGATCGGAAGCGCGCGGCGATTCTCGAAGCGGCGAGCCGGTATCGTGATTCGACGAGCTACCTGATGCCCCTCTCCGAATGGGCGACGATGGGCGACATGATGGGCATCGAAAACATGGGCGGCCCGGCGGTAGGGCTCCTTGTTGGCTGGACGACGCCGACCGTGGCCCGCGGTGCCACCATGGCGGACGCAATGAAGGGAATGGCAGGGATGCACCACGGCGCCGACACGACGAGTGGAAAGGGCGCGATGCCCAGCATGCCCGGCATGAGCCACCCCGCTGGCGTCGACAGCGCCGCAGGCAAGCGCGCGACGGATACGATGCCCGGTATGACGCACGCGACGAACGATACATCGCACATGGGAATGTCGCAGATGATGCAGATGCACGAGCGCATGATGCGTGATCCGGTCATTCGCCAACGCGTGATGGCGGATACCGCTATGCGTCGCATGATGCAGCCGATGGATACGAGCCACGCTGGCATGGCCGGCATGGACATGTCGGCGGGCAAGGCCCATATGTCGCCTACAGCGAAGAAGAAGCCAGCTGCACGGACGAAGCAACCCGCGAAGAAACCGGCAGCCAAGCCAGTACCCATGGATCACACGAAGATGAAGGGCATGCCCAACATGCCCGGAATGAAGCCGTAGGTGCCTTCGCCTCTCGCCGCGAGTGTGCGAGGGTACTGTCGCGCGCTCGTCATGCTCGTCATGCTCGTCGGATTGTCGCTGTTGGCGCCGCGCTCCGCGTCGGCGCATGGCCGGCTGAAAAGCTCCACCCCGGCGGCAGGTGCACATCTGGGTGCGGTACCGCGAGAGCTGCGGCTCGACTTCAGCGAGTCGCCAGAGCTCACGTTCACCATCGTGCAACTCGCTGGTCCCGATGGGCGCGCCGTTTTGCTTGGACCACTTCGCTACGCCGCGGACTCACGTCGCTCCATCGTGACAGCTTTGGGCGGGCCGATGATCGCCGGCATTTATACAGTGACGTGGCAGATGGCCGGTGACGATGGCCATCCGGTCCGTGGCAAGTATGACTTCGTCGTTGCACCAGGCGCGATGGGCATTGGCGTGTCGCCGGCGGGCGTCGGCGCGGCACCGAGTGGTGCCGCGGCGGCCATGCGCGATTCGATGCACCACGATCCAGCGTCGATGCCCGAAGGAAATGGTTTCGGTTCCGAGTCCCCCGCCTACGTCATCATTCGGTGGCTTCAGTTCATCGGCCTCCTCCTCGCCATTGGCTCCGCCGCGTTTCGCTTTTTCGTGCTCGGGTCGCTTCGACGAGCCAGCCCGAATGATTCCTCGGGTGTGCGTGACATGATTGTCGTGGCCGAGCGTCGCGCCGCTGCCATCGGTCTGATTGCGACGGGGTGCCTGGCCGCCACGCTGTTGCTGCGGCTCGGCGCGCAGTCATACGCCATGCACGGCGCAGCCGATGCTTTTGACTTCGGTGTCGTCGCTGAGATGGTTCGGCAAACGACGTGGGGATGGGGATGGCTGGTGCAGCTCCTGGCTGTGGTGATTGCGGGAGCAGGCTACTATCGGAGTCGCAGACTCGGCAACGCGTTGTGGTGGCGCATCGCTGCCGCGGGTGCGGTGCTGGCCGCGCTCGTGCCGGCGCTCTCCGGACATGCCGCATCGGCGCCTCGGCTTCGCGCGCTCGCGATCGTCGCAGACTGGCTGCATGTGCTCGGTGCGAGCAGCTGGCTTGGAACGCTCGCTGTGCTCCTTGCAACCGTCGTGATGGTGGCGCGCGAGCAGGACGAGGACATACGCGGTCCGTTCATTCGTTCGGTCGTCAACGCATTCTCACCCATTGCGCTGATCGCTGCGGGGCTCGCGACCATCACGGGAATCTTCGCGGCATGGATCCACGTCGGCACGATTCCGAATCTCTGGGGCACGCGCTATGGCATCACCCTGCTCGTCAAGCTGGGGATCCTCGCGCTGGTCGCCCTCACCGGTTTCTACAACTGGCGATACGTGCAACCGCAACTCGGCACCAGCGCGGCGACGGCCCGCTTGAAGCGATCGGCCACGGTGGAAGTGACCGTCGCGCTGCTGGTGCTGCTGGTGACGGCGATCCTCGTCGCGTCGCCGACGTCGTTGGACATGGCCATGTAGCGTTCCCCGAGCCGCGGGGACGGAGACGACGTCAGGCGCCGAGCTTCGCAAGCTTCTGTTGGAACGCTGCAATTTCCCTGGTCTGATCCGCGCGCATCTTCTCGGCCATCTGCTTGACCGTTGGATTCTTCGCCGTCGGCAGATATGCGTCGATCATCGAGATCGCTTCCTCGTGATGCTTGATGACGTTCTGATAAAAGGCGCGATCGTAGCTGGTGCCGGTCTGTGGCTTCAGTGCGTCAGCCATCGCCTGGTGCTCTGGCACCACCTTCGGGCTGTACGGATCCTTGAAGTCCTTCTCGAGCATAGTGACCATGTGGTCGAGCTCCGTGTCCTGCGCGGCGTCCACCTTCTGGGCGTCGGCCACGGCGGGGCTCTTCTCGCGCCTGTCCTTCGTCATGTGCGCTATCTGGATGAGCCCCTTGTGATGGTCGCTCATCATGCGCAGGAAGTCGTGGTCGCCATCACCGGTCATGTTGGGCATGGCGCTCATGTCGTGGCCGACCATGCCGTCACGCATGGTCGCCGAGTCGGAGTGCGGCACGATGGCCGCCGAATCCGGCGCCTTCTCTCCCTTGGCACACGCGACAAGAGACGTCAGGGCGAGCGCGCCGAGAACGACATGGCGTTGGAGTGCGCGCGGGCTGGGACACAGCATGGAGGTCTCCGGAAGATTTGGGTCTCATCGGACTCGACGGTCGAGCCGAGATGCTGCCATTTGAGGGAGCATAAAATATGCACAGGCATCGCGCGAAGGAAACAGGGAGCAACCTGGCGCTGCCCGGTTGACATAGGGGGTAGGGGTATAGTAGATACCATGCGGCGACGGCACGCAGTCGTCGTATTCGGGACGTCCACTCGGAGAAGACCAATGGATAGCTTGCACCTCGAGATCGACGGAATGAGCTGCGGACATTGCGTGAGCTCAGTGAAGAAGGCCCTTGACGCGGTCGACGGCGTGTCGGTGGACGCGGTCAGGGTTGGTAGCGCCGACGTGCGCTATGATCCGGAGACAACGAGCGCCGACACGGTCCTCGAGGCGGTCGCGGAGGCCGGCTACCAGGCACATGCGCCGCGCAGGTGAGTCCCGAGCGCCTCGCGAAGAACGAACGTCAGCCGTCGTAGTGGACGCCTCCGCGCACGAGGCGCTGCGTGGTGCCGGACGGGCGTGCATGCGCATTCATCCCAAGCACTTTCGACGGACTGCTCCGTTCATCGTGGCGTTGATCTTCGCCGCGTCCGGTGGCGCCTGCCGCGACACGAATGCCCGGCGCGCGGATTCGGCGGCGCTGTCTGGGCGGCGGTTGCCCACGCCCACACAGGGCGCGACCGACACCGCTACGATCGTGACCCCGCGAGGTGGGGTGATCGTGCGTGGGGATTCGTCAAAGGGTGCGGTCGGCGTTTCCTCGGCGCCTCTCCGTTGGAGTGCCGACGTCGTGATCGCTCGTCTCACGGGGGCGGGATTGGCGCCCGTGCAGCAGGGACCAGTGCGGCAGCCACTCCTCGACGCCACGGGACTGCGCGTCGCCGTCGGAGGCGGAACTGCTGAGGTGCAGGCTTTCATCTTTGGTGATGCCGGAGCGGTCGGGCGAGCGACGCAGGGACTCGATCTGACGCGACTGGCGCCATCGAGCGGGCCATCCGCGCGATGGACGCCGACCCTCGTTGTCGATAACAACCTTGCCGCCATCGTCCTGGCGTCTGACGAGGCGCTTCGCGATCGGATCCGTCTGGCGCTCTACGCGCCGCACCCCTGATCCGCGACGAGGACGCGTTGGCCATTGCGCTGACATTTGACGTGGCATAAAGTGGGCACGTCTTCAGCCATCAGGATGGTGTCGTGCGCATTCCGCTTGCCTCTACCCGCTCGTTCTGCCTGCGGCTCATCGTGGCACCTGCCGCGTTGCTGCTCGCCGTGGTGCCACTCGAGGGCCACGAGTTCCGCGCCGTGCCCAGCGCATTGCACGTGGCAGCTGTCCGTCCACAGAACGATTCTGCGGAGATTGTTGGAATAGTCACGCGGTTCCACGATGCGCTTGCCAATGGCGATAGCACCGCGGCGCTTGCACTACTCGCGCCGGATGTCGTGATCCTCGAGTCTGGTGACGTGGAGCGGCGCGACGGCTATCGTAGCCATCATCTTCCAGCGGACATTGCCTTTGCGCGAGCGATCCCCGGTTCCCGGACGATCGTCGGCGTGTCCATCGTGGGCGATGCGGCCTGGGTGAGCGCGACCAGCGTCACGGTTGGGCAATTCAATGGTCGCGCAATCAACTCCGTCGGCGCCGAGCTTGTCGTCCTCACTCGAACGCGGAGGCTGGAGGAATCGGCGTCCCCGGCGACTCGCCCCGTGCCGTGGCAGATTCGCGCGATTCACTGGTCGTCACGCAGGAAAACGCCATGACGTATCATCGTCGGTATCAAGCGACACGCGAAAGATGATGGCGCGCGGATGCTGCCGCGTTGCTCGGCGCGGCGCATAGGTCACTTCCAGGGAGTCCACGATGGAACCGACGACAAGCCCGTTCTATCAATGGCTCGATCACGCGCGAATCAGGGCGGTGCTCCACGACGTGAGCGCGCTGCGGCCGGGTGAGCGACTCGTCCTCCTCAAGGGATTGGTGCCCGGCCTTGTCGATGCACTCGGCGTCGAGGAGACGGAATCGTTCCTCGCCGAGTTGGCGACCAAGGCACGTCGCTACGAGGAGGCGCGCAGGCACCCGGGCGAAGGTCGTCTCCATCGAGAGACGCCTGGCGAGCAGATCGGCGGCCCAACTCCGGACGGCCACAAGCATGTGGCGGAGACTCGAAACCCGGACCGGCCGGGCGGGCGAGCGACGGAGCGAGTGCGGGAGGCGGCCGTGTGGGCACGCGATGTCGATGACGCCCTTACACGGCGGTACCAGAGTGAGGCAGAGACGATTCGAGATACCTATCTCGCGCACGGTATGCTTCCAGGGGAGGCAGAGGCAGCGGCGTGGGAAGCTATCGCACGGCTACACGGACTCACGCAGCGCGCGAATCCCCGATGATGCAGGGCGCACGCGACAAGTTGCCCGAATAGCGCGCAGCCGCTGGTACTTGCGCGGTGCTACGATTCCACTGAGGGTACGTCTGGAGAGGGTGGCGGCGAGTTCACGTCTGTGAGGACGGTCGCCACCCATGTGCGAAAGCCTTCGGTGCGGGAGGCTGCGATATAGGCGTCTGCGTCCCCTTCAAACCTGGCCACGCACCGAGGCGAGCATAGATAGTAGCTCACCTCGTGATGCACTCGAAGGCCTGCCGCATGGTGCGGCTCTATGAGCATGCCACACACGGGATCTACGACCTGCTCTGGAGACGTCATGAGACGAAAGGTGAAAGGTCCAGTGGACGTGGAGACGCTCGCACGCCTCCAATCTATCGTAATCCGGACGCCAGGACGATCCTCGCAACCGATCGCTGTGTCGGTGGAGTGAATGTGAGGAAGGGAAAGGTCCCGGTACCGCGTGGGGAAACTCCCGCTGCGTCACGCCGCCTCGGGAGGTATGTTTCTGCTGTGCGCCGAATCCTCCGCCCTGTCGCAGCTCTCATCACGCTGATCCTTTTCCAGTTTGTACCGCTGGAGAGCGGCTATTCGTGTGCGACGCCGACGAACGGGAAAGGAGGCGTTGCGTCCATGGCGGACATGCAGATGCCTGGCGGTGCGGATGCGCCATCTGGCGCACCCGCACGGGGCGACGAGCACGTGCCCTGCCGACTCCCGTGGTCGACGAGTGGCTGCCAGACGATGGCGACCTGCGCGCTGACGGCACTCACGACGATATCCAGCGTCGTCGCTCCGCCTGATCGCGCGGCCGTTCCGATGCAGCAGTTCGTTCCTCTGGCGCCGCTGTCGCTGAGTCGCGCGCCCGACGTTCCTCCGCCCAGAGCGTAGTCCACTTCAATCTGCTCGTCAGATCCGCCGCCCATTTGCTCAGGGCCGGCGGCGCTGCCGCTCGCATCGGCGTGCCCAAATCTGGTGCGTGATGACGCGAGGCAGTGGTGGACACTCGCTCAGGAACCCATGCGTACCCGTCTTCTCATTGCCGGACTTCTGCTCGCTGGCGTCGTGCCGGTCGCCACGGCGACGACACAGCAATCCGCTCGCGGCGCCGGAGCAATCCGAGACTCCGCAACATCTCTTACGTCGCTACGGGCGGCACCCGCGCTGGATGCGCTCATCGCGCATGCACTCGCCGTGAGTCCTGCGCTTCACGCGGCCATGGCGCGCGTCGATGCTGCACGAGCGCGCGTCGGCCCGACATCGACACTGCCGGACCCGATGCTGATGCTCGGCATCATCAACGAACCATTGGGCACCATGGCGGTTGCGTCGACGACCAACGGCACGATGCCCACGACAGCGGGTCCGGAGCCGATGACGATGCGCATGATCGGCGTGAGTCAAAGAATGCCGTATCCGGGAAAGCTGTCGCTGCAGAGGAGATCAGCCGAATACGGGGTCGAGGCGAGCCAGGCCTCACTCGACGCGGCACGACGTCAACTGATACGCGACGTCAAGGTCGCATTCTACGAGATCGCATTCATCGACCAGGCTCGCACAATCGTCGAACGCAACGGCGATGTGCTCACGGGGCTCATCGCAGTCAGCGAATCACGATACAGCGTCGGCGCCGTGGGCCAGCAGGATGTACTCAAGGCGCGCGTCGAAGCGACACGTCTCGCGGAAACCGCTGCCCTGCTCTCCGAGCAACGCGTGGCGCTGGTCGCGCAGCTCAACGCGCTCCTCGATCAGCCAAGTGAAGCACCTGTGTCGCCACTGATGATGCCGGAGGCGATTGCACGCGCGGCGGTGCCTGCGTCGTCCGACGCCATCCACTTCACGTCCAATGTGCTGGGGTCGAGAGCGGCCGACTCGCCGCTACGTTCGCTTGCCGAGCTCCAGGAGGCAGCGATCCGTGAAAGCCCGGAGATCCGCGAGCATCTAGCGGCACTTGCCGCGCAGTCGATGCGCGTCGAGCTCGCACGCAAGGACTATCTGCCGGATATCGACCTGTCGCTGCAGTACGGACAGCGCGCTGGCGGTCTGCCCGACATGATCAGCGCAACCGTCTCGGTGCCCATCCCCATCTTCAAGGGACGCAAACAGGATCAGCAAGTCGCTGAGGCGACTGCGCAGCTCGCGGCGCTGGAAGGCGACCACCACCGGATGGTGAACACGATTCGCGGCGAGGTCGCTCGGCTCGTGTCGGAGATCGAGCGCGAGCGCACGCAACTCGCACTGGTCGTGAAGGCGATTCTGCCGCAAGGCCGCGCTGCGCTGGTTTCGGCGACGGCAAATTACCAGGTGGGGAAGACGGAGTTCCTCGCCGTCCTCGAGAATCAATCCACCGTCTTCAACTACGAGACTGAGTATTTCCGCGTGTTGACGGACTTTGCGTCAAAGGTAGCGGAGCTCGAGCGAGTGGTTGGTGGGGAGGTGTTGAAATGAACTCGGCCTTAGCGAATACGCGGTCGCGGAACGTGCGACGCATCTGGATCATCGGCGCCGCTCTGGTCATCGCTGTTCTGGGAGCCTGGGCACTCGTCGCCTCGAAGCGCCGTGACGCATCCGCGGTGAGCGACGCGTCGCGGTCTCCGACGTCTTCGGCCTCGCCGTCAATGGCCGGCATGAGCACGACGACGAACGGAACGGTCATGCTCACCGCTGACCAGATCCGCACATTCGGTATCACGTTCGGCACCGTGCAGGTGCGGCCGCTCACCGCCGAGAGCCGAACGACGGGTGTCGTCACCTTCGACGAGACGCGGATGCAACAGGTCGCGCCGAAGATCAGTGGCTTCGTGGAGCGGCTCTACGTGAACGCCACCGGGCAGCGTGTGCGACGCGGACAACCGCTGATGGAAGTGTATTCACCAGAGCTCGTCGCGGCGCAACAGGACCTGCTGCTCGCGGGCCAGCTCGACCGCGACATCGGACGCAGTGCCGTGCCAGGGGTGGCGGGAAACACGAGTGATCTCGTCGCGGCATCGCGTCGCCGGTTGCAGCTGCTGGACATCTCGAATGCACAGATCGACGAGGTCCTGCGCAGCGGCCATGTACGACGAACCCTCACGCTGTACGCACCGTCGTCGGGCGTCGTCATGGAGAAGAAGGTGCTGCAGGGCCAATCCGTCGTCGCCGGAGAGTCGCTCTTCATCATCGCGGATCTCAGTGACGTCTGGATCGACGTACAGTTGCGAGAGAGCAACGCCTCGTCGGTACGCGTAGGCTCCGGTGCCGACATCGAGCTCGGCGGAGTGCCCCCCCGCACATTGAAGGGCCGTGTCGCCTATGTCTATCCAACGCTCGACTCGGCGACGCGTGCCGTCCGGGCACGAGTCGCGGTGAGCAACGCCGGAGGCGATCTCAAGCCGGGTATGTACGCAACTGTCCGTCTCTCGACGCCGACGCGCTCTGCGCTCACCGTGCCGAGCTCCGCGATCCTCCGCACCGGCGAGCGCAGCGTGGTGTTCATGGATATGGGAAAGGGCGAGTTGATGCCGATGGACGTGCAGGTCGGAGGAGGCACGGGCGCGTACACGGAAATCATTTCAGGAGTGGATGCGGGCGCCCGCGTCGTCACGTCCGCACAATTCCTCCTCGACTCCGAGTCCAACCTCGGTGAGGTGATGAAGTCCATGATCAGCCAGGGGAGCGCTGGCGACAAGGCAAGCAGGACCGAGATGAAGGACATGCCCGGGATGCCGGTACCTATGACACAGAAGAGGTAACCGGTCATGCTCACGCGAATCATCGAATGGTCGGTCGCGCACAGACTCGTGGTGTTGATCGGCACCGGTGTTCTCATCATCGCGGGAGTGTTCGCGATGCTGCGCACACCAGTCGACGCGATTCCTGATCTTTCGGACGTTCAGGTCATCGTGATGACCCAATGGCCCGGGCAGGCACCGCAGACGGTCGAGGATCAAGTCACCTATCCGCTCTCGACGGAGATGCTGAAGGTGCCGCACACGAAATTTGTCCGCGGCATGAGTCAGTTCGGACTCTCGGCGGTCTACGTCGTCTTCGAGGATGGAACGGATCTCTACTGGGCACGCTCGCGCGTGCTCGAGTACCTGAACGGCGTGACAGCCAAGCTCCCGCAGGGCGCGATGCCCATGCTCGGACCGGATGCGACCGGGGTGGGTTGGGTGATGCAGTACATCCTCGCCGATACGACGGGGACGTCCAATCTGGCCGAGCTGCGAGCTCTCCAGGACTGGACGGTGCGGCCGGCGCTCACGGCCGTGAAGGGCGTCGCAGAGATCGCATCGCTCGGCGGCTTCGAGAAACAGTATCAGATCGACGTCGACCCCGCGAAGCTGCTTGCGTACAACATGCCGTTATCGAAGGTGAGCAGCGCGGTCCGCGCGTCGAATGACGACGTCGGCGGTCGTGTACTCGAGATGGGCGGATCGGAGTATGTCATTCGAGGACGCGGACGCTTTCAAAGCCTCGACGACATGCGGAAGGTCGCGCTTGGCGCCGGTCCCGGTGGTGCACCAATCACGGTCGGCGACGTTGCGAACGTGCAGATTGGTCCGGAGATCCGTCGCGGAATCGCCGAGTTGGACGGCAAGGGCGAGGTCGTCACCGGATGGGTCGTGATGCGTTACGGCGACAATCCGCTCGACGTGATCAACGCCGTCAAGGCAAAGATGGCGGACTTGCAGAAGACGCTGCCGAAAGGCGTCGTCTTCGTCAGCGGCTATGATCGTTCCGGATTGATCAGGCAGGCGATCGCGACCCTTCGGGAAAAGCTCGTGGAAGAGTCCATCATCGTGGCCGTCGTCACGGTGATCTTTCTGCTCCACGGGCCGAGCGCGCTGGTCGCCATTCTCACGCTGCCCATCGGCATCCTGATGGCGTTCCTTGCGATGCGAGGCATCGGCCTGAACGCGAACATCATGTCGCTCGGCGGCATCGCAATCGCCATTGGCGCGATGATCGACGCGGCGATCGTGCAGGTGGAGAATCTGCACAAGCACATGGAGCGAAACGAGCGCGACAAAACCGCGCGATCGCATTGGGAGCTCGTGGTCGAGTCGTGTCAGGAGGTCGGGCCGTCGCTCTTCATCTCCTTGCTGATCATTACGGTCTCGTTCATTCCCGTCTTCGCATTGGGCGCAGAGGAAGGGCGCCTCTTCAAGCCGCTCGCGTGGACGAAGACGTTGTCGATGGCCGCGGCGTCGCTGCTCTCCATCACACTGGTTCCGGTGATGATGGGACTCTTCATCAGAAAGGGGGTGAAGCCCGAGGCGGCCAACCCGGTGAACCGGTTCCTGATCCGCGCCTACCGGCCGGTGATCCTGTTCGTCCTGCGCTACCGATGGCCGACGATCGCGGTCGCCGCGCTGTGCCTCGGCGTCACGGTGCTCCCGTGGTTGCGGATTGGCAGCGAGTTCATGCCGCCGCTGAACGAGGGCTCCATCATGGACATGCCATCGCTGTTTCCCGGCGTGGGTACCGCACAGGCCAAGCAGATCCTGCAGCAGCGCGATGCTGCCCTCGCACGCATCCCGGAGGTCAGGACAGTACTGGGCAAGATCGGGCGCGCGGAGTCGGCGACCGACATGGCGCCGATGTCGATGATCGAGACGATCGCCATCCTCAGGGACAAGAGCGACTGGCGACGAGGCGTGAGCTACGAATCGATCGTCGAGGAGGCCAACGCGACCGTGAAGACGCCGGGGGTGGGCAACATGTGGTCGATGCCGATCAAGAACCGGCTCGACATGCTGTCGACCGGTATCAAGACGCCAGTGGGCATCAAGCTCTTCGGGCCGAGCCTC
>JBBQDT010000130.1:0-12449 GCA_038319955.1 Gemmatimonadales bacterium | reverse complement strand
GGACCGTCTCCACCGGCTGGTGGGGCGAGAAGTCCGACGCCGAGGCAGTCGCGATGATGCGCCGCGCGCTCGATATGCACGGCGTGACGTTCTTCGACGCCGCCGATGCGTACGGGAATGGGCGAGCTGAGCGACAGATCGCCGATGCATTTCGCGGGCGGCGCAGCGAGATCGTGATCGGCACGAAGATCGGCTACGACATCTATGACGAAGCGGCACTGGCCGCGCGGCGGGGGCAGTCGGAGCTGCCGATGCGCACCGATCCATCGTTCATGCGGATGGCGGTGGAGAAGTGTCTCGAGCGGCTCGAGACCGACTACATCGACGTGCTGCAGATCCACAACGCAAAAATGGAGCACGTGCGCGACCCGGAGTTGTGGGGCACGTTGCGTGACCTCCAGCGCGAGGGGAAGATCAGGGCATGGGGCGCGGCGTTCGGACCGGCAATCGGATGGCTATACGAAGCCGTGGAGCTGATGGAGCGCGAGCCCGACATCAACACCATCCAGATGATCTGGAACGTGCTCGAGCAGCATCCTGGCGCGGCGATGATCGAGGCGGCGCGACGTCATGCGCCCAACTGCTGCTTCAACGTTCGCGTGACGCACGCCAGCGGGATGCTCGAGGGCAAGTACACGGAAGACACCGTGTTCCCCGAGAATGATCATCGCCGGCACCGGCCGCGCAGTTGGCTGGTGAACGGCGTGCAGAAGGTGAAGACGCTGGACTTCCTCGAGCGTGAGATGACGCTGGGGCAGGCGTCGCTCAAGTGGCTGCTGGCGGAACCGCTCGTCGTGACGACGCTACCGAACGTGTACGATGATGCGCAGCTCGACGAATTCGCCGCGGCGAGCGACCTGCCGGATCTGTCGCAAGCGGACATGACGCGCGTGCACGAACTCGACGCGGCGAACTTCGGCATCGAGGAGGACAGCATGAAATACAAGGGCGCCATGACGCGCAGCGATGGACCGAACACCGATCTCCAGGACGCCCGCAATCCCATCTCACGGCCGGTCGCACCGGCCCACCACGACGCGTAATGCTCAACCTCTGGCACGACCTCCCCGCGGGCATGCAGGTGCCCGAGTGCGTCACCGCCGTGATCGAAATTCCGTCGGGCAGCCGCAACAAGTACGAGCTGGACAAGGCGAGCGGCATGCTCAAGCTGGACCGCGTGCTCTTTTCGGCGGTGCACTATCCGGGCGATTACGGGTTCATTCCGCGCACGTTGCACGAGGACGGCGACCCGCTCGATGTGCTGGTGCTGGTGAAGGAGGAGACGTTCCCGGGATGCCAGATCGACGTGCGGCCAATCGGTGTGCTGAAGATGCTCGACCGCGGCGAGCCGGACGACAAGATCCTCGGCGTGCCGCTGCACGATCCGTTTCAGCAGGAGTACTTCGACATCGCGGACATCTCGAAGCACATGCTGAACGAGGTGGAGCACTTCTTCCGGACGTACAAGGATCTCGAGGGAAAGCGGGTCGAGATCATGGGGTGGGGGAAGAGCGACGAGGCGTCGCGGATCGTGCTGGAATCCACGGCGCGCTATGAGGCGACGTACGGATCGAAGCGTGAGTTGCGCGGCAACAATGGGTGAGCCCCGGCAGCGGACTGCTCAGCTGCAAGACGTCTGCAGCAGCTGATTGTCGCCGGAACGATAGCTAGTTCGGCTTGATGGCGCCGTGGTCGGCCGAATCCTTGCCTCGGCGCAGGAACAGCCCGTCGTACAGCATCGCTGCGGCGATGCCGCCCAGGATCGGACCGATCCAGTAGATCATCTGCCCCTCGAAAATGCCGGTCACCACGGCGGGCCCGAACGAGCGCGCGGGATTCATCGAGCCGCCGGTCCGCGACCCGATCGCCAGGATGTCGGCCGCCACCGTAAGGCCGATCGCGAAGCCGCCCACCTTCGGCGCATGTGGATCCACTGCGGTGCCGAACACGACGAACACGAGGAAGAACGTCGCGATCGCCTCGAGCGCGATCGCCTGCAGCGTCGAGACGTCGCCGGTGACGAACTGTCCGCCGAGGCGCGTCGCGGCCACTGCGGTGAGCGGATAGAGCGCCTTGAGCGCATACGACGCCACCAGCGCACCGAGCAGCTGCGCGATGAGGTAGATGACGGCCATCACCGGCCCGATCCGCCGCGTGACGAGAAAGCCGATCGTTACCGCGGGGTTGAGATGTCCGGAGATGCGCATCGTCGCCGTGACCATCAGCGCGAGGATCAGCCCGTGGGCCATCGCAGCGATGAGCAGCCCGTTGATGTTCGCGAGCGCAGCGGACATGATCGCGCCGCCCCCGATGAACACGAGGGCGAAGACGCCGATGAACTCAGCGACGAAGTGACGCCAGCTGTCACGCATGGTGGGTTCTTGCGTTCAGGGTGAAAACGAAAAGAGCAGGTCCCTCGCTGCGCTCGGGACGACATCGCGGCTGCGCTCGGGGCGACATCAACGCTGCATCCTAACCACCCAGCTGGCGCGGCGTCAGACCCCGTCGTGCCGCTTGAGCACCACCGCCGCATTGATGCCGCCGAAGCCGAAGCTGTTGCTCAGCGCATACTCCACGTCGCAATCGCGGCCGTGATTGGGGATGTAGTCGAGATCGCACCCCTCGGCGGGCGCATCATGATTGAGCGTCGGGGGGAGCCAGCGCTGGTCCATCGCGAGGGCGGTGATCGCCAGCTCGATCGCGCCGGAGGCGCCCAGCGCATGGCCATAGTAGCCCTTCGTGCTGCTCACCTGGAGCTTCGCCGCATGATCACCGAAGACGGACTTCATCGCCAGGGTCTCGGTGGGATCGTTCAGCGGCGTGGAGCTGCCATGCGCGTTCACATACGCGATATCGGTGGTGGAGATGCCGGCGTCCTTCAGCGCGAGGCGCATCGAGCGGCTCGCCTGCGAGCCGTCCGGACGTGGAGCGGTCATGTGATGTGCGTCGTTCGAGCTGCCGTAGCCCACGACTTCCGCGTAGATATGGGCGCCGCGCGCCATCGCCCGGTCGAGCTCCTCGAGCACGAGGACCGCCGCGCCCTCGCCCATCACGAAGCCGTCGCGATCCTTGTCGAACGGCCGCGACGCAATCGCCGGATCGTCGTTGCGCGTGGACATCGCCCGGATGATCGCGAACGCGCCGTAGCACAGCTCCGCCAGCGGCGCCTCTGATGCACCCGCGAACATGACGTCGGCGTAGCCGTCGCGAATGGCGCGAAATGCGTCGCCGACGGCGATGGTTCCGGACGCACAGCTCATCGCGTTGGTGCTGTTGGGCCCCTGCGCACCGAGCTCGATGGCGATGTTGCAGCTCGCCGCACCGGCAAAGACGTTGAGCGCGAGTGACGGGTCGAGCGACTTCGCGCCCTCGGTGACGAAGATGCGCAGCTGGTGCTCGGCGAAGCGGATGCCGCCGAGGGCGCTGCCCATCATCGCCCCGACGCGCTCGCGGTCCTCGCTGGCGAGGTCGATGCCCGCGTCGTCGATGGCCTGCTTCGCACAGGCGACGGAAAACTCGCCGAAGCGGTCGAGGCGCTTGACCTTCTTCGCCTCCATGAAGTCCGTGGCGTCGAAGTCGTTCACCTCGGCCGCGTTGTGGCTGCGCCATGCAGACGGATCGAATCGCGTGAGCGTCGCAACGGCAGACTGCTCCCGTCGAAGCCCGTTCCACAGCGCCTCGCGTCCGACTCCGATTGGCGTCACTGCGCCGATTCCCGTGACTGCGACTCTACGACGTATCACTCACCGCTCCTGGTTTGGTCAAGCTGTATACAGGATCAGAGGGAAGGGGGAAGAGGGAGGGATGACCCCACTCTCTGCCCGCCGATCGCTGTCCCTCTTCCCTCTTCCCTCTTCCCTCTTAGCCCGCGCCAATCGCTTCCCGTTCCGCATGCTTCGCCAGCCCCTCGAGCGTCCGGCTTGCAATACCGTGCACGAATACCGGGCCGATCACGAGCGTCGCCGCCGAGCTGCCCACGACGGGCACGTTGGGTCCGTCCCACATATGGAGCACCTTCACATGCGTACCCCGTGCCATTTCCGTGAATGACCACTCCACTTCCATGCCGGTGGTCACGCCATCGACGTGCGTGTACCGAATGCTCGGCGCACGGCCGCTCGACGGCGGATGCACCTGCATCTTCGATCGCCACCAGGTCGGCCACTGGATGATGCCAAATGGTCGGTTGGCGCTCATCTCCACGATGCCACCGCCGTCGCGCCTCCTCTCAACGAAGCGGACGAACCGATAGTGCGAAAGGAGGGCCGGCCAGCGCTCGACGTCTGCGGCCAGCCGGAAAATGCGCTCCAACGGCGCGAGGACCAGCCGCTCGTCGAGAGTCTTCATCTCCGTCGTAGCAGGCATGGAACCGAGCTCGAGTGGCGGAAGATCGCTCATGCGTTGGGCTCCCAGGTGGCGGTGAGTCGAAAGCCAGGATGATGGCGCACCAGTGCGGCGCGGCCCGTCGAGCGACGGACGTGCTCGTCGAGCTCGCGGCCCGTGAATCCGCGCAGCACCGAGGTGGCGCCGTCGTGACGGGTGACGGCGTGAAAGCCCATCGGCCACGCCACGAGCCAGAAGCCGGCGACGGCAAGCCAGCTGCGCCGCAGGTCGCTGACGATCACGGCGCGACGCGCCACGCGATGTAGCTCGCGCAGCACGACGTCCAAGTCGACGTCCTCGAAGTGATGCAGCACCTGCGAGCAGATCACGATGTCCACGCTCGCATCGGCGAAGGGAAGGAACCGCGCGTCGCCACAGGTGCTGCCGTCGAGCACACGCGCCGCAGATCGCGCGAGGATTTCCGCCTGGTCCACGCTGTACGTCGTCATGCGCACTGCGCTCGAGTCCGCGAGCTGTCGCGCACGAATGGGAATGTCGGCCAGGCCCGTGCCGACATCCAGCAGCGAGAAGTCCGCGCCCATCTCCGGAATGATGCGACGGAGCTCGGAGAGCACGGCGTTGGTGCCGCCGAGCAGCACGTTGGCAAGACGGACATCGCGCAACGAGCGCTCGCGCAATTCCGGCGGCGTCCCCGGATCATCGAGATGCTCGAAGCCGCGGCGCCGACTGGGAGTGATCACGTACGCTCCACGTCTAGCGTTCCAGCTGCGCGTAGCCGCCACGATAGTACAGCAGCGGCCGTGCGTCGCCCGTCGTGGCGTGCTCCACCTCGCCCACGAAGATCATGTGGTCGCCCGCGTCGCAACTCGCATACATGGCGCACTCGACATGCGCGAGCGCGTCGTCGAGCAGGACCACGCCGCTGTCACCACGTACATAGCCAAGGCCGTCGAAGCGGTGCACGGAGTCTTCCTCGGCAAAGCGGCGCGAAAGGGACTCCTGGTCCGCACTGAGGATGCTGACGCCGAAGCCCTTGGCCTGCTGGAGCGCGCCGAACATCGAGGCGGCACGACCGACGCAGATCTGTACGAGCGGCGGGAACAGGCTCACCGCCGAGAACGCACTCACCGTCATGCCCATATCGCGGCCCTCAGCGTCGATCGCGGTGACGATGGTGATGCCAGAGGCAAAGCGGCCGAGTACGCTGCGAAAGCTGTCAGGGTCGATCGTCATGCATTGGGACGAAAAAGATTGAACGCATATCCGGGGCGGAGGACTTCGCGCGCCGGGATGAAGTCGCCGCACACGCCAACGAGCAGGTCGGCCATGTCCTTGCGCGTCTCGAGTGTCCGCGCGAAGTAGTTGATGGCGGGCGCGTGTGCCACTGCCGCGCCGATGAGCTTCTCCACGATCCACTTGCCGCGAAACTCGGCGCGTCGCACGCGATCGTAATGGCGGAGCGCGGCGTCGCGCCCGTGCACCGTGGTGGCGCCGAGCGAGCGGAGTGCCCATGGTGCGAGCAACTCGCCGCCGCGCAGCGCGGAGTAGATGCCTTCGCCGGTGAATGGATCGAAGAAGTCCGCAGCGTCGCCGACGAGCGCGGCGCCCGGCGCCCACGCGCGGCGCGCGTGCGAGGCGAAGGGGCCGGTCGCAAGCACGGGCGTGACGCGGCGCGCACCGGCGACGCGCGGTGCGAGCTGCGGACGATCGCGCAGCCATTGCTCGAAGAACGCCGTGCGATCGGCGCTCACGGCACGCGCGGCGGAGCTGGGGACGACCATCGCGACGTTGGTGAGGCCGGCGTCGACCGCGGCGATCCCGACGTAGCCAACGTCCCGCTCGACGTGCATCTCACCCCAATCGCCGACGTCGCCGAAGTTCTCGAAGTGCGCCACGAGTGCGATGCGACGCGGCCACACCCTGCTCGTGTGCGCGAGCGCGAGCCGTCGCGCCACCACGGAGCGCAGGCCATCGGCACCCACGACGAGCGCAGCGCTGATCGTCTCCGCCGTGCCGTTCTCGCTGAGCACCTGCACGCCAATGACACGTCCTTTGGCGTCGCGTGCGAGGTCCGTGACGCGCACGCCCTGACGCAACTCGGCGCCGGCGTTCTGTGCGCAGGCGAGCAGCAGTGGATCGAGGATGGTGCGTCGCAACGCAAGCCCGCGATCGCGGAACGCGTGGAAGCCATGCTGGCCAGCGAAGTCGCCACGGAGCGCCGTGCCGTTCGGTGCGCGGATGACCATGCCGGCGAGGTGCGCGGCGCCCGCGCCTTCCACCGCGTCGAGCGCACCCATCACGCTCAACAGCCGCGACGCCTGCGGACTCAGGTACTCGGCGCAGGGCTTGGCGCGGGGAAAGGTGGCGCGGTCGAGCACGACGACGCGGGCGCCTGCTCGCGCGAGCGCGAACGCCGTGGACGCGCCTGCGGGGCCGCCGCCGACGACGATGACATCGAATCGTGAATCCGTACTCGACATGCTCACCAGGTGAAGGCTAGACGTAGGCAAGCAGCACGGCTACCGCGGCGCCGACGAAGGTGGCAATCAGGTTCACCATGTCGTTGTCCAACCACTCGCGCCCGCCAACCAGTCTCGTGGATGAACCACAATTGTGCACACGTTGTTCCGATCCGCGGTCGCACGCCGCGCACCAGCGGCGTTCCTGGAGGGTGGCGCCGAGCAGCGAGTCGGCGATGGCGCCGGCAACGCCACCGATCACGACGATGCGCGGGTCGCTGGTGAGGTCGAGCACAACCGCAACGGCAGCGACGAATGCGGCGCCGGCGACCATCGCGAGGGATCCCACGAGGCTGACGCCGCCCGAGCTCCCTGGCGGAACTGGGCGCATGGAGAGCAGCGCTCGTGGCGTGCCGCCATAGAGCATGCCGATCTCGGTGGCCCACGTGTCTGCGGCTGCGGCGGCGAGTGCGCCGAGTGCCGCGAGCGACAGCGTGACGGCGAGCTTGTCCATCGCGATGGCGGAGAGCAGGATGCACGCGGCGAAGAGTCCACCGTTGGCGATGACCTGTGTGGCGTCGCGCTCGGCCGCCTTGGCGATGACGCCGGAGATGAGCTGCTCCTTGCGCGTGCGTCCGACGAGGGAAAGTCCCGCGGAGGCGACGAAGTACGCGATGAGCAGTGCGCCCCAGTACCAGCTTGCGGCGACGGCCGCAGTGCCAACGAATACCGCCGCGAGCGCACCGGAGGGCGACAGAGCACGTGCGCGCTGCGCAACGAACGCAATCGCTGCCGCCACGATGGCGCCAATCGCGGCGCGCTCGAGCATCATGCTGGCGAAGTGGGTCAGCGGCATCGCGCCAAGGTAGCGGCGTCTTCCCGGGCAGGACAGGAGCAGCAGCCGCCTCGCGAGCCATTGAGCGGCCCTCTCGTTCCGATTAGCTTCACGACTGCCTTCGCAACTCCTGCCGCCCTGTCGTCCCGCGTAGTTCCTATGCTCGCCACCGTAGACGCGCTCCTTCCCCTGAGTCTTCTCGAAGCCGTTCGTGACGTCGACACTCCGGAGGGCGTGCTCGAGGCGGAATTCGTCGACGAGCTTCGGAACAAGCGATTCGGATTGAGCGACACCGTGTACACGCAGATCAAGCGCTACACGGAGTCCGTGCGCCGCAACCAGCGGACGCCGCAGGATGAAGCCATCGCGTTGGCGAAGCTGATCGGCCGTCGACCGGACGCCGAAGCGGTGTTGCGTGCTGCGGGACGATTTCTGGCGCGCGAGGCGTACATGACGGTGTCGCCGGTGACGCGAGGCGTGCTCAAGGTCATGCCATCGATGATCTCGCGGCCACTCGCGTTCCGGAAGACACGGCGCATTGCGCAACGCTATCTCAACGGCAACGTACGCCGGGTGGGTCAGTTCGTGCTGCTCGAGATACCGCGGTCGGTGACGTTGGGCGTGGCGCCAGGAAGCACGGGATGCGCTTTTTACGAGTCCACACTCCGCGAGCTGTTGCGGCTGTTGATCGGCACGACGGGATCGGTGGAGCACACGCGGTGCGAAGGTCGTGGTGAGGGTTCGTGCGAATGGCGCGCGGACTGGCGAGGTGCTGATCGTACGCGAGGGGAGTGACCGACCGATGCTGAACACCGAGACCCTTCCCGCCATCCAGCGCGCGCTGACCGATGCGCGACTCGACGGCTGGCTGCTGTTCGACTTTCAGGGTACGAATCCCATCGTCGGTGGGATGCTCGGCCTCAAGGGCATGATCTCGCGGCGCATCTTCATCTGGATTCCGCGCGATGGCGTGCCCCATGCGCTTGGGCATGCGATCGAGCCCGGACCGTGGGAGACGTGGCCTGCGGCGTGGACGAAGGCGACGTACAGCTCGTGGCGGAGCCTCGAGAGCGCGGTGAGCGAGATGGTGAACGGCAAGCGCATCGCGATGGAATACTCCGCGGGCGACGCGGTGCCGTATCTCGACCGTGTTCCAGCGGGCGTCATCGAGATGGTGCGCGCGGCAGGGGCGACGTCGATCGTGACGAGCGGCGAGCTGGTGACGCAGTTCAACGCGACCTGGAGTGCCGAGAACATCGCGTCGCACGTGCGGGCGGCGGAGGTGATCTCGACCATCGCGAATGCGGCGTTCATGATTGCCGGCGAGAAGGCGCGCACGGCGAAGCCGATTACGGAATTCGACCTGATGATGTGGATGCGCGAACGATTCGACCGCGCGAAGCTCTTCACGGATCACGGTCCGAATGTGAGCGCTGGCGTCAATGCCGCGAATCCGCACTACGAGCCGACGGCGGACAACCCGCGCCCGATTCGCGAGGGCGATGTGCTGTTGATCGACCTCTGGGCGCACGAGGAAGACGGTGTGTGGGCCGACCAGACGTGGATGGCGACGATCGGTGCGCCATCGACGCGCGCACTGGAGGTCTGGACGACCATTCGCGATGCGCGTGATGCGGCGATTGCGCTCGTGCAGCGCGACGTGGCCGCCGGCACGCCGCTCCGCGGAGGCGACGTCGACGATGTCGCGCGGAGGGTGGTCGTGGACCGGGGGCTTGGCGAGTGGTTCACGCATCGCACGGGGCATTCGATCGATGCGCGGTCCATCCATGGATCTGGTCCGCATCTCGACAACCTGGAGACGCGTGAGGAGCGACTGCTGATTCCCGGCATCGGCTTCTCGATCGAACCTGGCGTCTACATTCCCGGCGAGATCGGGATGCGGACCGAGGTGAATGTGTACCTCGAGCCGGGGAAGGCCGTGGTGACGCCTCGGAAGATTCAGACGGATCTCATTGTTGTCTGATGCGCTGTAGTTCCGTCGGTCGGTAACGCCCTGAGGATCGTCGAGGCGACGGAGTGAACGAGTTTGAGTTGGTGTCGTCTCCGTTCGATCTGTTCGCTCCGTTCAATCGATGTTCAGAATCTCCGCCACTACGTCTGGGAGACCTGCCTCGGGACGCATTGGAGTCTTCGAACACCCAAGGTGCGAGACCGGCAACGGTTCGGCGTGCCGGCGTGTCCTAACATATGCACGCGACGCATTTGACCGCGCCACGACGATTCTCCATACGCCGTCATCGAGGGTATCGCCCGTGTAGGGACCCTCGTTGTTCGAGTGTCTTCCCCGACATGCGCATGGCTCGCTTCCTCGTCCTCTCGCGGGCCCTCTCGACCGCCTGCGTCGACCTGAACTCCACGTCGTTCACGCCGACCAAGGCTTTCCCGGTCATCACGACGCAGCCCGCCAGCCAAACCGTTGTCGTGGGGATGCCGGTGACGTTCAGCGTCGTCGCCACGGGTGACTCCATCACCTACCAGTGGTTCAAGGGCGCTGGCGCAATTGCCGGCGCGACGGCGAGCTCCTACACCATCGTCACCGTCGCGACGGGAGCGAGCAGCTGGACCGTGACGTCGAACTCCGCGCTGACGACGCTCACGCTGCTCGGTGGAGTGACGGGGTTCGTCGATCACCAACATCATCGGCAATGGCTTCACTGTGTCGTACCTCGCCAACCTACCGGGCAACGCCGCCCTGGGTGGCAGGACCGACACGCTCGTGGGCGGCGGACAGCTGGTGCCACGGTGAGCCACTGTCGTCGCGACAGGAGCGTAGCGACCGAGGGACCTGCTCTTCGCGCCGCTACCACATCGCGACGTCTTCGGTGCCGAGCCGCCAGTAGGCGAGCCGCGTGACGTTGAGTGCTGCCACCTCGCGTTGCAACGCCGCGAGGAGCACGGCGTCGGAGACCCAGAGCTCCCACTGATCGCCGACCGAGCGCACGGCGTGCAAGGTCGACGTTGCGGGATCGCGATCCAGTGACACGCCAGACTCGGCGACGAGTCGCCGCGCGTCGTCGTACGAGATGGGCCGAGCGGCAACGTTGGGGCGCCAGAGATAGCCATACGTCGGCAGCGCAGCCACCATGCGACTCGCGCCACTCTCGGCGACGCGCATCGCCAATGTGCGTCGCACCCACGCCGGTTCGGCGATGGCGCCCGGCGGAGATGTGGACCAGTGCTGGTCGTAGAGCATGATCAGCAGCAGGTCGGCACTCGACTCGAACAGACGCGCGGGATAGCCCACGGTGTCGCTTGCCGGAAGTGCGATGGCGACGGGGCCGACTCCGCGCGTGCGCGCGACACTGGCGATCGTGGCGACGACAGCGCGCGTCAGCGCGGTGTCGGGGCCGGTCATGCCCTCGAAGTCGATGACCAGCCCGCGGTATCCGCCACGCACCATCCGTTCGGCGATCGCCGCGGCCGTAGCCTTGAGCGCGATCGAGTCCACGGCGAGACGACGAATCAACTCGGGATGGAAGCGATCGTTGAGAAACGACGTCACCATCGCCATGCGTCGCACCTGAGGCGGCAACGTAGGCGACAGCGAATCGCGGTACAGCTGGAGCGGAAGCCCGCTGAGCGAATCGAGTGCGATCCAGTCGAGGACCAGGCCGTCGAGCGCGGCGCCATGGGCGCGGATGCTCGCGTCGCTGCGGGTGTCCCACGGCGCGTGGAAGCCCCATCGCTCGGGTGCGCTGCGTCCGACTACAGGAAGGGACGAGCATGCGCCGCAGAGCGCGAGAGTGAGGCAGCCGAGCGCGCGCGGGAGGATTCTCATGATGGATGTTAGTTTGCGTCGCTCAGAGGAGCGAACTCGACTGATGGGTGTCGAAAGGTAAGAGCAGGTCCCTCGGTCGCTTCGCTCCTGTCGGGACGACGGGATCGCGGGCTTCGCTCCTGTCGGGACGACAAACAATTTTGGCTCGGCCCTTGCCCTTCGGAGGACGAACTTCTCCTATCCTCTCGCAGACCCACGTGATCGCTGCAAGACCTTCGAACATGCCGAAGTATCGCGCCGTTGCACTCGCTCTGGCTGTCGTCACCGCGTGCCAGGGAGATCCCTCGGGCGACGGAACGCGCCGTGCGGCAGCGGCCGGAGCGACGAAGTCAACCTCGGCCGTCGCCAAGGGCGAAGTCGTCATCCTCCCATCGAGCACGCCATACACCGTCACCGCCGTCGAGGCGCCGGGTTCCGTGACCGGCACCGTGACGATGAGCAACCCGCCGGCAGCACTCCCTGCGGTGAATACGGGCGAGTCGAGCGCGACGTGCGGGGCGAGCATCTCCGATGGCTCCGTCACGATGCAGGGCGGTGGAGTCACCGGCGTGGTGATCTGGCTCGACGGTGCGCGCAGCGGAAAGGCGCCGCCGATCGAACGTCGCGTGGAGCTCGAGAGCGATCACTGCATGCTGACGCCTCGCGTGCAGGCCGCACTCAAGGGCAGTGCAGTGAACATCCTCGGGCACGATGACTTTCGTCAGCATCTGCGGTTCACCGCCGGTGGTGACACGATGCCGCGCGCCACCATTCTGCTCGGCGGCGGCGAGCAGGTGATTCCCACCGAGCTGCCGTTCGTCGCGCCGGGGATGGTCACGGTGCGCGACGCGGATCATTCGTGGACGCGCGCGTATCTCGCGGTGTTCGATCATCCGTATTTTGCCGTCACCGGCAATGGCGGATCGTTCACGATCGATGGCGTGCCCGCTGGCAAGTACAAGCTCAATGCGTGGCATGAGCGGACTGGTGTCACCGTCCAGGACGTAGAGGTCACCGCCAATGCGGCAACAAA
>JBBQDT010000129.1:0-12515 GCA_038319955.1 Gemmatimonadales bacterium | reverse complement strand
CCCTGATGGATTCAATGTCGCTGCTGCCACTGTCGCAATTCATCGTGAGGCCGGCGCTGTGGGCGGGGTTTGCGGTCGCCGCGATATTCGTTGTCGGAACGGTTCGACTGCGGCGGAGCGCGCAGCCGCTGTGACGTGTGCGCTTCGCGCGGCGGAGAACCACGGGCTCACTGGCGCCTCGCGGTTCCCGCGACTTAGCGGACTGCGACTTTAGACAGCGGCAGTACGACCGTCGCGACGGTGCCGCCACCTTCCCTTGTCCGTATCTCCGCCGTTCCACCGGCGTGAGCCGCGCGCTCTCGGATGCCGCTCAATCCGAAGTGCCCGTTGCGACGAGCCTCGTCACTCTGCTCGAGCGAGAATCCGGAGCCGTCGTCGCGTACCTCGAGTATGAAGTCGCGCTCCGCGAAGGTCAGGTAGATGTCGATGCAGCGGGCCTCCGCATGCGTGATCACGTTCCCGATGGCTTCGCGTCCAATTCGCAGCACCGCATTCTTCGAGTTGCGGCGCGAGACGGCGCCGCTGTTGGTCTCGGCACACTGGCGCGTCCCTGCAGATTTTCCCGTCAAGGGATATCATTCGCCCGAGCGGAGGCGAACGCCTCCGTGCGCTTCGCTGAGGTGGTGGTGGGACTTCAAGATCTGCCCTCGGAATGTCTGCGACGCACCCACGTCCCATCCATCCGAGCCGCGGTGCGTCGCGCGACATTGCCGTTTGCCTCTCGCCAAGCGATCCTGTAGCGCATGCGCCGACCACTCTTCGCCATCCTGCCGCTCCTCGCCGGCTGCTACAGCTACACCCTCATCCAACCGGACGCCGCGCAGCCAGGGACCGACGTTCGCGCGCACATCACCCCATCCGCCGCGCAGAAACTCGTACCGCTACTGGGCGCCGCCGACATGCAAACGCTGGGTGGGCTGCTGGTAGAGAACGGACCCGGCGGACTGATCATCGAGGTGCCGAGCGTCATTCCCAGTGGGAGCGGCGGGGCCGTTCAAACCCTGAGTCAACGCATCGCGATTGCCCGGGCGGATCTCATCGGCATCGAGACACGAACCCGTGACAACTTGCGCACGGGATTGCTGGCCGGCAGTGTGGCGCTCGCGGTCGGCGCCGCCGCGGTCGTGGCGACGCGCGGGGAGTCGCGCACCGGAACAATGCCTCCCGGCGGCGGCGTGGAGCTGCGGATCCCGCTGCTCCGGTTCGTTCCATAGATGAACGCGAACGAGGGCGGGAGCATGTCGCTCCCGCCCTCGCTGCGCAAGCACCAGTGATCAGATTTTCAGATTCGGATTCGTCTCGCGCTCGCGACGTGAGATCGGGAAACACAGGTCCTGCTTGGCGAGATGGGACAGCATGCCGGGCTGCTCGAGGGGATCCAGCAATCCCGGGGTGTTGTTGGCCTTCCATCGGCGCAGATCGGACATGCGGCGCGCCTCGAGCCAGAGCTCGATGCCACGCTCGCGCTTGAGCAGGGTCCATGCGCCGACCAGCGTGGCGGGCGCGGCGAGTGCGACAGCACCTGCGTTCGTGCGAACCGCCGCGATGGAGGCCATCGCGCCGGTGATATCGCCGTTGCGCAGCATCGACTCGGCCTCGATCAACCGCATCTCCCGTCCGCTCGCCAACCGCATGGGCGAAGCGGACGCCGAGAACTTCGCTTCCGGATAGAACGGCACCTTGCCGCAGCATTCGATGGCAGCGTCTCCGAGCAGCGTGGTGGTGGTGATGGGCACGCGTGGATCGTTGGTCGCCTGGCGGTAGTCGTAGTACCAGGTGCTCCACTGAGTGTGCGCGCGATACGGCGAACCGCTTTCCCGCGAATTTCCCGTCGCCCAGAAGATGCGGTTGCGTTGATCGTCGTCGCCGAGATTGAAGTAGTTGATGTTGAAGGTGTAGCCGATGGGGACGAGCGCGGCGTCGGCCAGCGCTTCGGTCCACTTGCCAAGCAGCATGCGCACCTGCGCACGACCGGCGTACGCCGCGGTGTTCTGGTTGGCCTTTACCGACGCGGTGCCGCCCGTGACGGCCAGTGCCTTGGTGAACAGGCTCTCGGCGCGGGTGAGGAACACCGTGCTGGCGACTTCCGGTCCGCCGTCGATGGTGCCGGCGCACATATTGTCGCCGAGCACGCGATTGGCGTAGCCGGCGTAGACATACGCGAGCTGCAGCGTGTTGAAGTATGCCGCGGGCGTGATCACCGGATCATTCGCGGCGGGCGCCTTTGCTGCTTCGATGCGCCGAATGGCTTCCTCGGCAATGAAGCGCGCACGCTGCGACTCCGCCCAATGATCGTTCAGGTCGGCATCGTCGGCGCCGAGATCGCCGTTCTGCCAGCGCGCGCTGATGCCGAAGCTGCCCGTGGATCCCGCGGGATGAATTTCCCGCGTCACCGCCGCGCCAGTGTAGGAGAGATAGTTGAGGCCAGCGGACAGCGCGCGGGCGGCGCCGTTCACCATCGCGATGGCCGCGCCGCGTTCGTTGAGGAAGGTGTCCTCGAACCGGCCGGGGTTCGTGACCTTGGTGTCACATGCCGCAGCGCCGGCGAGCAAGGTAATCGCGGCGAATACGATCGGAGGGCGTCGGAGAGCCGTCATCGTACGTCTCGGGGTGACAGTGAATGAGTGTGGATTCATGGGTCGGCTCAGAACGTGAGGCGCAGCGACGCCGTGTAGGTGGCGGGCGGCGGCACTTGCTCGAGAATGGAGCGCACCTGGGAATCGAATCCATCGTTGTTGCCCGTTTCGGGATCGAACACCGGGAAGTCCTTGTTCACCTTCTTCCAGATGTTGTGGCCCGACAGCGTGAAGAATGCGGACGTCGCGCCGCGCATGAGCCGCACCGGAACCGGAATGGCGATGGACACGTCGCGCAGCTTGAAGAAGTCCGCCGGATAGATGAAGTAGTCGGCGCGGGTCTGCGCTACGGTGCAGCGCGCCGTCTGGAGCGCCGTGGCGTCGGCGGCGCGACCCGATTCCTGGAGCGTGTAGAAGTCGTAGCAGCCGGGCCAGCGCACGGAGCGCGTCACCGCGTTGAACGCGGCGCCGTCGTACATGTAGTGTCCGCCCATGTGCTCGCCGCGGGCATTGAAGCGAATGCCACGCGGCAGCGTCATGGTCGTGTTCAGGCCCCACGTGCGCGGCGGAAGGTTCGGCCCGTAGATGCAGGCGTTCGGATTGGCGGCGTTCACCGAGAGGACCTTTGGACCCGTTGCCGGCACCCTGGCGTCCGGATTCTCGATGCAGAAGTCCGTTTGAATGACAGGGATGGACTGCCCTTCCACGATCCGTCCAAAGTTGCCGAGGCTGAACGATGGCGCACCGCCAAGCGTGATGACGTTGCTGTTGTTGGTGTAGTACGAGCCGCCCACCGTCCACTCCAGCTCATTCCGTCGGAACGGGGTGATGTTGATCGAGGATTCGATGCCATCGCTTCCCATCTCCCCGATATTGGCGAGCTGCGAGCGCAGGAACCCGAGCGACGGGACCTGGAGGCGGTTGAACAGGGCATCCTTGATCTTGCGGTTGTAGTAGGTGAATGAGGTGCTGATCCGATCGGTGAACAACGTGCCGTCGAATCCGACCTCGAGCTCCGTGGTGCGCTCCGGTCCGAGCGTCGAATCGCCCACGCTGCGCGGGAAGAACGCCGGCTGCCCACCGTAGCCTGCTGGGGGGTTTTCCCACGTCCGGATGGCATCGAATGCGCCCGGTGCGCGACCGGATTGTCCGATGGCGGCGCGGAGCTTCATCTCGGGAATGAATGATGGCCAGAACTTCTCCTCCGATGCCACCCATGACACGCTGGCCTTGGGGTACGTCTGCAGTCCGAAGTTCTTGCCGAACGCGCTGTTGCCGTCCACACGCGCGCCGAGGGTGAAGAAGTAGCGGTTCTTCAGGTCGAAGATCGTCTGGCCGAACACGCCGGCGTTCACGACGCGCTGCCGGTCCTCGAAGCCCAATGTGGTACCGGCGCTGGACACGGTGGCCAGGCCCGGCCCGGGGAAGTTCTCACCGTAGGCAGAGGTGGCGCGTGACTCGGTGGTGACGGACTGGCCGCCCCACGACAGCGTGTTGCGAAGTCCGGCGGTGACGGCGAGCGCGTAGCTGCCCGCGTAGTCGAACGTGAGGTTCTGGTAGCTGTTCTCGCTGTTTGACAAGATCCCCGCTGGCGCCGAGATAAACCCGAACGGGCGATAGTTGCGGTTGGCGATTTGCGCCCGGTCGTACCCCAGCGTGAACCGGTTGATGAGGTTGGCCGTGGGACTCCAGTTGAGCGTGCCGCCGGTGATCACGTGATCGATGTCACTCGTGATCTCCTGGTTGAGCAGCTGGCTCACCACCTCCGGCCGATCGTCCGACTTGTAGTTGCGATCGCGGCGGAAGGCATTGAGCGTGAGACCTTGCGCGTTGTTGCCTGCGGCGGTGTTGGTGATGGCGTCTTTCGTATACGAGGTGTTCCAGCTGAACAGCAGATTGTTGATCGGCGTAAAACTGAAATTGCCGCGCACGACCTTTTTCTGCTCGTTGTCGTTGGGCAGCACGCCGTCTTCATTGGTGCCGGTGCCGGACACGAAATAGCGAAGCGCGTCGCCGCCGCCGGCAACCGACAGCGACACGCGGCGCTGCTGGCCGTTGCGAAGCCAGGGATCGATGAACAGGTAGCTCGACGATCCGCCCGCGCGCGACACGCCGCGTGAGGGCAGTCCGGCGAAGCGATCGGGGAAGCTGTCGCGATACAGCTTCGGGATGGTATCGCCGAGCGGGGCCGTCTCGGGCGACGGGCCGAATTTCAGTGCGTGCGCGAAGCCGCCGTCCAGCTGCATGCTCCACTGCGGTTTGCCGGCGTGGCCGCTCTTGGTGAAGATCTGGATCACGCCCGCCGCCGCCTCGGTGCCATACAATGTGGCAGCCGCGGCGCCCTTGATGATCTCGATGCGCTCGATGTCGTTGGGATTGATGTCGTTCAGCGGACTCGCGATGTCGTTGCCGCCGCGGAGATTCGAGCCCGTGGGGGGAATGTTCTTCGCATACCCGTCGCTGCGCAGCCGCACGCCATCCACGTAGATGAGCGGCTGATTGCTCATCGCGACGCTCACGTTGCCCCGGAGCCGGATCATCGAGCCCGAGCCGGAACCCGCGGAGCTGGTCATGACCGTCATGCCTGGCGCGCGTCCCTGGAGCAGCTGACCCACGTTCTGCGGCGGCTCCTGCACCTTGGCCATGTCGATCTGGGCGACCGCGTTGCCCACCTCGCGCTGACGCGTAGCACCGGCGGTGCCCGTGACGACGACAGCGTCGAGCTCGAGGACCTGCTTGCGCAGGGTGAAATCCTCGGTGAGGGTCTGGCCCTGGACGAGCGTGACCGCGCGCTCGATGGGACGGTTGCCAAGCATCTGCGCACGAATGCGATATTGCCCGACCGGCAAATTCCCGAGGGTGTAGCGGCCGTTGTCGGCCGTCAATGTGCCGAGCGTCGTGTTGACGAGACGCACCTGCGCTCCATTGATGGGCTGGCCGTTCTCGCCGATTACACGTCCGGTAATGGAGGCGGTGGGCGTCTGTGCGCCGCCGGCGGCGCTGCCGATCAGGAGTGCCGCTGCCACCAACCGCGCGTGGCGTGCGAACATCCCAGCGGCACGAGACTGAGCTTCAAGCATGTGGGGAACTCCTGGAGGGAGCACGTCCGCGGGCGCCCGGGTGGCGCCTGAAACGAGCGAGGTCCGCGAACCGCGGTGGGGGAAATGATGCCGAGGCCCGGGGTCACGGACCACATCATATGTGCGGACCACACCGCGAGCATACGGGTCACTCAAGCAATGTGTCAAGCTGGCGCGCGCGCCGTCGCGATCCCGTTTCCCCTGAATTCTGATCGAGAGGAGTGCTCACCGAGGCGCGCCGCTGAGCGTACATTCCCGCCCGAATCCGCTCCCGTCGCCCCATGTCCAGCCTCCACCAAGGCCATGTCCCCGTTTCCTCGCGTTGCCGCCGCTGCACGCCGCATTCTGCACGTCGCGTTCGCAACCGTATTCCTCGCCGGCTGCACGCGCGCGGCCAGTACTGCGCCCGCACCGACTACGGGCTCCTACGATGTGGTAATCGAGAACGGTCGCCTCGTGGACGGCACCGGCAACCCATGGATGTACGGCGACGTCGGCATCCGCGGCGACCGCATCGTGACGATCACTCCCCGCGGGGCGCTGCACGACGCCACGGCGCGCCATCGCGTGGACGCGCATGGACACGTGGTCGCCCCGGGCTTCATCGACATCCAGAATCACTCGTGGGACGCGGTGCTGTGGCGCGACGGACGGGTCATGAGCATGATCACCCAGGGCGTCACGAGCGTCATACTCGGCGAGGCGACCACGCCGGCGCCGTCGAACGACAACGTCGAAACGCACCAGGACATCGACGCGATGACGCCGGAACGGGCAGCGCTCCAGCGTTCGTTCCGGGGTGAGCACGGCTTCGGCAACTGGCTCGACGCGATCGGCCGACACGCGAACTCCGTGAACGCCGGCTCCTACCTCGGCGCCGCTACCGTGCGGGTCTACGCGGCGGGGCAGTCGGCGGCGCTGGCGACGGCGGCGCAGGTGGACACGATGCGCGTCGTCGTGCGCAATGCGATGCGCGACGGCGCATTCGGCATCTCGTCCGCACTCATCTATCCGCCGGGCTCGTACGCGCGCACCGCGGAGCTGATCGAGATGGCGAAGGCGATGGCGCCGTATCACGGGGGCTACATCACGCACATGCGCTCGGAAGACGACTCGCTGTTCGAGGCGATGGATGAGGCATTCCGCATCGCGCGTGAGGGCGGCGTGCAGCTCGACATCTACCACCTCAAGGCATCGGGGCGCCGCAACTGGGGCAAGGCGGCGGGCATGGTGGCAAGGATCGACTCGGCGCGCGCCGCGGGGCTCGACGTCGGCGCGACGATGTATCCGTATCCCTATTCCGGCAACAACCTCGGAGCCTGCTTTCCGGATTGGGCGTCGGAGGACGGCAAGCTCTTCGCGAACCTGCGCGATCCGGCCACGCGCGCCCGCATTGTCCACGACATGGCGGACGACAAGGGCCCCTCGCTCTGCCAGGTCGAAGGACCCACGGCCTACATGATCGCCGACCTGCGCACGCCGGGGCACGCGAAGTACGAGGGCAAGCGGCTGAGCGAGATCGCGGCCGACATGGGGAAACCGTGGCCGGACGCGGTCGTCGAGCTCGTGCTCGCCGAGGGGCGCGATCCGTCGAAGATCAATTTCTCGATGTCCGAGGACAACGTGCGCATGCAGATCCGGAAGCCGTGGGTGGTGATCGGCACGGATGCGGGCGGCGTGAATCCCGACAGCGCCACGAACGTCGTGCACCCGCGCGCGTACGGGTCGTACCCGCTCATCCTCGGCCGGTACGTGCGCGAGCTCAAGCTGCTGACGCTGGAGGACGCCATCCGCCGCATGAGTGGCGGCGTCGCCGCTCGACTCGGCATCCGCGACCGTGGTCTCCTGCGCGAGGGGATGTTCGCCGATGTGGTCGTGTTCGACGACGCGACCATCATCGACCTCGCCACGCCCGAGAAGCCGCACCAGATCAGTCGAGGGGTCGAGCAGGTATTCGTGAATGGCGTGCAGGTCATCCGCGATGGCCAACACACGGGTGCCACGCCGGGCCGCGCCCTTCGGCACCAATCATTCTGACCGAGCGCTCCCTCCTGCAGGTCACCTGAACCCGGACCACCATGCGCATCGCCCGCGCGCTGATCGCGTCATCCCTGGTGCTTGCATCCGCCGCCGCCGCCCAGGCGCCCGCTCCTCCGCCCGATCCCTTCAAGGCCGAGATCATCCGAGCCATCGACGGCCGCGCGAAGCTCGCCCAGCAGATGGTGGACCAGGTGTTCTCGTTCGGCGAGCTCGGCATGCAGGAGGTGGAGACCTCGCGCTACCTCGCCGGCGTGCTCGAGAAGAATGGCTTCACTGTGCAGCGCGGCGTCGCCGGCATGCCCACCGCGTGGGTGGCGAAGTGGGGGAGTGGGTCGCCGGTCATCGCGCTGGGGTCGGACATCGACGGGATTCCGCAGTCCAGCCAGAAACCGGCCACTGCGCAGCGCGACGGTATCGTGACCGGCGCGCCGGGTCACGGCGAAGGTCACAACAGTGGCGTACCGCTCAACATCCTCGCGGCGCTCGCGGTAAAGGACATCATGACGCGCGAGAAGATGCCGGGCACGATCATGCTCTGGCCCGGCGTGGCCGAGGAGCAGTTGGGGAGCAAGGCGTTCCTCGTCCGTGCGGGCGTGTTCGACGGAGTGGACGCAAACCTCTTCGCGCACGTGAGCGACGAATTCGGCATCTCGTGGGGCGATGAATCGGCGCTCGCATTGATCTCCGCCCTCTTCAAGTTCAAGGGCCAGAGCGCGCATGCCGCCGGCGCGCCGTGGCGTGGTCGCAGCGCGCTCGATGCGGTGATGAACATGGGCAACGCGTGGGAGTTCCACCGCGAGCACATGGAGCTGGCGCAGCGCTCGCATTACGTGATCACCGACGGCGGCGACCAGCCCAACGTCGTCCCGAGCACGGCGGCGATCTGGTTCTACTTCCGGGAGCGCGATCCGGAGCGTGTCACCCGGATGTTCGACGACGCGAAGCAGATGGCGCGCGCCGCGGCGATGGCGACGTTCACGGCAGTGGACACGGTGCAGATCATCGGTTCCGCATGGCGGCCGCACTTCAACAAGCCAATCGCCGAGGCGATGCATGCGAACGCGCTGCGGGTCGGGATGCCGGCGTGGGACGACAAGGACCAGGCCATGGCGCGTGGGGTGCAGCGAATGATGGGCCGACCGGACAGCGGTCTCAGGACGACGATCGCCCCGCTGCGCACGCCGGCGGAGGCCGCGGCGGCGAGCAGTGGTACGGGCAGCGACGACATCGGCGACGTGACGTGGACGGTGCCCTCGGTGACGCTCTACTATCCGGCGAACATTCCTGGTACACCGGGGCACAACTGGGCGGACGGCATCGCGATGGCGACGCCGATTGCGCACAAGGGCGTGGTCGCAGGAGCCAAGGTGCAGGCGATGACGCTGCTCGACCTCATGCGGCGTCCCGCGCTCGTGAGCGATGCGAAGCGTTACTTCACGGACGTCCAGACGAAGAGCGCCAAGTATCGACCGCTCATGGCCGCGAGCGATCAGCCCGCCATATGGCTCAATGCCGAGAAGATGGCGCGGTACCGGGACCAGATGCGCAAGTTCTACTACGATCCTTCGAAGTACGACACGTACCTGCAGCAGCTCGGCATCACCTATCCGACAATTCCCGCCGTGGTCCCGTGACATTCGCCGGGATGATGTGCCGATGAATCGCCCCGTCGCCCGCCTCGTCCTCTTCGCGCTGATGGCGTTTGCGCCGGCTCAGGCGATCGTCGCGCAGCATGCCGAGCGCCTGTCCAGCTGGACGGCGCCCGTCTTTCCTGTCGCGGAATACGTCGCCCGCCGCCGTGCCGCACTCGCGGCGCTCGGCACCGACGACGTGCTGCTGGTACCATCCGCAGAGGGCACCAGCGGCGGCGACACGTTCCGTCAGTTTGACGATTTCGAATATCTGGTCGGCCTCGAGATCCCACGTGCCGTGCTGATGGTGAGTCAGGCGACGAGGCAGAGCTGGCTCTTCGTACCGGCGCGTGATCCGAATTTCGAGAACGCCGGACGCCCGAACGATTTCCCCGGTCGATTGCTTGCATCGGATCCCGCGCTCAGGGCCCTCAGCGGTGTGGATTCCGTACTTACGGACGATGCGTTGCCAGCCGTCCTCGCGTCGCTGGCGTCGGCCGGTCGACGCATGGTCATCAATGGCGGTGGTACCGGCGTGATGACGAACTCGATGTTCGTCCGAATGACGCCGGGGTCGCTGCTGGCATCGCGCATCCGGCAAGTCGTGCCGGCGGCGCGAATCACGAACGCCTACGACGTGATGGCGACATTGCGCATGGTCAAGTCGCCGCGCGAGATCACACTGCTCCGCGAAAGCGCTCGCGTCACCTCGGTTGCCATCACGCGAGGTGCGACGCGAGTGAGGCCGGGCGTAGACGAGCGCACACTCACCGGAGCATTCACCGCCGACTGCATGGCGCTCGGCGCACAGCGCGTGGCCTTCACGCCCATCATCAAGTCCGGTGACAACTCGCTCTGGCCGTGGCGCATCCTCGGCGCGCAGTACGACCGACGCAATCGTGCCATGCAGCGCGGCGAGCTCGTGATCTACGACGTGGGCTGCGAACGCGCACACTATGTGAGCGACGTCGGGCGCACTTTTCCCGTGAGCGAACGGTTTACGCCGTCGCAACGTGCGCTCGTGGAGATGGTGCGGCATGTCTCGGACGCCGTGATTGCCGCCGCGCGCCCCGGGATCACGCTCAACGACCTGCAGGCCGTGGCGACGGCGGCGATTCCGGCGGCGGCGAAACCGTACATGCAGGTGCCGACCTACTTCGGACATCACATCGGGCTCGATGCCGGCGATCCGTCACTCGCGTCGGCCGTTCTCGCGCCCGGAATGGTCTTCACCATCGAACCGTGGTATTACAATCACGTCGACAACGTCGCCGTGTTCATCGAAGACGAAATCCTGATCACGGCGTCGGGAAGCGAGAACCTCACTGCCGCGCTCCCGCGTGATGCGGCTGGCCTCGAAGCGATGCGTGCAATGCCTGCACCCGCCGTGGGGGATGCTGACGCCAACCGCGGACTCACGCGCGACGGTGTGCTGTCGTTCACCATCGATCCGGCCACGCACTCCGTGCGTGTGTACGACGTGCTGAATGATACGATCGTCGCGAACACCCCCATTTGCCGTCGGCCGCTTGGTGGTGAGTTGACGGCGGACGACATCACGTTCGTCGTGCGTTGCGGCGGGTCGGCACGCAGCGTGTCGATCAACACCGCCTCGTTCGCCGTGGTACCACCGGCAGTTCGACCACCGGCCAACGCACAGCGCACGAGGCCCGCGAAGGCCAGTACGTCGTTCCCCAAGACGGAAGTGATCATCATCGGCACCATTCATGGCGAACATCGGTCGAGTACGCGGTACAGCACAGACGTGCTGCGACGACTGCTGATCGCCATGAAGCCGGAATTCGTGCTCACCGAGATTGCCCCGAATCGCCTCGATGCTGCGCTCTCGGAGTTTCGCACGACAGGTCGGATCACCGAGCCGCGGGTCGTGCGGTTCCCGGAATACGTGGACGTCCTCTTTCCGCTCACCCGTACGCTGCCCTTCACGATCGTGCCGACGGCTGGCTGGTCGCGACCGATGGATCTGTTTCGCACTGCAGCGCTCAAGCGCATCGAAGCCGATCCGGCGCGCCGAGCAGAGTGGGTGGAGTACACGCGCGCGAACGCAGTGGCCGACTCGATCGACAAGGCGCGCGGTGCGGACGATCCCTACTACATCAACTCGGCGGCGTACGACTCGGTGCAGACCGATGCGCATGAGCCGTACAATCGCCTCTTCAACGTCGAACTCGGGCCTGGCGGTTGGGACAACATCAATCGTGCGCACTTTGCGAACATCGCGCGCACGCTCGATGCACATCGCGGCGAAGGACAGAGGATGGTGATCACCTACGGCGCCGGCCATAAGGAGTGGTTCATGCGTGCGTTGCGCAAGCGCGATGACGTCACGATCCTGCCGGTAGCGCCGTTCCTCGACCAGATCAGGCGGTGATGAATTCCGTCCGCTAGAGTCGAAGATCCGCACGGTTGCCTGCCGGCGAGGTGTGACCCGCCACGACCGCGTGGCTCGGCTTCAGATGCAGTGGTTGGCCCGAAGAGACTGGACACAACTGTCGACGGACAGCGCCGAAGAGAGAAGTTGCGACATCGCGTTCGCCATCCGCCCCGATTCCTGGGAACACGCGATGGCCCCATCGATTGGGTGCCAATCCATGCAGCGCGTCAGCTCGGCGCGATACTGGTCGACCAGATTCGCCCAGCTGGCGAACACGCCGGTGGCCATGTACAGCTGGATGAGCAGACCGCTGCAGATTGGCGGCGCCAGTCCGCCCCCTCCTCCCCCTCCACTACTGCCGCCGCCGCCCGCATCTGGATCGGTACCCGTGTCGAAGCCGCAGAACGTGAACACGGGATCACATTCAGCAATCATCGTGGGCTTCTTCTGAACCGGGGCGTCGGTGAGTGGTACGACGTCGAGCCCCGACGCGGCTGTTGAACGTGTCCTGAATGCCGCGACGGCAAGACGCGCGTCGAGCGCGGACGTCGGCTCGGGAAGACCCAGCTTTGCCCAGACAGGCCGCATTCGCCTGACCGACTCCTGCGCCTTGGGCATCGCAATGGCGAGCGAGCGAAATGTGTTCGCCGTCGTGCTGTCGATCCGCATTCGCTTGCCGCTCTCGAGCACCAGCTCGGTGCCGACGAGCGTCATCGTGTTGCCGTTCACCGTCAACGACGGCAACGGTGCGGCAAGTTGCACGCTCGCGGGCGCGAGCGACGACGTGGCGTCC
>JBBQDT010000128.1:0-12555 GCA_038319955.1 Gemmatimonadales bacterium | reverse complement strand
GATATCCTCGTGCCGCGCGTGCATGGTGAGATGGACAAGGACGAGCTCGAGGCGCGCTGCGACCAGGTGAACGACTTCGAGCGCATGCTCGCCGGCAACGGCGTGACGATCCTCAAGTTCATGCTGCACATCTCGCGCGACGAGCAGCGCGAGCGGCTCACCGAGCGGCTCACCAACCCGGACAAGAACTGGAAGTTCCGCGCGGGTGACCTCGACGACCGGGCACATTGGGACGGGTTCACCGAGGCCTATCGCGACATCCTCGCGAAGACGAGCACTGTTTCCGCGCCGTGGTACGTCGTGCCCGCGGACGACAAGGACGCCCGCAACTATCTCGTCGCGCGGACCATTGCCGATACGATGGCCGGACTGCACCTGCGCTATCCGAAAGCGGACCCGTCGATTGTCGGGGTGGAGGTCGAGTGATCGCGCGCGCGCTGCTGCCGCTCGCCGGACTCGCCATCGGTGGGTGCGCCCCCGCGACGCCCGCTGAGGACTCGGCGCGCTTCACCAACGCCACCGGCGTGCTCGAGCCCGAGCGCAGTCGGTGGACGGTGTCGACCAGTGGCATCGGCCCCCTGCGATTCGGCATGGCCGCCGGCGCTGTCGCACAGGTGCTCGGCGACTCGTCCGTCGCGACCGCCGGACGAGCTTCGTGCACCCATCTTCAGCCGCGACTCTTGCCACGTGGCGTGGCGCTGACGTTGTCGGCCGGCGTCTTCGTGCGCGTGGACGTCGACTCCGCCGGGGTGCTGACGGACACCGGGATCGGCGTCGGTGACAGCGAGGTGTCGGTGCTCGTTCGGAACTCGGGCAGCGCGCGCATCGAGGCGAGCAAGGACAACGGACCACAGGGACACACCCTGATCGTCACGAACGCAATGGATCCCGACCAGCTGATGATCTTCGAAACGGACGGCCGCACGATCCAGCACTTTCGCGCGGGTACGCGCGAGGCAGTCACGTTCGTCAAGCGGTGCGCCTGACCGGGCGGCCCGCACGCAGATGCTCTACATGGTCATCGAGAACTTCCGCAACGGCGATCCATTGCCGGTCTATCGACGCTTTCGCGACCGCGGACGTCTCGCGCCGGAGGGGCTCGCCTACATCGCCAGCTGGGTCACGGACGATCGGCGTCGGTGCTATCAGGTCATGGAGTGCGATGACCGCGCACTGCTCGACCAATGGATCGCGCAGTGGAACGACCTCGTGGAGTTCGAGGTCATTCCCGTCATGACGTCCGCGGCGGCGGCGAGTGCCGCAGCGCCCGAGCTGGATGCGGCGGATGCGTCATGACTCGCTACGTCGCCCTGCTGCGCGCCGTGAACGTCGGCGGACGCACGATCAAGATGGATCGCCTGCGTGCGGTGTTCGAGGAGTTGCCATTCTCGAACGTCGAGACGTTCATCGCCAGCGGCAACGTGCTGTTCGACACCACGGCGCGAGATGCGGCTGCGCTCGAGCGAAGGATCGAGAAGCATCTCGCGGCCACGCTCGGCATGGAGGTCGGCACCTATCTCCGCGCGCTCGCTGACCTTCCCGGCGTTATCGCCAATCATCCATTCGGGGACGCCAGGAGCCGGGGCCACACGCTGTCGGTCGGCTTCTTCAAGGAGGCCTTGCCTGCGGACTTCCCGGGCAGGCTGAAGGCGATCAGCACGGACTACGACGACTTCCACGTGCATGGCCGCGAGGTCTACTGGTATTGCCGCGGCAACATGAGCGACTCTGTCCTCTGGAAGGGCGCACTCAAGAAACTGCTCGGCGCCGACAACACGTTCCGCAACGTTACGACGATTCAGCGGCTGGCGGCAAAAATTCTCTGAGCGCGGGTGCTCGCTCCACTTCGGCCCCGGGTTCGAATGGCGTGCTTGCTTGGTGGTCAGGGATATGCATCTCGCCGTGCCAGCCGGATGACACGCCGGCCTCGTGTCCCCCCTTCGAGAGGCGTTCAATGGACTTGCTCACCTGGATCATCGTCGGGCTCATTGCCGGCGTTCTCGCGTCGCTGGTGATGGGCGGTACGGGCTACGGCCTGATCGGCGACATCATCATCGGCGTCGTCGGCGCGTTCGTCGGCGGATGGCTCTTTCGCCAGCTCGGCGTCACGTCGCCCGTCGGCGGTCTCGGCGGCACGATCTTCGTGGCGTTCATCGGCGCCGTGGTACTGCTGTTTGTGCTCAGGCTCCTGCGCGGACAGACGCGAAGGACCTGAGGGCGTGCCGGCGCGGGCGCTCCTACTTCAGGGCGCCTCGCAAGATCACGCCATCCAGCCGCTCCGTCGGCTTCACGCCCGCCAACGCCGCCAGCGTTGGCGCCAGGTCGACGGTGCGCACGAACTCGCCGTGCTTTCCCGGCTGCACTCCCGCGCCGTAAAACACCAGCGGCACGTTGGAGTCGTAGTCGTAGGGTGAGCCGTGCGAGGCGATGTTGCCGCGCCACAGGCTGAACGGCGTGAGCGTCACCACGAGGTCCACCGTGGTATTGGCCGGAAATTGGTGACTCCAGCGCCGGGCGATGGGATCGGTGAGCGTGTCAGCGAGCAGCGCCTTGAATCGGTCGACGCGCGCCACACCGGGCAGCTTGCGCACCTGATCAGCGAATGCGGCCAGTACCGAATCTCCGTTCACGCTGGCCTTTGCGAACGCTGCGCGATCGATCGCGACGATCTGCTGGTCGATCTCGAGCGCCATCGTATCCACCTTGAGCGCGCGCAACTGCGCGCGCAGCTCGGGCAGCAGCGTGTACATCGTCACACGCTCCGGCGTCGGCTTCACTGTCGCTGCCGCGATCTCGGGGATGGTGCCGGCGCCGTGGTCGCCCGTCAGCACCACCGTCACCTTCGATGAATCGCGCAGCGTGTACAGCGAGTCGAGGAACACGCCGAGCGCACGATCGACGCGAAGGATCTGGTCATGGATCTCGCGCGAGTCGGGGCCGTAGCGATGTCCGATGTAGTCCGTGCCCGACAACGAGACGGCGAGCAGGTCGGTCGACGCACCGGCGCCGAGGGCGAGCGATTGCACGCCGTGAATGGCGAAGGCGAGCGTGATCTCGTCGATGAACGGAGTGCCGCGCACGATGCTCGCCGCATCCATCGGATCCTCGGGCAGGTTGTGCGGGAAGACGACGCCCTTGCCCCCCGCCTCCACCTCGACGCTGTCCGCCTCGTGATACGCGCTGTCCGGCAGCAGGAGCGTCCAGCTCCGCCCCGCGAAGGTCTGCGGAACATGGCGGTCGTTGAAGGCGCTCACCCACGACGGCAGCTCGGTGCGGTAGTACGAGCTCGTGACGAAACGGCCATCGGGCGAGTACCAGTAGACCTCCGACTTCGACTTGCCGGCCGGCAGGATCGCCCCGCGGTCCTTCGTCGATACGGAGAACGTGCGTGACTTGCTGTCGGCCGACGTGAGCCAGTCGGACAGCGTGGTGCCGACGAATCGCTTCGGTGACGCACCTCCGCCCACGCCACTCGCGATCAGCGGCGCGTCGTCGTCATCCACGCCCACGCGGTTCGCCATGATGCCGGTGGACCGCGGAAAGCGCCCCGACAGCAGCGTCGCATGACCCGGCGCCGTCTCGGTGATGGCGTGGTCGTGATGCGCGTTGGTGTACCACGCGCCGCCGCGAATCAGCCGTCCCAGGCCACCGGTCAGCTGCGGCCCGAAGCGCGTGAGATAGTCGCCGCGCATCTGGTCGATGGTCACCAGCACCACGAGCGACGGACGTGACGCCGGCGATGATTGCGCCGAGACGACGTGGCTGCCTGCGAGCGCGCAGAACGCAACGGCCAGACGGAAGAGTCGAGTCATGGGGCGAATGTGGACGCGTGGACCGCAGGCGGCAAGCATGGCGCTCGAGCCCGATGAGCACGATAATACCCCGGCACTCATTCGGAGGTTGCATGGAAGCGAACGGCGTACAAACGACGACCACATCGCGCATCGTGGGACGTCTCGTCGTCTACTACGTCGTCCTCATCGGTGGCGGGACACTGATGTGGCACCTGCTTCCCCGCGCCGGTTCGCTGGCCCCGGCGTCGCTCGACGCACTGTTCGGCGGCGGACCTCCGGTAACCTCGCGCGGCACCGCCGTCACGCCGCTCGATGAAGTCACGCTCGCCATCACGGTCACGGTGGCGATGCTCGCATCGGTGCTGCTGTCGATGCCGGTCGCGTGGGTCTACCTGCTCACGCGCGCCAAGCGAGGCTATCAGCAGTCGGTCGTCCAGCTGCTGATCATCCTGCCGCTCGTCGTCTCGGGCATCGTGCTCCTCGTGAAGTACAGCATCACGCTCGCCTTCAGCCTCGCGGGCATCGTGGCCGCCGTGCGCTTTCGCAACACGCTCGACGACAGCAAGGACGCGGTATACGTCTTCCTCGCCACGGCGATTGGCCTCGCCGCCTCGGTGAACCTGCCCGTCGCGGCGGTCATCTCCATGGCGTTCAATGCCACCGTTCTCCTGCTCTGGTATACCGACTTCGGCAACGCGCCCATGGAGCTGGACGGACGCATCGCCGACAAGCGGCTCAAGCGCGCGCGGCAGCTCGCCCGCACCGGCACCTTCGTGGCGCGCATCGACGACGAAGTCTTCCGCAACATGACGCGCGACCAGCTCGAGGGAGTCGCTGACCGCGCGTGGAAACGAGCGCGCGCCAACGACGAGGGCGAGGCAGGGGGCGACGAGTCGATCCTCCGGATGCGCACGCACGACCTCGATACGCTGCGCAACGTCATCGAGCCCAAGCTCCAGGATTACGCCAAGCAATGGCGCTTCTCCCGAACCATGAACGTGGACGGCGTGGACGTCATCGAATACTTCGTGCAGGTTCGCAAGAAGACGCCACCCGAAGAGTTGCTCTCGCTCATCCGCGCGGCCGGCTCGTCGGTGGTGATGGATGCCGAGTTCCTGTGACCAGCGAGAATTGACGATGCGATCCCCCATGCGCTTTGGCATCATGGCGCTGCTCGCCGCCATCGTGACGATCCCTGTCATCACGGCGCCGGTGCACGCGCTCCAGGATCAGAAGCCCAAGACGAAGAAGAGCGACTCGGCGCGCGTGAAGGAACCAAAGGCCGACACCACCTCGCCGCCGCTGTTCGCCAGCCAGGTGGCGCTCGCCGTCACGCTCACTGCCAACATGAAGCAGCTCCGCGGCGACCGACGGGACGACTCGCCGTATCGCAGCGCGACCCTTTCCTACACAGCGGCCGACGGCAAGACGGTCACCGTGCCGATCCGCGCAAAGACGCACGGCATCTGGCGCCTCAAGAACTGCGAGTTCCCGCCGATTCGCCTCAACATCGGCAACAAGGAGGCGAAGGGCACGCTCTTCCACGACCTCCAGAAACCGAAGATGGTGAGCGTCTGCAAGGACAGGGACAACTATGAGCAGCTCGTGTTGCAGGAGATGCAGCTCTATCGCATCTACCAGGTGCTCACGCCGGTGAGTCACCGCGTGCGCGTGTTGCGAGTCACTTACGCGGACAGCGCGTCGGGGAAGCCGGTGGCCACACGCTACAGCTTCGTCTTCGAGGATCCCGATGAGATGGCGGACCGCCTCGGCGGGAAGATGATGAAGGTCAAGGGTGCTGGGCCAGACGACCTCGATCCCGAGCGAGCGGCCGTCGCCTTCCTGTTCGAATACCTCATCGCCAATACCGACTTCTCGTTCAACGGCCTGCACAACGGTGAGCTCGTCGCCAAGCCGGATGGCAGTGCGCTGCTGCCCATCGGCTATGACTTCGATTTCTCGGGCGCCGTCAACGCGCCATACGCCACCGTCGATCCGCGACTCGCGGTGAAGCGCGTGCGCGATCGGTTGTATCGCGGCTATTGCGTGCTCAAGCCGGAAATTCCCGCGGCCATCGCGCTGTTCAACCAGAAGAAGGACGCGATCTACGCCCTGTATCACGACGAGGTGGGCAAGCTGCTCGATGAGCGCATCGTGCGCGAGACGCTCGAGTATTTCGACGAGTTCTATCGCACCATCGGCAGCGAGCGCGAGACGGCCGGGATGCTTGCCTCCTGCGTGGGTCCCCGCTGACCGGCGTGCGAGGACGGCAGCACGTCCGCAGTTCGTTCCGCTACGAGCTCCGTTCCGCCGAGCAGCTTGCCGCGCTCGCGTCCGCGCGGCTGCCACTCGGCATCGCGTCGAGCGCGCCGCGACGCTCGGTACACCGCGACCTCTACATCGACAGCAGCGACGATTCGCTCAGGCGGCGGGGCATCACGCTCCGCTTGCGAATCGGCGCCGACGACCGTCATCTACTGTCGCTGCGCATAAATGGATCGGCGGATGAGCCACCCGTGCGGCTCGATGCGCGCGTGCGCGCCACCGACGTGCAGGATGCGCTCGCCGAAGACAACGCCGCCACGCGACGCGTGCGCGCGTTCGTCGATCCGCGGCGCCTCGCCGTACAGCTCGACCTCGAGGTGGAACGCCTGACCCGCACGGCGAACCACGACTTCTTTCGCCGCCCACGACTCGAGCTGCACTTCGACCGGCTCACGGTTCGCCGCAACGGCACCGAGCGCACTTTCCATCATCTCTGCGCACACCTGCGCCGCGGCGACGTCGCGGTACTCGACCAGCTTGCGCGCGCGCTCGAGACCGAACACGACCTGCGTCAAGCCGCAGGAGACCCACGCGAACACGCAGAGCTCCTCGTGCGGTGGAAGCGCTCGGACCCGCGGCGCGAACAGCGCGAAGAGTCCGACCAGATGCTCCCGGTCGCCACGCTGCCGCCCGGCTCGCCGGCCGACATGCTCAATCCCGAGCTCAGCCTGCTCGCGTTTCAACGGCGCGTGCTCGCCATCGCCGCCGACGCCGCCACACCGTTGAAGGAGCGTCTCCGCTTCCTCGGCATCGTCAGCAGCAACGTCGACGAGCTGTACATGGTGCGCATGTCGGGGTTGCGCCGCGCGGCCGACGATCGGGACGAGCGGGATGCTCGCGGCGAGGACGGGCTCACGCCACGCGAGCGTCTCGCGCGCGTGGAGGAGGAGGTGGCGGACATCCTCGCCGCGCAATCGCGCGTCGCGCGCGATTGCCTGCGCGCCGCAGCGCACATCGGCGCACGCATCGTGACGTGGGAGGCACTGACACACGAAGAGCAGGAGATCCTCCGCGCACGCTGTCGCGACGAGATTCATCCCGGCCTCACACCACTCGCGATGACGCTGAGTCCTGGCCATCCGCTCCCTCACCTGCCGCACCTCGGCCTTTCCCTGGCGGTGGTCTTTCGCGCAGGTCCGGGCGAAAAGCCACATCTCGCCGAGTTCGAGCTGCCGGGCGACGTCGCGCGCCTCTTGCCGGTGCCGGGCCGAACGGGCGACGTCATCGCCATCGAAGAACTGTTGCGCGCGAACGTGGACCTCATGCATCCCAACGTGCAGGTGGAGGGCGCTCATCTCTTCCGCGTCACCCGTCGCGGCGACCTCACGCTCGACGAGGAGGGCGCGGAAAACCTGCTGCACGCGGTCGCCGAGGCGACCGAGCGTCGCCAATACAATCCAGCGGTGCGCGTGGAGGTGGAGCGATCGATGCCGGCGTTCGTCTCCGAGCTGGTGCTCGAGAGCCTGCGTCGCGATGCGATCGCGCAGGGGATGGAGGCGGCCGTGGACGAAGTCCAGGTCATCGATGGCCTCATCGACCTTCGCTGCCTAGGCGACCTCCCGCTGCCACCGAGTGCGGAGCTGGAATATCCAGCGCTGCACCGAGGGTCACCGGTGCCAGAGGGGCGCTCGATGTTCGACGTCATTCGTGATGGCGACCTCCTCCTCCATCACCCCTTCGATTCCTTCGACGACACCGTCGTGCGCTTTCTGAGCGATGCGGCCGCTGATTCCGCCGTGACGACGATTCGCATCACGCTCTATCGCGTGGGCGATCCGTCACCGGTAGTGGAGGCACTGCTGCGCGCGGCGAACGCTGGCAAGCGCGTGGTCGCCTTCGTCGAGCTCAAGGCGCGCTTCGACGAGGAGCACAACGTCTCGTGGGCGCGCGCGCTCGAGCGCGCCGGCGTGAACGTCGTGTACGGCCTCGTGGGCCTGAAGACGCACGCGAAGGTTGCGCTCGTCGTACGGCGCGAGGGCGAGAAGCTGCAGCGTTACGTGCACGTGAGCACAGGGAACTACAATGCGCGCGCCGGCCGGCAGTACACTGACCTCAGTCTCTTCTCGGCGCGCGAGGATCTGACGGCCGACATATCCGACCTGTTCAATGCGCTCACCGGATCGTCACAGCCACCGCAGGGTCTGTCGCATGGTGCGCTCGTGGCGCCTCACCAACTGCTGCCCGAAATACTCGCCCGCATCGCGCGCGAGACGGCGCACGCGCGGGCGGGGCGGCCATCGGCGATTGCCATCAAGGTAAACGGACTCTCCGATCCCGAGGTCGTGCGCGCGCTGTACGACGCATCCGAAGCCGGCGTGGAGATCGATCTCGTCGTTCGCGGCATCTGTACACTCGTGCCCGGCGTGGCGGGACGCTCGTCGCGCATCCGCATCACGTCGGTGGTCGGGCGCTTTCTCGAGCACTCGCGCATCTACCGCTTCGCGAATGATGGCGCGCCGGAGTATTTCATTGGTTCGTCGGACCTTCGGCCGCGCAACCTGAGGCGGCGGGTGGAGCTGCTCGTGCCGGTGCCAGACGCGAAGCAGCGCGCTCGCCTCGACCACGTTCTCGAGCTCTACCTGCATGATCCCACGGGCTGGGATCTCCAACCGGACGGCAGCTATGTTCAGCGGAGGGGTGCAGGTCGGTCGGCACAGGTCGCGCTCGCAGCCTCCGCGCTCCAGGGCTGACACTTTCGGAACGGGGGTCGCGTACAGTCGGCACGTCGTCGTCCCGAGCGCAGCGAGGGACTGCTTTTCGCATTCGCCTTTGCCCCTTTCGAGGATCTACGTATGTCGCTTCCCGGCCTCCTGAACGGCACGCTGCGTGAGCACTACATCCTGCTTTTCGGCGCGGCCGGCTGCATCGCACTGCTCGCGGGCGTCGTCGGTGCGTGGCTCGGCGCATATCTCGGCGCCCGTAGCGCAGTGCGCACCGCGCAGTTGTCCGCACCGCGGCCGAATGCCGGACTCTCGCTTGCGCCGATCATGCAGGCGCTCGATGCGATCTCCCTCGAAGTCGAGCGCATTTCAGAGGCGCAGCGATTCACCACGAAGGTGCTCTCGGAGCGGTCCCCGGTCGTGCTTCCCCGAGTGGATCAACGGTCCATCACACCGCATTGAGGCAAGCCGCCTCGCCGCCTGTCGGGCGGCGTGGTGAGGCCGCAGGGCGGTTCGTGACGGGACTCGCGGAGCCACTCTCCTCGAGGACGGCAGTGGTCTTGCTGCATGGGCAGCCCGACTGACCACTTCATGGAGGCCCATGTCCACCTCGCCACTGTTCGCGGCCGCGCCGCGCCAGCAGGGTATTGCCCTCGCGATGATTCGCATCATCACGGGAATCATCTTCATGGCACACGGCTACCAGAAGCTGTTCGTCATGGGGCTTCCGGGCGTCACCGACGGATTCACGAAGATGGGCGCCCCGATGCCGACGATCACGGCGACCCTGGTGACCTTCCTCGAGTTCCTCGGGGGGATCGGTCTCGTCATCGGTCTGATCACCCGGTTCATCGCGCTTGGCCTCGCCATCGACATGCTTGGCGCCATCTTGATCGTGCACGCCGCCAACGGCTTCTTTCTTCCCCGCGGCTACGAGTTCGTCCTTCTGCTCCTGGTTTCCTCGCTTGCGCTCGCGGTTGGCGGCTCCGGGCGATTCTCGGTGGATGACATGATCGCCAGTCGGTGGATGACATGATCCCCAATCGGAACTAGCGTGCGCCGTATCCTGGGCGACCCCGTCGACGATGCACGACGTGACATCGAACCCGTGATGGACGTCGGGATTCCGTCGCCGGAATGGAGACTTCCCGCTGCCACGCGACTCGGACATGTGTGGCTGCAGATCTCCGACCTGCGCCGCGCGCTCGCGTACTACGAGCCGGTGCTCGGCCTCAGCGTCCTCGAGCGCGACGACACGTCCGCGATGCTCGGCACGGTGGCCGGCGCCACCCCGCTCGTGCGGCTCACCGAGCGAGCGACCGCCAGGCCAATGATGCAGCAGGGCCGCCTCGGACTCTATCACTATGCGATCCTGCTCCCCGACCGGCCGTCGCTCGCGCGATTCGCGCTCCACCTCGCCGAGATTGGCGCGCGGGCTGGCGCGTCGGATCATCTGGTGAGCGAGGCGCTCTACCTGCGCGACCCGGATGGCCTGGGCATCGAGGTGTACGCCGATCGGCCGCGCAACACGTGGCGCGCCGTTGACCGACAACTCGCCATGGCGACCGATCCGCTCGACTTCGAGGGCCTGCTCACCACGACAGGCAGCGAACGGTGGATCGGTATGCCCGCGGGTACCGCGATGGGACATGTGCACCTGCACGTCGGTCAACTCGATGAAGCGGCAAACTTTTATCACACCGCGCTCGGTCTCGACAAGATGGTGTGGACGTATCCCAGCGCTCTCTTTCTCGCTGCGGGCGGCTATCACCATCACCTGGGGCTGAACACATGGGCGGGCGCAAATGCCGCGCGGCCGACTGATGCGGACGCTCGCCTCCTGGAGTGGCGTGTCGTCCTTCCCACAAGTGCCGACGTGTGCGCCGCGGCAGACAGCCTCCGCGCCAAGGGCTACACTGCGTACGAGGACGGCGGCGACGTCGTCGCGAACGATCCATGGGACACGCGAGTGCGACTCGTGACGGAATGAAGGGAACTGCGTAAGTGCTGAGTCTGAGATCCATCGCTGGCTGGGAGGACGCCGTACTTGCCAGCATCGCCGGCGCCACCGGCACCATCGAGGAGCGCGACCGGCAGATCGAGCGCTCCGGCGTCTATGGCGAGTACCCGGCGATCGTGCGCGCATACGAAGAGCTGTTCGCAGACGCCGAGCAGGCGAATGAGGCGATCAAGCGCGCTGTATTTCTCGTCTGGTATGGTGCGATGGAACTGCCAGCACGCACAGGCATCGCGCCGCTGCCGGACGGCACGATGCGTGAGGTCGTCGAGGCGCTCAACGTGCGTTCACGTCGTGAGGCGATCGATGACGAGCAGCAGTGGATGCTTGCGTGGTATCACGCGCAGAGTCCCGACCTGCTGGAGTTGTATGGAGCGACGCCGGCGCTCTTGGCTATCGCGGAGGGCATCGACCAGGAGTCGTGGCGTGATGCCGGCATCACGCAGCAAGCCATGGCGCTGCGCGGACAGATGGGACGGTATTGGGACAAGCTGGCGACCGACGCCCCATGAGGGCGCCGGTCGTCGTTGGTGATCAGCTTGTGGGGGTCGCTTCGGGTGCTGCGACCTTGGGACGGCGGCCCCAGTGACTGCGCGGCTCGACCGGACGCGCGCGCGCCTCGAGCAGATTCGTATAAAACGCGAGGATCTTGGTCTTCACTGCCTTCTGCGTGTCGGCTGAAGCGGCCTGAAAGGGCGCATAACGCTGACGATCGCCGGAGACATCGAACCACCACCACGCGTCATCGGGCGTTGCGCGTCGCGCTTCAACCTTGCACGTGAACGTCCGCCCGTCCTCTTCGAATTCGAAACCTCGGATCATCGCTGCTCCTCACGTGTGAACCGCAATGTACTCAGAAACGCACGCGGATGCGGCCACCGAGGGCGTCACGTCGTCGCTGCACCCTGTTGCGCACGCTGGCGTTGCACGCCCCAACCTGCGAGGTTGCATGTGGTTAGCGTGGCGGGATGACGACTGGAGGAGACGATGAAGCAGAAGCGTGCGCAGGAGTTGCGCGATGCCTGGGGCGCCGCACCATGCGGGCACCCACAGCTCGCCAAACTCTATGACCTGGGTGCCCATACCGGCAGCTACGCCTGCGTGAAGTGCGGTCACGTCTTTTCCTTCCGCGAGAAGGCAGAGCTCGTGGCAGCGCGGCGCGGATAGACCATGCTCACCAAGATGCTGTCGTTCATCGGCGCCACGATTGGGGGCGGCATCGGCTGGTGGGCTGGCGAGAAGGCCGGCTTCATGACCGCCTTCATGGTCTCGATGATCGGCACCGGCTTCGGGATCTACGCCGGCCGCAAGGTAGGCCAGCACTACGACATCTAGCTCGGGAATATCATGCGCTCAGCCGCACTCGGCATCATCCTGCTCCTGTCAGTCGCGCCGCTGGCCTCGGCGCAGAAGTGGAAGGACATCGGCACCACCGCGAGCGGCAACGTCGTGTCTGTTGACCCGAAGAGCGTGAAGCGCGACGGCAATATGGTGTCGGCCACGGTGCGCGTCGTGTTCACGCCGCCCGTGAAGGCCGCTCGCGGCACATGGGCGAGCTCCAGGACGATCGCCACCTTCGACTGCTCGAGGCGCTATCTCGCCGCGAAGGAAAACGTCTTCTATTCCGACGTGAAAAGCACGAAGGTCATCGAGCGCAACGTCAACAAGCTGCCCGGCTTCGGCCCAGCGCTCGGCGGCTCGCTCGGCGGCGTGGCCGTCGACTATCTCTGCAAGAAGTGACCGGAGATAGGCGCGAACC
>JBBQDT010000127.1:0-12574 GCA_038319955.1 Gemmatimonadales bacterium | reverse complement strand
CTACGGGCAGAAGCACGACGTCGTGGTCGTCAATCTCCTCAACCGTGCGAACGCGGCCGACGAGCGTGTTTTCGAGATACTGTCGCTCAAGTTCCGCCTCTTCGAAGGCGTCTTCGGTGCATCCGACAAGGTTCTCGGCGTTCTGGAGAGCGGGATCGACTTCGAACGCCGGATCGCGGAAGTGTATCAGGACTGCCGAACGGAGAGCGAGATCGTCGCCGCTTTCGATGCGCTCCAGGCTGAGCTCGAGGCGCAGATCGCCGGGCGCCTCGACGCTACGCGGCGGGCGGTACTGGAGCACTTCGACGAGGATGTCCAGGCGAGACTGAGGGTTCACAGGGACTTGGCGCAGCAGTCGCTTGCCGAGCGACAGCGGTGGCTGTGGGAATTGAGCCGATTTGAGCTGGACGGTGACGCGGAGTTCGACGTCACCGCACCGCGTTTCAGCTACACGGGAGCGCTGGGTCCCGCCGGTCGCTATAACCTCGACTGGATGGATGCGGAGCGGCGCGAGGAGCAGTTCTACCGTCCGGAGCACGCTCTGGCGCAGTCGGTGATGAGGCGAGCGCTGGAGCGTGACTTACCCATGGTCGCACTGGTGCTCGACTTGCGCGGACAGCAGCCAGCGGCCGACGCGCTGCGTGGCCTCGACGGAAGCTCAGGCTCGCTGGTATGCGGTCGGCTCGCCGTGCGTGCGCTCAGGGACGAGGAGCATCTGGTGCTCGCGGGTGTAACCGACGATGGCGTCTCGCTCGACGACGACCAGTGCCGACGGCTCATGCGACTGCGTGTGTTGGCGTCCGACCCGGCGGCTGGCGGCATCGAGGGCGTGTTCGACGTGCGCGAGGCGGCCGTCGCGCGCGTGCTCGCCGAGGTCAACCAGCGGAACTCCGCGTGGTACGACGAGGAGGTGGTGAAGCTGGATGCGTGGGCGGACGACCTTCGGACGTCGCTCGAGCGGGAGTTGAAGGAGCTGGATCGTACGATTGGTGAGACGCGGCGAGCGTCGCTCGCGGCGGCGACGCTCGCCGACAAGCTGGCGGCGCAACGATCGCTCAAGGCACTGGAGGGCGAACGGGCGGCGAAGCGCCGGGCGCTCTACGACGCGCAGGACAGAATCGGCGAGCGCCGCGACGAGTTGATCGCGTCGATAGAACGGCAACTCGGCGCGTCGCACACGTGGAGCGAAGTGTTCGCGATTCGCTGGCGAACGCGGTGAGGATGGTTCAACTGGCGACGCGGTTGAACGCGCGGTACCGTTGGCACTGCATCGCCGTTTCCTGCACTTCGCTAGCTTGAAGGCGGTCCAGCAGGATTCCCAAGGTAGCACCATGAAGAAACATCGCGCGACGCCGGGCACATCGAAGGGGACCACGGGAACCGAATACCGGTTCAGCATCGACGCGTATACTCCAGCGACGATGCCGATGGCGCGTCTCGCGGAGTATATGAAACAGCTCGCTGAGATACTGGGTGAGCCGGGCGCCGTGCATTTCGAGCGTCTCGAGACTGGTAGCACTGTTCTCGTGCACAAGGTCGAGCGCGAGGCGGTGCCCAAGGTGCGAGAGCGCGCGGCGTCGGTTCAGCGCGGTGATGCGCCGCGGGATGCCATTCGCGCATTCAAGGCCGTCAATCGGATGCTTCGCGAAGACAATGGCGTTGGTCTGCTCCGCGAAAGGACCCGCGGCGCAAAAATCCTCGTGTTCCCAGGTCGGGAGGAGGCGGAAGAGGTTCTCTCCTCCGTGCGACAGGTGGGCACGATCGACGGCTTCGTCATGAAGGTCGGTGGCACGGACGAAACCGTGCCCATCCTCCTGAAATCCGAAGACCAATTGATCAGCCACTGCTGGGCCACGAAACAGCTTGCCAAGCAGCTCGCCCAGAAGCTGTTCGAGCCGGTTCGCCTGTTCGGGAATGGCCGATGGGGCCGTGACGGTGACGGGCTCTGGACGCTGCTCGAGTTTCAGGTCAAGACGTTCGAAGCGCTTGAAGACGCGCCGCTCTCTGTCGCAGTGTCCCGTCTTCGTGCAATCGACGGCGGATGGGGGGAGGACGCGTACGCTGAGCTTGCGCTGATTCGGGGAGGAGCAGCACGGAGGCAGCATGGTGGTGATTGACGCCACCATCCTGATGCTGGTGCTACGGCCGGAAAGTGGAGCGCCGACGAGTTCTGCCGGCCGGCCGATTGACTTCGTCAAGGAACGAATTTCGTTCCTCATCGATGAACTGGAGAAGAGCGGGAGCCGGATCATCATCCCCACGCCCGCGCTGAGCGAAGTCCTCGTTCGGGCAGGCGCGGCTGCTTCTCAGCAACTCATCGACGACATCAACAAGGTCACGGTGTTCCGCATCGAGTCGTTCGACACGCGAGCGGCGATCGAAGTTGCCGCGATGACTCGCTCGGCGATCGACGGCAAGGCGAAGCGAGGGGCGTCCGATTCGACGTGGGCGAAGGTCAAGTACGATAGGCAGATCGTCGCGATCGCGAAGGTCAATCAGGCGACTGTTATCTACTCGGACGATCGTGACATTCGCGCCATTGCCACGCAGGCAGGCATCGCCGTAGTGGGTCTCGTGGACCTTCAGCTGCCCCCGGAGTCGGCGCAGCACGAGCTGCCGCTCGCTCGGCCGAAGACGTAGCGCCGCAACAGCGTTTGGCGGGCAAGTGTGCGACGGCTCAGCGCCGCCGGCACTGGCGCCCAAGCACTCGAGATGGCGTTGCCAGCGTAAGGTGCGACAGCATCTCGTCTGGCTCGTGTCCGCGAGGCATATTCTGTCTACGAACGATCTCCCCCTAATCGCGGTTGCCATCTCGCGTGACTCGCTGCGGCGACGAAGCGAACGGTTCCCGACAGCACCGGTACAGGACTCGCTGAATGACGCGCAAGCAGAAGCTGGAGCTCACGTGGGTCGGCAAGGATGAGCGTCCGCGGCTCGAGCCCCGAATTCTCATCGAGGATCCGGAGCTGTCGTATCACGCCGCCGAGCGCGTCAGTGGCAGCGATCGATTCGACAACATGCTCATTCAAGGGGACAACTTGCTCGCGTTGAAGGCGCTTGAGCAGGAGTTCGCGGGGAAGGTAAAGTGCGTATTCATCGACCCGCCGTACAACACGGGGAGCGCGTTCGAGCACTACGATGACGGGATCGAGCACTCCCTATGGCTGTCGATGATGCGCGACCGGTTGGAATTGTTGCGCCAATTGCTTGCCGAAGACGGATCTATCTGGATAACACTTGATGACAACGAACATGCGTATTGCAAAGTGTTGTGCGACGAAGTGTTCGGTCGTGGCAATTTTGTGTCCAATGTGGTGTGGCAAAAGCGCACATCGCCTGAAGCACGCCTGCGTCTTGGCGCCGCGCATGACAACGTGATGGTTTACGCGCGCAATCGCTCTCGGCTCGTTCTAAACAGGCCGCAGCGCTCCCACGAACAGATTGCACGCTATCGGAATCCCGACAGAGACGCTCGAGGCGCTTGGACGTCGACGGATTTTACGGCACAGGGGTTTTCGCCCCAATCAGATGTATACGATCACAACGCCAAGCGGTGTCAGCTACCAGCCGCCAGCCGGACGTTGTTGGGCGAACATCGAGCCTGAATACTGGCGTCTTCGGAATGATGGCCGCATGTGGTTCGGACTCGCTGGGGACGCTCGCCCTCGTATAAAGAGCTATGAGAGCGAAAGCGATGGTGTAAGTGCCTGGACTTGGTGGACGAACCGAGAAGTCGGCCACAATCAGGAAGCGAAGAAGGAGAGCAACGAGCTGTTCGGCGCCGCGGAAGCGTTCGCGACTCCTAAGCCAGAACGCCTAATGAGTAGGATTGTTGAGCTTGCGACCTCACCGAATGACCTAGTCCTAGACTCGTTCGCTGGCTCCGGCACCACGGCCGCCGTCGCCCACAAAATGGGCCGACGTTGGATCGGCATCGAACTCGGCGACCACGCTGTAACGCACTGCGTCCCCCGACTGAGGAAAGTCATCGACGGCGACGATCCCGGCGGCGTTACTGATGCCGTCGACTGGAAGGGCGGCGGCGGCTTCCGCTTCTACCGCCTCGCCCCATCCCTGCTCGCGAAAGACCAATGGGGCAACTGGGTCATCAGCCGAGAATACAACTCGGCAATGCTCACCGAGGCGTCCTGCAAGCTCGAAGGCTTTCGCTACGCGCCGCACGCGGAGCTATTCTGGCAGCAAGGCCACTCCACCGAACGCGATTTCATATACGTCACCACGCAGACCCTCAACGCCACGCAGCTCGAGTGGTTGAGCGAGCAGGTCGGCTCCGAGCGCTCACTGCTCATCCTGTGCAACGCCTGGCTCGGCAGCGCGACCGCCTGGCCCAATCTCACGCTGAAAAAGATTCCCAACGCAGTCCTTGGCCACTGCGAGTTCGGCCGCGACGACTACTCACTTCAGGTCGCGGCACTTCCGGCTGCGGCCGAGGGCGACACGCGCGTCGAGCCAGCCACGCCAAACACCCCCGCTGCCGCACCGCGCCGCCGCGGACGCCGGCGCGGAGCCGACCCCGCGCAGGAGACCATCCTCGAGCCGGACGCCGACGCATGAGCGTCGCATCCATCGCCCAGCGATTGTCGCTCCGTGCGCCGCAGCGTACCTCACTCGAGATCCTCGCTCGCCTCGCCGACGCACTCGCCCTGCCGCCGAGTGGCGGGAGCGGCGCAGCGTTCTCGACCATCAATACAGGCGATCGCGCGGCGCAATTGGCCGCGTGCCAATCGGTGGTGCCCTCACTTGCGGCGTTCGATCGCGGCTTTCCGTCGTTCACCTTCGCGCTGGCCACTGGCGTGGGCAAGACGCGCCTCATGGGCGCCGCAATCGCGCACCTGCACCAGGCGCACGGCGTGCGGCACTTCTTCGTCGTCGCGCCTAACCTCACCATCTATAAGAAGCTGCGCGCCGACTTCACCCCGAACACGCGGAAGTACGTGTTCGAGGGGCTCGCGGACTTTGCCGTCACGCCGCCATTGCTCATCACGGGCGACGACTGGGACAGCGGCCACGCATTGCGTGGCGCGGGCGGCGACCTGTTCGGCGAAGGCGCGGTGCATATCAACCTGTTCAACATCGCCAAGTTCGGCACGGATGACGGACGTCGCATGCGCCGCATGCACGAGGCCATCGGCGAGAGCTACTTCGACTACCTGGCCGGACTCCCGGACCTCGTGCTCCTCATGGACGAGTCGCACCGCTACCGGGCCGCGTCGTCGGCGCAGGCGCTGGACGACCTCAAGCCGCTCATGGGCATCGAGCTCACGGCCACGCCGCAGGTACAGCAGGGCACGCGCGTCACGCCATTCCGCAACATCGCCTACGAGTACAAGCTCGCCGACGCCATCCGCGACGGATTCGTCAAGCGCCCAGCCGTCGCCGGTCGCGTGAACTTCGACGCGGCTACGGTAGGTGAAGCGCAGCTCGACCGCATCAAGCTCGAGGATGCGCTCGTCCTCCATGAGAAGACCAAGGCCGAGCTCACCGCCTACGCGCAGCGCGAGGGCGTGGCGCGCGTGAAACCGTTCGTGCTCGTCATCGCGCGGAATACGGAGCACGCGTCGATGCTCCAGGACCTGATGGAAGGCCCCGGCTTTCACGGTGGCATCTACGCCGGCCGCGTCATCACCGTCCACTCCAATCGCACTGGTTCCGAGAAGGACGAGGTGATCCAGAGGCTGCTCCGCGTGGAGAGCGCGGATGAGCCGACGGAGATCGTCATTCACGTCGAGATGCTGAAGGAAGGCTGGGATGTGACGAACCTGTATACGATCGTTCCGCTGCGTGCCGCGCAATCGCGGACGCTGGTGGAGCAGTCGATCGGGCGGGGACTGCGGTTGCCGTACGGGAAGCCGACCGGCGTGCCCGAGGTGGACCGCTTGACCATCGTGGCTCACGACCGCTTTCAGGAGATCGTGGACGACGCGGAGCGGCCCGACTCGCCGTTCAGGGTGGAGCGCCTCGTCATCGATCCGGACGACCCGACACTCCGCGTGGTCGCGGTCAGCGTCGCACCCAATCTCGCCGGTCAATTCGCGGCGCCGCCCCCACCAGCGCCGGATGGCACCCCGATCACTCCCGCCACGCCGCCGATGTTCGAGAGCCGCGAGGAGCAGCGCGTGGCCAGCGCGACGTACGACACACTTCGTCAGTTTCGCTCACTGCCCAGCAGCGTCGCGCTTCAGCAGCCCGAACATCGCGCCGTCGTGGAGGCGCGCGTGCGTGAGAACCTCGAGGCTACGCAGCTCACCTTGGGCGCCCTGGCCGTGGACGTCGACATCGGGCGGATCGTGGAGCGCGTGCTGGAGGTCGTGGCACATGGCACGATCGACATTCCGCGCATCGTGCTCCAGCCGAGCGGTGAGACGCGAGTATCGTACGGCGACTTTGTGCTTGATGTATCGGGACTCCGCTACGCGATTCCGGCCGAGGAGATCCTGCTCGCCGAGCTTCAGTCCCGCGAACGCGTGCGCCTATCGGCCGGAATCGTTGCAACGGAAGATCGGCCGGAGGACTACGTCGTTCGCGCGCTCATCGACGAGCCGGACATCGACTATGACACGCACGGCGCACTGCTGTATGCGGCGGCGGCGCAGGCGGTGGAGGCAGTTCGCGAGTACGCGTTGGACGACAAGAAGGTGACTGCCGTGCTCGCCTATTTCGGTCGCGACATCGCGGCGAAAGTGGCGGCTCAACTGCGCACGCACCGAGTCGAGCTGCCCGCCGACTACGTCCCTGAGGTACGCGAGGGCTGGGCCGAGCTGCACAGCCTGGAGCGAACGGCGCCGGTACACGAACCGATTCGGGACTTCCGCGCGATGGTCACGGACATGTTCCGCATGCGGCAGATGCGCGTTGGGGGGTTTCGCCGGTGCCTCTTTCCGGAGCAGCAGTTCCACTCGGACGGCGAGCGGCGCTTCGCGGTGCTGCTGGAGGACGAGCCGGACCAGACGCTCAAGTGGTTCCGTCCGGGTAAGCGCGACCTGAGGATCTTCTGGAATGCCGACAGTCAGTACATACCGGACTTCATCATCGAGACGGCAAACGCGAAACTGATTGTGGAGATCAAGAGCGTGGATGAAATGCAGGATAACGAGGTGGAAGCAAAGGCGACCGCGGCCACGGTGTGGTGTCGTCATGCGACCACCCACACGGCGACATACGGTGGCAAGCCGTGGCAGTACGCACTCGTGAGCGACGGCGATGTGACGGCGACGGCGAATCTTGCAGGAATTCTCGCACGACGGGGCAATCGTGAAGGCTGATCCATTCCAGATTGGCGATGTGCTGAAGGACCCGAAGCGCTTCGTGGTCCCGATCTACCAGCGTACATATGCGTGGACGAAGGGCCGGCAGCTGGAGCGCTTCTTCGAGTCCCTTAGGGACAAGGCTCAGGAGAGGCTGGCGGGCGACCAGCCGACATTTCCGCACTACATGGGTGCGCTCCTCCTGAGCCCACGCGGCAAGTTCACGTTCGGCACCATTCCGGTGTTCGACGTGGTCGATGGCCAGCAGCGGTTGACCACCTACCAGATTCTCCTGGCAGCGTTGCGCGATCTCGCGAACCAGCACGGCGCAACGATGCTGGCGGAACAGCTCTCCACGTTCCTGCTGAACGCGGACACACCGTTGATGAAGGATCGAAAGGTCGAGCGGTACAAGCTTCATGCGACGGAGTTCGACCGTGCGCTGTCGCGCGACCTCGTCGACCTGAGCCGCGACGAGCTGCGCGCCAAGTATGTGGCTGCCTTCTACAAGAAGGGAACGATCAAGGAGGACGCTCCTCTGCCGCTGCGGGCGTGGTGGTATTTGCGTGAGCAGGCCGAGGGTTTCATGCACGCCGACGACAATGGCGACCCGATAGCGCGCCTAAACGCGCTTTCCGCCGCGATGCTTGAGGATTTCAGGGTCATCGTCATCACGCTTGATGATACGGACGATGCACAGGTCATCTTCGAGACGCTGAACAGCGGCGGCGAGCCCCTCGCGGCGATGGACCTGGTTCGCAACGACGTATTTCATCGGGCAATTCGGCGCGACGAAGATCCCGAAGAACTGATGGAGAAGCGCTGGAGCGTCTTCGAGAATCCGTTCTGGAAACAGGAAACAGTTCAGGGTCGTATCCGGAAGCCGCGAATCGATTTCTTCCTGGCGCACACATTGGCCGCGGAGACGGGTAAGGAGGTGCTGCTCACCGAACTGTATGCCCGGTACAAGTCGTACGTCGCCACGCAGCGATTCCCCTCCGTGGACGCGGAGTTGGACTCGCTGGTCCGTCATGCGCCAACATACCGGATGCTCGCCGCACCAGAAGGTGACGGACCACTGACGACTCTCGCCCGCGAACTGATCGTCTTCGACGTGAGCACCGCCTATCCGCTGGTGTTCGTGATAGCGGCGGGAGCGCCAGACGAGACAGTCGAGTCGGAGCTGTACTCACTGATCTCCAGCTATGTCGTTCGCCGCGCCCTGTGTGGTCTCACCAACAAGGCATACAACAACACATTCCTTCGCGTAGCGGCACACCTCCGCACGCATGGCGTCACGCGCGAGAACTTCGCATCGGTATTCGCGGACAGCGAGGGAGATTCTGTAAAATTCCCGACTGACGCCGACGTCATGGCGGCCATCGAAGAGCGGCCGCAATACGCTTCCATGCCGGCGTCGCGTCTAGCGTACATTCTTGGCATGCTCGAACGCGCGTCCCGCACGAAGTTCGATGAGACCATCGGACTACGACCGGATCTCACGATTGAGCACGTGCTTCCCGACAAATGGATGGAGCACTGGCCCCTGCCTGATGGAAGTACGGCTCCAATCATCGGTGGCGTGGCTGCCGACGACCCGCGATCCAACCCGATTGCGACCCGTGACAGAGCAAAGCATACGCTGGGCAATCTGACACTCCTGACGCTCGCTGGAAATCCGCGACTCGGCAATCGTCCGTTCACGGTCGCCGACGACGTTGTCGGCATTTCGAAGCGAGAGGCGCTAAGGTCTTCTCTGTTGAAGATGAATCAGGAGATCGCGGCCGAGCCGGAATGGGCTGAGACTCAGATCCAAGCAAGAGCGCGAACGCTCGCATCGCGTGCGATAGCCGTGTGGCCGTATCCGAGATAGGTCGCGCGTCTGATTCGGCGGGGAAGGAGAATGATTTCGGGTCGTGGAAAGTTGGAGGAGATTCAATTGGGTCAGACAACGCAGTGGTTCTCCGCTTCACAACTGCGCGAGAAAGCGGCAGCCAAGTCCGAACCACCACGGCGTCGCCTCACGGAATCGCCGCGCGCAACGCGCCGCACTCGTAACGATGCGCCGTACGCCGTACGGCTCGCTGTACGACGCAAATCGATTCGACTACGGCAGCGACGACATCAGCACCTTCACCGCCGCGTCGAGTTGCGAATCCTTCCCCGAGTACGACTCACCCACAGGCCGGACGACCAGCTGATCCACCGGGCGTGGCACGAGCTCCATGTCCTTCCCGTCCGCGCCGGTGATCCGCGTGCCAGGCAATCGGACCGTCGTTCCGTCCAGCAGCGTACGGTTTGATGTGTAGATGATCCATCCGGCTGTCGGCTCGCCCACGACCGTGCCGAGCTTCATCGCTCGATAGCCCTCGGTGAAATCCTCGGCGTCGCTGAGCGAGTGTTGGTTGGTCACCAGCACCGTGGGACGCTCGAGTGAGCGCTGCCCGAGTGCGGTGCGGGCACCCGTGACGGGGTCACCGCGGCCCTGCATGCTCAGGTACGGCTTTCGGCTGAAGACGTCGAGCGCGTAGGCGTTCACGAAACCGCCATTGTTGTTGCGGACGTCGATCACGACGCCCGCGCGATCGTGCTGCTCGGCGTCCAGGTCCGTGTAGAGCTGGCGCAGCGCGACATCGCTCATGTCGATCATGTGGACGTACCCGAGCTTTCCACCGCTCGCCTTGCTGACGTACTCGCGACGCGATTCCACCCAGGCCCGATAGACCAGCCCCTTCTCCGTGCCCGTGTTCACGGGACGCACGGTGACCTGTCGCGCCGCGCCTGTGCGCGGCGCAATCGTGAGCACGGTCTGCTTGCCGGTGCGAAACGCCAGAAGCTCGTCGATGTTGGTGTGCGCATCGATCGGCTTGCCATCCACGGCGGTCAGCGCATCGCCGACGGCGATGCCGCCCACGAGCGCGGCAGGGCCCAGCGCGATGACCTCGGTGATGCGGAGCCGGCCATCGCGCTCGTACTCGGCGCGATCGAAGCGGAGGCCGAGCTTGCCGGTGTTCGGCTGCTGTGCCGGTGGTCCGCCGATGCCGAGATGGGACGCATTGAGCTCACCGATCATGAGATTCATCAGGCGACGCATCTCGTCGGGCGTGCGCGCGCCGGCCACGCGATCGGCGTAGGTCTCACGCAGCGCAGTCCAGTTGGTGCCGTGCATGCCCGCGTCGAAGAAGTTGTCGCGCAGGTACGACCACGCCGTCTGGAACACGGCGAGTTTCTCGCGCGAGAAGTCCACGTCGAGCTCCGCGCTCACGGCGACGGGGCGCACGGCGCGCGACTCGGCGTTGACGACGTTGATGCGGCCGCTCTCGAGATAGAAGACTTCCTTTCCGTCGGGCGACCACTGCGCTGCGCTCTTGAAGCCGCTCGTGCTGGTGAGCTGGCGCGCGACGGGTTCGCCCTGGGCCAGCTCGTCGAGGTTGTAGGTGTAGAGGTTCGTCTGTCCCGCCGCACTCGCAGTGAGCAACAGCGTCTTGCCATCGGGGCTCAGCACCGCGCTGTTGACGTCCACTCCCACGGGCAGTGCGGTCGCTCGACGGCGGATGCCGTCGAACACGATGGTCGTGCTACGGCGCGCCGCGGCGCTGCTGTCCTTCCGCGCGGTGCTGTCGGGCACGGACGCCGGCGTGGTTGCCGGTGGCGCACCCGGTGCGCCCGGCCCGGGCTGCTGCGTCTGCGGGCCGGGCACGCGTCCCGGCGTGGAATTGAACAGCTTGCGGAACTGGTCTTCGCGATATCGCGGTGTGCGCGGCACGAGATCGATGCGCACCGCCTGTCCGTCCTCGGTGCGCTGGCCCGACGCGAGCGTGAGAAACGTGCCGTCCGCACTCCACGACAATCCGCCGCCGTTGCTGTTCGACATCCAGCTCGCCTGCTTCGCTGCGCCGCCATCCGCCGGGACGATGAACACGTTCGTGAACTGCTTGGCGCCGTTGCTCGTGGCATAGGCGAGCCACCGTCCGTCGGGGGACCAGGCGACGCCGCGCTCGTCCACGAATGGCGGACGACTGAGCGACGCGTCGGCGACGACCTGCCTGTCCGTGCCGGCAGCAACGTCGAGCACGCGCAGCTCGCGCGCACCGCGTACGAACGCGAGGCGCCGCCCGTCGGGCGACCACCGCGGCGCGACATCATTCGCCGAGCCTTTCGTGAGCTGCGTTTCGGCGCGTGTGCCGAAGTCGTAGAGGAAGAGATGCCACGCGCCATCGCGCTCGCTCGCGTACGCGAGCCGCCGGCTGTCGGGGGCCCATGCGAGCTGCTCCTCCGGGCCGGCCGACGTCGTGACGCGCGTCGCGTCGCCGCCCTCCTTCGCCGACGCCGCGAAGACCTCGCCGCGTACGACGAATGCGACCTTCCTGCCATCCGGCGACAGCGCGAGCTGCTGAATGCCGGTGCTCAGGGTCATGTGCTCCACGGATGGTCCGGCGGGTGATCCGCGCAACGTGATGGCCACTCGTTTGGCCTGGCGCGATGCGACGTCGTACGTCCACACGCCGAAGTCGCGCTCGAACGTGATTGCCAGTCCGTCGGCAGAGATGGTGGGGAAGAGCAGGCGCCCCTCCGTGAAGTGCGTGAGCGCGGTGGCCTCACCGCCGGCGCGTGGGCGCATCCACAGGTTCTCGTTGCCCGAGCGATCGCTCATGAAGTAGATCGTCTCGCCGTCGGGCGACCACATCGGCCATGCGTTCTTCGCGCCGCCGGTCGTCACCTGTTCATAGCGTGGGGTGGACGCGCTGCCGGGCGCCACGTCGTTGACGAGCCAGATTTCGCTCTCGTCGATGTGGCTGTGGCCATGCCGCCACCACTGGCCGAATACCACGCCGCGCGCCGTGATGGCGAGCGAACTGCCGTCCGGCGCGGGCGCCGCGAAATACTCCGCCGCATAGCGGTCGGCCGCGATCTGCATCGGCGTGCCCCCGTCGGCACTCACGCGAAACACGTCGCTCATGCCGGCGATGTCGCGGCTGACCGACGAGAAGTAGAGCCACTTGCCATCGCGCGACCAGTTGTCGAGCGCGTCGTTCACGTCGTCGAACGTGACGCGTCGCAGGTCGCCCGAGGCGAGGGTGAGGACGTAGACGTCGCCGTTCCCCGTCCGGTTTGACACGAAGGCGAGGCGCGTCTGCAACGGACTCATCAACGAATACAGAAACGCCGCCTGACCAGCCACGACCGAAGATCGGGCACCCACAGGCGCGGCGGCGGCCAGCACTGCCACGTCCGCTTCGACGCTGCTGCGGTCGGTCCGGCCCGCATCGCCCGCTGAGCGAACCCGCAAGAAACTCGCCCAGGATCTC
>JBBQDT010000126.1:0-12647 GCA_038319955.1 Gemmatimonadales bacterium | reverse complement strand
GTGCGCGTCGCGATCGTCGCCGTGGCGCCGCTGTCCGGCGAGCAGGGCGACCTCCTCTCGACCTCATGGCGCGACCTCGGCGCCGCCGACGCAGCACTCGAGCGACTGCGCGCCGAGCTGGGCACAGGAGCCATCGTGCGCGCGGAAGCGCAGGACACGCATCGGCCGGAGAAGGCGGGAGTGTGGAAGGAGCTTGGAAAAGAGGGGATGACAGGAGGACGGGATGACAGGATGACGGGAACTACGAAGTCCCGTCATTCCCCCGTCATCCCGTCTTTTCCCGTCCTCCTCTCTACCCCTCCTGTTTCGACTGCACGCCGCACACTCGACCCGCCGGAAGCCGTGGACGTGATCTGCAGCGGCGAAGTGCCACAGACGATCACATGGCGCGGACAGCGCATCGCCGTCACGCGCGCACTCGGCCCCGAACGCCTGTCGGGCGACTGGTGGGACGATGGCTATCGGCGCGACTACTGGCGCTGCGAGAGTGGCGTGGGAGAGATGGTGGTGTTCCTCGATCGCGCCGACGATGCGTGGCGGATGCAGGCATGGGTAGACTGATAATCGGGGAGTACGCCGAGCTGCACGCGCATTCCTGCTTCTCCCTCCTCGACGGCGCCGCGCTGCCCGAGGTGCTCGTCGCGCGCGCGAAGGAGCTCGGCCTCCACGCGCTCGCCATCACCGACCACGACGAGCTCGGAGGCTCCGTGCGCTTCGCCACCGCCGCGCGCGAGGCGGAGCTCGATGGCATCATCGGCGCCGAGCTCACCGTGCAGGTCGGCGACGGAGATGACGAGCTGATGACACACTTGCCATTGCTTGCCGAGACACGCGAGGGATACGGCAATCTCTCCACGCTCGTCACGCTCGGGCGCAAGCAGGCGCGCGGATCGCCCTTCGTCACGCTCGATCAACTCGCATCGCACGCGCGCGGGCTGTTCGCGCTCACGGGTTGTCCGCGCGGGTGGGTGCCCACGCTCGCGACGGCAGGCCAGATGGATGCGGCGTGCGAGGCGGCCGCGAACCTCATGGACATCTTCGGTCGCGACCGCATCGCCATCGAATGCTGGGACCATGGCCTTCCCGAAGAGCGCGAGACGACGAGCCGCCTCATCGACATCGCCCAGGCACTCGAGATTCCCTGGGTGGTGACGAACGACGTACACTACGCCCGCGCGCGCGACCGCATGGTGCACGACGTGCTCGTCTCGCTGCGCCACAAGCTGCCGCTCGACCAGATGGGCACGCGCCTGCGCCCCAACAGCGAGTGGTATCTCAAGGGTGCTGCGCAGGTCATGCGACGCTGGCGTCATGCGCCCCAGGGCGTGCACGCGACGATCGACATCGCCGACCGGTGCCGCTTTCGACTCGACCAGCTCGAGCCCACGCTGCCCGAGTTCGCCCTGCCCCATGGCGTGAGCGCGAACGAATATCTCGCGCGGCTCGTCGAGCATGGTGCCCACGAGCGATGGGGGGACCCCGGTACGGCGCACCGCACCGCCGCGCACGACACGCAGCTCGCCCACGAGCTGTCCCTCATCGCGAAGCTCGGACTCGCCGGCTACTTCCTGATCGTCTGGGACATCGTGCGCTTCGCGCGCCGCAAGGGCATTCTCTGCCAGGGACGAGGCTCCGCTGCCAACTCCGCGGTCTGCTACTGCCTCGGCATCACGGCCGTGGATCCCATCAAGCTGCAGTTGCTCTTCGAACGCTTCCTCAGCGAAGAGCGCACCGAGGCGCCCGACATCGACATCGACTTCGCGCATCGCGAGCGCGAGGACGTGCTCCAGTACGTGTACGAGAAGTACGGGCGCGAGCACGCTGCAATGGTGTGCGAGCAGATCACCTATCGCGGACGCAGTGCCGTGCGCGATGCGGCACGCGTCCTCGGCTTCAGCGTCGAGCAGGCCGACTCGCTCGCGACGCTCAGCGATCGTTTCTCCGCGAAGTCGACAGCGGATGCGTTGCGCGGCAAGGAAGACGACGCATCCACCGACGCGACGGTGGCCAGCGCGCTCGGCGGCCACATGACGCCCGGCACCGAAGCCACCACGCGCTCCCGTGCCGAGAAGGAGAGGGCGAAGCAGGTGGCAAAACCGGTGACGACCGCCGACCGCCCCACGCCGAAGGCAGCATACGAGCCCTATGGCAGCCCCAGTGCGACGAAGTCCGGCGCCAGGGATCTCGCGCGCATTCCGAAGACGATGCATGCGGACGCCGCGCGCGGGAATCGCTGGGAGGATCCACATCTCGACCGCAGCGATCACACCGAGCGTCGCAACCCGACAACCGCCGTTCGGCCCACCGATGGCACGAGCATCATCGAGCGCGTGGGGCTCGACCCGAACGACCGCCGCGTGCGCGCCCTCGCCGAGATCGTCGAGGGGCTGCACCAGATGCCACGTCATCGCTCGATCCATGTCGGTGGCTTCGTGCTCACGAAGGAGCCATTGAGCACGGTGGTGCCCATTGAGCCAGCGAGCATGCCGGGACGCACGGTGATCCAGTGGGAGAAGGACGATCTCGATCCTGTCGGTCTCGTGAAGATCGATCTCCTCGGCCTCGGCATCCTGACGCTGTTGCAGGACTGCTTGCTCTACATCAGGCAGACGCGCGGCGTCACGGTCGACCTCGCGCAGTTGCCGATGGATGATGCAGCGGTGTACGACGACCTGTGCGCGGCAGATACGATCGGCGTCTTCCAGGTGGAGAGCCGGGCGCAGATGAACACGCTGCCGCGGTTGAAGCCGCGCTGCTTCTACGATCTCGTCGTCGAGGTGGCGCTCATCCGGCCCGGTCCCATCCAGGGCGACATGGTGCATCCGTACCTGCGCCGCCGGAATGGCGAGGAGGAGGTGACGTACCTTCACCCGTCACTCGAGCCGATCCTCAAGCGCACACTCGGCGTTCCGCTCTTTCAGGAGCAGGGCATGCAGGTGGCCATCGCCGCGGCGGGATTTTCTCCCGGCCAGGCCGACGTGCTGCGCAAGGCGATGGGCCACAAGCGAAGTCGCGAGCGCATGGCGTCGATCGGCCAGCGCATGCTCGACGGTATGGCGAAGAACGGCATCACGTCGGTGGACGCAGATCGGATCTTCAACCAGATCAATGGATTCGCGGACTACGGCTTTCCCGAGAGTCACGCGGCGAGCTTCGCGCTGCTGGTGTATGCGTCGGCCTACCTGAAGCACTACTACGCGCCGGAGTTCACGGCGGCGATCCTCAATGCGCAGCCGATGGGGTTCTATGCGCCGGGCACGCTGGTGGAGGATGCGCGTCGTCATGGTGTCGTGGTTCTGCCGACGGATCTCACGAGGTCGACGTGGGATGCAAGACTTGAAGGGATGACGGGAGGACGTCCTTCCGTCATCCCGGCTGTTCGTCTCGGCATCAGAAGCATCCGCGGCCTCGGCGCCACGGCGCGCGACAGCCTCGAGCGCGCGCTCGCCGAGCGACCCTTCACATCCATCGAGGATGTGGTGCAGCGCGCGGGGCTCGATCGCCGGGCGATTCGCCATCTCGCCGAAGCCGGTGCGTTCGACGCATTCCTGCCGCACGAGCCCGACCTGCGAAAGCGCCGCGCCGCGCTGTGGGCCGTGCTCGAGGCCGCGCGTGGCGACGCCGGGCCCCTCGCGCCGCGTCACCGCACCACGGTGGAGGTGGCACCCGTGCCGGCGATGACCGCGGTGGAGCTTACCGAGGCGGACTATCGCATGACCGGCATCTCGCTCGCCGGCCATCCGATGTCGCACGTGCGCCACGTCCTCGAGCCGAACGGGGTGCGCACGGCCAAGGACCTCCTCCAGAATGGCCGCGATGGCGAGACCGTCGCAACGGCGGGGCTCGTCATCTGCCGCCAGCGTCCCGGCACGGCGAAGGGATTCGTCTTCCTCACGCTCGAGGACGAGACGGGCCTGGTGAACGTCGTCGTGACGCCGCCGCGGTTCGAGAAGCAGGCGTTGCTCATCTCGCGCACGCCGCTGCTCCTGGTGCGGGGCGTGTTGCAGGTGGAACAGAAGGTCGTGAACGTGCGCGCGAAGCAGTTCCGCGCACTCGAAGCCGCCGTGGGGGCGGAGTTCGCGCAGCGACACGACTTCCATTGATGCGCCAACGCCGCAGCCGTCGCGCGCGTTCAGTACGTGAAGAGCAGGTCCCTCACTGCGCTCGGGACGACACCATTCGCAGTTCCCGCCCTCAACACCCGAACACCACATGCGCCGATCAGCCACGCTGTTCGCCCTCTCGTTCATCGCGGTGGCCAACGTCGCCGCTGCGCAGGAGAAGGAGGACCGCACCCTTCTCAGCTGGGACCAGATGCGTGCCATCGTCATGGAGGCATCCGGTGAACGCGCCATGCACCACGTGATGGAGTTCGTCCCCTATCAGCGCGTGCGCCCCGCGTCCGAGTACACCGTCGGGCCGTTTCGCGAGAGCAAGGCGACTGCCGACTTCGCGAAGGAGTATGGCTTCTCGACCGTGGAGATCGAGAAGTTTCCGAGCGCGCCACTCTGGCAGCCGTCCAAGGGCCAGCTGTGGGTCGCCGAGAAACTCGGGCCGCGCAAGCTGTACGACATCTTCGACACTCCCGTCGCGCTCGGCGGCAATACGCCCACTGGCGACATCTCGGGCGACCTTGTCGACATCGGCAACGGTGCCCGCGCCGAGGACTACGCCGGCAAGGACGTAAAGGGCAAGGTGGTGATGGGAAGCGCAAGGCTGAACGTCCTCCAGCGCATGGCCGTATTCGAGCGCGGCGCGGTGGGCGTGCTCTCGTGGAACTCGATGCGTCCCATCCAGCAGCCGGACATCATGATCTCGTCGTCCATCGCGGCGGCGAATCCGAATGGCGGCGCAGCAGGCTTCGGATGGATGGTGACGACACGCACCGCCCGCGATCTCGCCCTGCGCGTCGAGCGCGGCGAGAAGGTCACGATTCGATCGGTCGTCGAAGCACAGACGTATCCAGGCCGGCAGGAGGTCATTCACGCGACGATCGCCGGCGACGGCAGCACCAACCAGGATATCGCCGTGTCGGGGCACATCTACGAAGGGCTGATCAAGCAGGGCGCCAACGACGACAACTCGGGCGCCGCACACATCCTCGAGATGGGACGTGCGTACATCGCGCTGGTGAAGAGCGGCCAGCTTCCCACGCCGAAGCGCACCATCCATTTCCTCTTCGTGCAGGAGATCAGCGGCACGAACGCGTGGCTCAACGCACACCCCGACATCGCGAAGCGGATCATCGCCGACCTCAACTACGACATGGAAGGCCTGCGGCTGAGCACCAGCGGCGCGCAGTGGCTGCTCATGCGCACCCCGGATTCCTTTCCGACCTTTCTCAACGACATCTGCCAGAACTTCCTGGAGTTCGTTGCCGAGATCACGCGGGAGCGCGTGCGCTATCGCGCGAATGGGTATGCGCCGGCGCTCGACGTCCTGTCGCCGAATGGCAGTCGCGACGCCTTCAACATCAAGGTGGACAAGTACTACGGCTCCAGCGATCACGCGACGTACATGCAGCACGGCATTCCCGCGGTGATCTTCAATACGTGGCCCGACCCGTGGTACCACTCGTCGCAGGATACGCCCGACAAGCTCGACCCCACGCAGTTCAAGCGCGCCGCGGTGGTCAGCATCGGCGCGATGACCGTGCTCGCCACGGCGGATGATCCAATGGCCGTTCGCGTCACCGCCGACGCACTCGGACGCGGTGCCGAGCGCATGACCGCGAACCAACGCAAGGGGCTCGGCTACATCGGCGACGTGACGCAGGGGACGCAACTGCCGCAGGCGTATGCAGACGCGAAGGCTGCGGTGCGTCATCAGGCCAACATCGAGAAAGCGGTGGTGAAGTCGGCAAGCGTGCTCTTTGCCGATCCGGCAGCGGCGGAAAGGACGCTCGCTGCCACGTACGACGGCCTGATCGACGCGCGCGCCAACGCGTTGCTCAATGAAGTGAAGGCGACGTATGCGCTTGCTGCGGCCACGTGGAAGGTGCCGGCGAGCGAGCCAGCGATGTCGGAGCTGGAGAAGCAGGCGTCGCGCATGGTGGTGGAGCGCGTGCCCGTTCCGGCCGGCGCCGGTGGCGGCCGTGGTGGTGGTGGAGGCGGTCGTGGAGGCGGGCCACCATCGGCCATTCCGGGACACATGGGCAGCGAAGTCAACGCGCTACTGGGCCGCGGCCTCACGGTGCTCGAGATTCGGGACTTCATCTCGGGCGAGTTCGAGCCCGTTCCCCTGCAGGATGTGTGGGACTACGTGAAAGCGATGGAGACGGCAGGCTCCGTGAAGCTCATGACGAGGAAGTAGAGCCTCGGAGCCAGAGGCGCACATGGATTTGCTCGGACAACTGCCGGATGGACGCGGACACTACACATGGTTTTGTAGTATCTGCGTCCATCCGGTTTTTTTCGCGTTCATCCGTGTCAAGGCAGTCGATCTTCCGCAGTTGCGCTTACGGCTGCGGCTTCCGCACGAAAGTCACGGTCACCGACGACGGATACTCCGCCGAGTGATGCACCGCGTTGTGCGCCACGACAGGCTTCGATTCGTCGTAGTTGTTGCCGCCCGTGTTCAGGTTGCGATCGAACCGCGGGAAGTTGCTACTCGATACTTCGATACGAAGCTTGTGACCCTTCTCGAAGTAGTTGCTGGTGTTGAGCGGCTGCAACGACACCTTCGCCACCTTGCCCTTCTCCATCCACACCAGCGGTTTGTCGTATCCGTTGCGATAGCGCATGCGCTGGATGGACTCGTCGAGATTGTACGCCTTTCCGTCCGGGTAGACGTCAAGGATCTTCACCGTGAAGTCCGTGTCCTTCGCATCCGAATCGACGTAGAGCGTCGGGATGATCGGGCCACTCAGCTCCGTGCCTTCGGTGAACGCCTCGCTCGTGAACACGAGCACGTCCGGGCGCGCTTCCACGTCGCGCTGGTCGAGTGAGCCCGCGCCGACCGCATTGCCCTGGCAACACACGTTGCCGCCATGCGACATTACGGGCTTCATCGGATCATACGTGAACCGGTCCGGCTTGTCCGCGGCAGGCTTCGTCTTGCTGAGCGTGCCGTCGCCATTGAGTGTGTTCGCGTTGCCGCCGCTGTTCAGGTAGAAGGTCACCGGCTCGGCGCCGCGCGGCGGCCACGAGTCGGAGCTCTGCCACTTGTTCAGCCCCATCGTGTAGTAGCGCACCTTCGGCATCGTATCGAGCACCTCGCCCCCCGTGCCCTTCAGGAAGCGGTCGAAGAACTGGTACATGATCTCCTGGTAGCCGAGCCGAGCGTCGCCCATGTCGCGCTCGCCGACGACCGTGTGCTCGGTGGCGCGGGTATAGGAGCAGTGTCCCACCGGCGCGATGATCGCCCACTGCTGGTTCTTCGCGTTGCCCTTGGCCGTCTTGCGCACGTGGTTGAACATCTCGAGGTTCGGCCCGACGGACACATCGTACCACGACATGAACCACAGTCCCGGCACGTTGATGCTCATGTCGTCGTGATAGAGCCCGCCCTTGTACCATGCGGGGTCGTTAGGCGCGCGCCTGATCATCGCGCCGCCGCTGGGCACGGGCATCTTGTCGGCGAAGATCCCCCTCGGGCCGTTCACCGCCTTGATGATGTCCTGCTCCGGCAGCGTCCAGAACGCCTTCGCCCAATCGACTGGCGGTGCGTGCTCCGCGAGGTCGAACGACATCGACGCCCGGATCAGCTCCGCCTGCGTCGCATGCTTCGGCATCATCGGGCGAACCTGGTTCTGCTCGCCGTACAGCCAGTCGATGAACAGCATCTGCACCGCGCCGCCGCGATACCAGTTGCCCTGCTCGTAGTACGGACCCACGCGGCCGACGCCCGCGCCGAATCCCTGCACGTTGAACGCCGCGTAGCCCGGTGTATTCTGCGCCACGACGGCGCCCTGCCATTCCGCGGTGGACGAGCATCCCGTGGTGCCGGCCTTGCCGTTCGACCACGGCTGCGTCGTCATCCACTTCACTTCGTCCACACCATCGCTCACCGGCGCGCCGAGGATGTCGTAGTTGCCCTCGGCGAAGAAGTGCCCGCGCTCCTGCATGTCGACGTATGCGTAGCCGCGCTTCACCGCCGTGAGTGGCGACGTCATGTCGCGCGGCACGCCATTGGTGACGTCCCAGAAGTTGAAGTTGTACGGCGTCCGCGACCAGATGATCGGATATTTCTTCGATTGATCCTTCGGACGATAGATGTCGGCCGGAATGCGAATGCCGTCGCGCATGGTGATCATGACCTTGCGGTCGACAACGGAGAGCGACTGCAGCTCATTCTCGATGTCCCAGCGCTTCGCCTTCACGCTGTCCGGCAGGCCGGCACCTCGACCCTGTGCCATGGCGGCCTGGCTGCCGATGAGCAGCGATGCGCTGGCGACGAACAACGTGCGGATACCCCGTGCCACGGTGCGGCTCCTTGAAATTCTGTGAGAGTGGTAGCCCATCCCGAGAGATCAACGTGCAAACGCCGCCAACCGCTGTCGAAGTCGCGTCAGTTGCGGTGCGTCCAGTAGTCCTCCTCGCTGATCAGGACGTCGAGCTCCAGTGCATTCTTGTCCCACTCGGTGGTGTAGTCGGCGATGTGAATGGCCGACGTCCTTATCTCGTTACCCTCCGCATCCACCAGCGAGAGTCCGAGCTTGTCGCGCGCAGCGTGGTAGCGCGCGAGCTTCTCCGCGTCCCGCGGCTCGCCGCCACGCATGGGCACGGCCTCCGTGAACAGGCGAAACACCGGCTGCACGAGGTCGTAGCCGAAGCCTGGACGAAAGCGCCCCCACGCGCGGCCTACCGATTCGTCTGCCTGCTCCAGGTCGGAGTGGCCGATGATGACGCCGTGCAGCTTCACTGTGTGCCGCACGCTATGCCCCTCCGGTGGATCGGCGCGCCATGACACGATCCTGTTGTACATCGCGCCCTAGCGTGAACGTCTGCGATCCCACGTCGACGAACCCCCATCGCTGATAGAAGGCAATCGCTCGCGCGTTCTGCCCCCACACGCCGAGCCACACCGTGTCCTTGCCGCGCGCATCCGCTTCGTCGATGCAGCGCCGCATCAGCGTCGCGCCGACGCCGCTCTTGATCGCCCGCGTCACGGCGTACAGCCGCGCGATCTCCAGTGCGCCGTCGTCACCGACCGCGGGCGGCACCGGCCCATCATGCAGCATCGCGTAGCCGACCACCTCGCCATTCCGCTCGGCGAAGAAGACCGTCCGCGCAGGATCGGACAGCTCGCGGCGCTGGATCGTTTCGCCGAATGCCTTGGTCATGTACAGCGCCATGTCCTCGGCGTCGTTGTCGGCAGCGAACGAATCGCTGAACGCCATTGCGGCCAGCTCGGCAAGGAGCGCGGCGTCGGCGGGCGTCGCCTGGCGGGTGGTGATCGAGGTCTGTGCTTGCAAAGTCACGTGAAGGAAGGGCAACGGAGTGCTGATGCTGCTCGGCAGATCTGGGAAACTCAACAGAATAGCTGTACACACAAGGCCTTACTACGCACGCAGAATGACGCAGGCCGCGCCAACGCAGAAGGACGCAAAAACTACGGTTTGTGCACGGTCACCGCTGCGCGGCCACCCGAAGTCCGAGCGAACCGTTGAGCCAGCGCACGAGCGGCAGGAGCAGCGCGTACTCCTTCGCCAGGATATCAGGCAGCTTCGCGCTCAGCACCTCACGCTGCGTGAGCTCGCGGCCCAGCGTGTACGATTGGTGACGCAGCACGGCTGCCGCCGGATGGTCGTCCGCATACCCGCGGGGCATCCGCGTCAACATGTTCTCCTCCGCCAGCCCACCGAACTTCTTCTTCACCGTCGGATCGCGGAGGATCCTGGCAAGCGGACGAGGATCCTCGTCGATCGCGGCGCGGATGCGCTGCAGCGTGGGGCGCGGCGGCATCCAGATGCCACCGCCAACCGACGCGCGCTCCGCCTCCAGGTGGAAGTAGAACCCTGCGCCGCCATGCGGCGCCGACGACCCGACGCCACGGCCCGCGTCGACATGATGAAACCAGCAGGCGACGTGGGTCTTGTACGGCGACTTGTCCGCAGAGAAGCGCACGTCGCGATGGATGCGAAACAGGGAACGCTTCGGGTCGCCGACGATCTCCGGCGCGAGTGTGGCGAAGCGAACGTCCATCTCCTCCACGAGCGCAGCGAGTGGCGTGCGCAACTCTGCCTCGTACCTGTCGCGATGCGTCGCGAACCAGTCGCGGTCGTTGTGCCGTTTCAGCGAGCGAAGAAAGCCGAGTGCTGCGGGACGAAAGCCGGTGAAGTCCGTGGACGTCACGGCAACGGCTTTTGCGTCTTCGTATGCTCGGGCGGAGCGATGCGGAACTCGAAGTTCTGCTCGACCGCCTGTCGCACGTGACGTCCGCCCATGGACGCCGGCGAGAACATCATCTGCGGCACGGCCTGCCGTACGGCGATGGCGAACAACGGATGCGACGCACGCACAATCTCGATGGTGGAGGAGTCGGCGCGGCCCGAGCTGTCCACCACGAAGCGGATGAAGACACCCCCCTCCTTCCCCTCCTTCATCAACTCCAGCGGGTACGCCGGCGCCGCGCTGCCCACGGCACGCGTGGCGCTCTCTTCGACGTCGAGAATGGAGTAGACGGAGTCGGGCGACTCCATTGCGATGGCAGGTGCTTGCGTCGCGTCTTCCGTGCCGGCATTACCCCCCGCCTTCGAATTCGCGGCATTGCCAGCAGGCGCCACCACGAGGCCGTCAGGACGCTCGTTGCTCACCGGTGTCTGCGAACCGATGTCCATGTACTGGAGATGCTCCGTCAGGGTCTCCGAGCTGGGACGGCGGTCCGGCGGCGGCAGGAAGAAGATCTTCTGCGCGATGGCCTCCTCGATGGCTCGTGCCCGCAGGCCAGTGCCATAGACAGCGGCGCTGATGAGCACCGCATGCGCCACGACGCTGAACGCCGTACTGGGTGCGAACGCCGTCGTCTTGACCGCCGAATGAAGCCAGATTCGCATAACGCCGCTCCGCCAGATGGGGAGAAGGGAGCCGCCTCCCTGAGTATTGTCTGACCTTCTCTGCCGGGCAAGCGGTCACCGCGGTTCGTCGCAAAATTCACCGGCGACGCGCAGGGCGTCGCCGGCAAGCCGACAGGTCGTCCAGTCCGTCATGCGCACCGCCCCGAGCGACTCGTAAAAGCCGATGGCATCCACATTCCAGTCGAGCACTGCCCATTCCAGGCGGCCGTATCCGCGCTCGACTGCGGTCCGCGCCAGGAAGGTCAGCAGCCGCTTGCCGACCCCTGCACCTCGGAACTCAGGGAAGACGAAGAGGTCCTCGAGGTAGATCCCGGGCTGGGCGAGAAAGGTGGAATAGCTTCGGAACCACAGGGCAAAGCCAGCGGGGACATCTCCCGCGACCGCGAGCGTCACCTCTGCCGCGGGAACCGGGCCGAACAACGACTCGCGCAGGAGGACCTCCGTCGCTCGGCATTCGTGGCTCAGCCTCTCGTACTCCGCCAACCCCTGGATGCATCTGAGAATGGTGGGCACGTCGTCCGCGGTAGCGGGCCGGAGCGTGATGGCCGGCGAGGGACTGGGCATGGAAGTCATATCGTGGCGAACGGAGTGCAAAATCGTCCTACATTCGAGCGCAAAACCATGGCTGAGCCGACGTTGGCGCAGTAGTTTAGCGATCACCGCAGATCACCGGGAAGCCGTGCTCGATATTTCACCACTTCTCCACGAGACACTCGCGGGACGTTACGTCCTGAAGCGCGAGATTGGGCGCGGGGGAGCGGCTACGGTTTATCTCGCACACGACGTCCGCCACGAGCGGCTCGTGGCCATCAAGGTGCTGCACCACGAGCTGTCGCACGCGCTCGGCGCGCAGCGATTCCTGCGTGAGATCAAGCTCACCGCCAGTCTCCAGCATCCGCACATCCTCCCGATCCACGACTCCGGGGAGGCGCATGACCAGCTGTACTACGTCATGCCGTACGTCGAAGGCGACTCCATGCGGCAGCGGCTCACCGCGGACAGCCGGCTTTCGATCGAGGAGACCGTTCGCATCGGCCGAGAGGTCGCGGGTGCGTTGGCCTACGCGCATGAGCGCGGCGTGGTGCATCGCGACATCAAGCCGGAAAACATCCTGTTCTCGGGTGGTCATGCCGTGCTCGCCGACTTCGGCATCGCGCGCGCAATCAACCGGGCGCACGAGAAGATCACGCAACAGGGGACGATCACGGGCACGCCGGCCTACATGAGCCCCGAGCAGGCGCGGGACCGCGCCTTCGATGGGCGCAGCGACGTCTATTCGCTGGCGTGCGTGCTGTACGAGGCCATCGCCGGGGTGCCGCCCTTCGTCGGCGACACGCCCCAGCAACTCCTCACGCAGCGCATCTCGAAGCGCGCACCGCTGCTGCGAGAGTATCGCCACGACGTGCCGCCTCCCATCGAGACGGTGCTCGCCAAGGCGCTGTCCATCTCGCCGGATGATCGCTTCGACGACGTACGCGCGTTCAGCGCCGCGCTGTCGGCGGCCATCGGCAATTCGGGCGAGACGCTGACCGCGCGGGCACTTCGTCGTCCGTTGTCGAAGAGCCCATGGCTGTGGGCGGCGGGTGTCGCCCTGCTGGTGGCCGGCTTTGCGGGTTCGACAGCCAAGGGT
>JBBQDT010000125.1:0-12679 GCA_038319955.1 Gemmatimonadales bacterium | reverse complement strand
CACGGGGCAGCGACTTTCGCTCCGCTCTCGCCTCCACCTCGGCCCTGAAATCGCCATGGCATTCCACCTTCGTACGCTTTCGCTCCCTGTCGCGCTGTTGCTGGTCGTGCCTGCGGCCACGCACCAGGACGACCCACCGCTGCGCGGATTCACGACAGCCAATGCGAAGGTCGAGCGCGAATGGGAGACGAAGTTCCGCGCGATCCCCGATCCGGCGCGGATGCGCGAAGCCATGCGCCGCCTCTCCCTGCGGCCGCATCATGTCGGCTCGCCGTACGACAAGGACAATGCGGAGTGGCTGCGTGCGCAATATGCGTCGTATGGCTTCGATGCGACCATCGAGCGGTTCGACGTGCTGTTCCCGACGCCGACGACACGCGTGCTGGAGCTCGTCGCTCCCACGCGTTTCACGGCGAAACTCGAGGAGCCGGTGCTCAGGGAAGATCCCACGAGCGACCAGAAGAGCGAGCAGCTCCCGACGTACAACGCCTACTCCGCCGATGGCGACGTCACGGCACCGCTGGTGTACGTGAACTACGGCGTCCCGGCAGACTACGAGACGCTCGAACGGAACGGCATCTCGGTGAAGGGCGCGATCGTCATCGCACGCTACGGCGGATCGTGGCGCGGCATCAAGCCGAAGGTGGCGCACGAGCATGGCGCGGTCGGCGCGCTGATCTACTCGGATCCGCGCGATGACGGCTTCGGCGCTGGCGAGACGTATCCCGCTGGTCCGTTCCGCCCGAAGGATGGCGTGCAGCGCGGCAGTGTGTTGGACATGCCGACGTATCCTGGCGACCCCCTCACGCCCGACATCGGCGCCACGCCCGGCGCGAAGCGGCTCGATCGAGCGGACGCGGTGACCGTCATGAAGATCCCCGTGCTGCCGATCTCTTACGCCGATGCGCAGCCATTGCTCGCTGCCTTGAGCGGTCCACTCGCACCATCGGCATGGCGTGGCGGGTTGCCGATCACGTACCGACTCGGACCCGGTGCCGCCCGCGTCCACCTCAAGCTCGCCTTCGACTGGAGCTTGAAGCCACTCTACAACGTCATCGCGAAGCTGCCTGGCTCATCGAGTCCGGATGAATGGGTGATGCGCGGCAATCACCACGATGGCTGGGTGAACGGAGCCGAAGACCCGGTGTCCGGCGCTGTCGCGCAGCTGGAAGAGGCGCGCGCGCTGGGTGAGTTGGTCAAGCAGGGATGGCGCCCCAAGCGGACGATCATCTACGCGGTGTGGGATGGCGAGGAGCCCGGGTTGCTCGGCAGTACCGAATGGGTGGAGCAGCATCAGGACGAGCTGCGCCGGAAGGGCGTGTTCTACCTGAACTCGGACACCAACGGGCGGGGCATGTTCGGCGTGGAGGGGTCTCACTCACTCGAGCGGTTCGCCAACGAAGTCGCACGCGACATCATCGATCCTGAGACGAACAAGTCCGTTAGCGCGCGCGAGCGAGCGTCGCGCATCGTCGGGGGCAGCAAGGAGGCACGCACGCGCAGCGACCTGCGCATCGGCGCACTCGGCTCGGGCTCCGACTTCACCCCCTTCCTGCAGCACGCCGGCGTCCCGACGCTCAACGTCGGGTTTGGTGGTGAGGACGATGGCGGCATCTATCACTCGATCTACGACAGCTTCTACTGGTACACGCACTTCAGCGATACGTCGTTCGTGTATGGTCGCGCGCTCGCCCAGGCGGCGGGCACCATGATCATGCGCGTGGCCAGCGCCGACGTGCTGCCAGAGGAGTTCGGCAACCTGTCGGAAACCGCTCGCGGCTACATCGGAGAACTCAAGTCGCTGCGCGACAGCACGGCCAAGGAAATCGCGGAGCTCAATCTTCAACTCGCCGAAGGCGCATTCGCCATGGTGAACGACCCGCGCCGCCCAACCGTCGCCCCGAAGAGTCAAACGCCAGCGCCCGTCATCAACTTTGCGCCGCTGGACAACGCGTCCATTGCGCTCGACAGTGCCTCGTCGCGCTTCGAGAAGGCCTACGGGACGCTGCCCCCCGCCGATGCGTCGGCAGCCGCGCTTGCGCCGGTGAATGCGCTCATTCGCCAGAGCGACCAGGTATTGCTGCTCCCCGACGGACTCCCTCGGCGCCCGTGGTACCGGCACTCGCTCTACGCGCCGGGCTATTACACCGGGTACGGTGTGAAGACGATGCCCGGCGTGCGCGAGGCCATCGAGCAGAAGGACTGGAAGCTCGCCGACACGGAGATCGCGCGTCTCGCCCTGGCATTGACGCGCGAGAGTGATCTCATCACGCGGGCAGCGGCGCTGCTCGAGCGGGCGACATCAACCCGACCGATCCCCTAGCCGGCCACGATCAGCGGAGCGCCAGCGACACCGCACCGAAGAAGTCGTCGCTGTCGATGACCTCGCCCGCGGTCGGTTTGGTGTGCGCGCTCCATTGCACGATGACCACGTGCTCCCGCGGGTTGATGTAGATGGCCTGTCCGAAGATGCCGACGGCACTGAACGCGCCGTCGTTGATGGTGTTGCGCGCTGCTGGCGATGGCCACCACATGTACCCGTAGTCGATGTGCGCGCCACCAGTCAGTGTCTTCGGCGTCGACGCGTCCGTCGTCCAACCGGACGGCAGCACGCGCACGCCACCGGCCACGCCGCCGCCGAGAAAGAACAGTCCGAAGCGACCGTAGTCGCGGAGCGTCGCACTGAAGCCGCTTCCGCCGATCTCATGTCCGTCGGGGGAGTCGAGCCACCAGGTGGCATCGGTCTCCATGCCGAACGGCCGCCAGATCTTCTCGCTGAGGTAGGCGGCCAGCGTCTTCCCGGTGGCGCCTCGCACCACCTCACCAGCGATCTGCGTTTCGCCAGTGCTGTAGTTGTTCACGGAGCCGGCCGGCGCGGCGCGCGAGAGTCCACGCATGAGATCCACCGCGCCATCCGGCCGCTGCGCGATCTGGACTTCGAGCAACCGCCGCCGATCCGACGTGCGATCCGTGTACGTCTCGTTCCAGCGCACCCCGGACGCCATCATCAGCAGGTGACGTATCGTCACTCCGTCGTAGGCGCCGCCAGCGAGTCGCGGAACGTACTTCGTCACCGGGTCGTCGATGCTCCTGATCGCGCCGTCCTCGATGGTCGCCCCGATGAGCGTGGACGTGATCGACTTGGCGATCGACATCGACATCCACCGCGTCTGCGGGCCGTTGCCATACGCGTATCGCTCGAGCGCAACGCTGCCGTTCTTGAGCACGAGCAGTCCGCTCACCCGGTTCAGCCGCAGATAGTCGTCGAGGTCGTAGCGTGTGCCCTGTGATACGACGGTGACGTCGCGCAGTGGCGTGCTTGCGGCCGGGAGCGGATACGATCTGTCCCCGTGCGCGACGACCCGCGTGGGAAACAGTCGGTCGATGTTTCGAAACGTCGTGATCGCGAGCGCAGGGGTGAGCGCGCCGTCGTACATCTGGCGCACGGTGCCGATGCTGTCGGTCGCGTGCGGATTGACGTACGGGGCCTGCGTGCGCGCAACCGCAGTGCCGCTCGACGTCGTCGCACATGCCGCCAGCAGGGCAAGGCCGACGACGCGAGCCGGAGCCCGCATGGCGTGCAGGCTACCTTCTCCTGTCAGTGGTCGTGACTTCGATCACTCCACTCTCATGCCCCGGACCGTGCAACAGTACCGCGCGATTCTGGTCGAGGTACTTCATCTCGAGGATCTTCGATGCGGGAACGGTGGCGAGTGACTCGATGTCGGGCTGCCGGACGTCGTTGATGTAGATGATGATCACCGGGCTGCCGCCGCCAGAGGTGAGCACGTCCGACGACGCCTGCCGCCCCAGCGGGGGCGGCGACATCCACAGCGGGCGGAGGATCCGCACCGCATCACGCGCCGTCATGATGCTCGTCCCTGTCTCGGCGATATCGGCCTGTGTGAGCTTGTTGCGGTCTCCCCGGTTCTGCTGCGCGCCGGCGGGCGCACAGATTGAAACGACACTCAGCAACGCGAGCACGAACTTCATGGGCTGGCGCATGACTACCTACCGGCGCGGGTGGATACGACTTCCATTGCTGCCATCACAGTGTGTTTATTTCCTACGTGTCGGGCAAGGCGAACGCTGCATTGCGGGTCGGACGCAATCGCCACACCGTCGTCACGGCGCCCGTTCATACACCACTCGGCCGTTCAGTACGGTGACGTCCACTTTCGTCGTGAGAATCCGGTCCGGAGGAACGGCCAGCAGGTCATCGGAAAGGACGATGACATCAGCGAGCTTCCCGGGCTCGATCGTCCCCTTGCGCCGCTCTTCGCGCGTCAGGAAGGCGCCGCCGAGCGTGTACGCCTGGAGGGCTCGCAGCATGGGGATGGCCTCCTCGGCGCCGTACACCATACCGCTCTTTCCCTTTCGCGTCACGGCTGCGTAAAGACCGATCATCGGCCCCGTGGGGAGGATGTCGCTCGAGAACGCCATCGTGATGCCGCGGTGCATCGGCGTCGCCACCGGATTGTTGTGCGCGAGCCGAGCGCCATCGAGCGTCTGGCGGTACCGAGGCTCGAGCGTATACGTGAAGTTCGGCTGCTGCGCCACGAGGATCGAGTCGCGCACCATCGTCGCGAGCGTCGCATCCGGGGGCAGCATGGAGAAGTGGTTCAGATAGTCGCGGTGATCGCTCCTCGGCGACTCGCGCAGCACGCGATCGAACACATCCACCGTGAGTGCGATTGCACCATCGCCGATCGTGTGAAAGCCCATCTGCCACCCCAGCGCATGCGCCGTTCGTGCGATCTGATACAGCTCCTCGGCAGGCCGGTTCAACGTTCCGCGAAAGCCGGGAAGTCCCTTGTACGGTTCGAGCGTGTACGCGCTCGGCCCGGTGAAGCCGCCGTCGACATACACCTTCAGTGCGCCGACGCGCAGCCACTCGTCGCCGTCGCCCGAGCGCTTGCCGAATGCCCGCAGCTCGGCTTCGCCATTCCAGCGGATCTGGACCGCGGCGCGAGGCAACTCGCCGGCGTGTTCGCGATACACACGCTCCCACTCGGGCCAGTTCTGCACCGTTTCATCGGCCATCACGATGCTCGTGATGCCGTAGGACAACTGGTCGCGGAGGGACTGCACGAAGCTGGGGCGCAACTCGTCCGCCGTCGGGACCGGGACGAGCCGATCGACGAGGTACGAGCTCTCGCGAATGATGCCCGTCGGCTCTCCGCCCGCGTCGCGCTCGATCATTCCGTCCGGCGGCTGCGGGGTGTCGCGGGTGATGTTCGCCATGCTCAGCGCCCTCGAGCTCGACACGGAGCTGTGGCCACCTGCACGCACGAGGATGGTCGGGTTGTCCGGCGCGGCCGCGTCGAGATCGGACCGCCGAGGCAGCCGCTGTTCCGCGAAGTTGTCCTCGGCCCACCCGTACCCGGTGATCCACTCGCGCGGACCCAACTGCGCGGCCTTTGCGCGCACCTTGTCCTGCAGCTCGCGGATCGAGCGGACCGACGTGAGATCGATGTATCGGCGTGCGTCGCCGGAGATGTGGGTGTGCGCGTCGTTGAAGCCGGGCATCGCCATGCGCCCACCGAGATCGATCGTGCGCGTCGCGACGTAGCGGTCCAGCAGCGACTCGTCGCCCACAGCGACGATCGTCCCGTTGCGAATGACCACCGCCGACGCAACGTCGTTTCGCGCGTCCAGCGTGACGATCTTTCCGCGATGAAGGATCAGGTCCGCCGTTTCCCTGCCCTGCGCGTCGGCGATCGCCATCGCGAGCAGGTGGGCCGTCAGGCTGCCCAGCAGCAGGGTGAGGCGGAAAGCCAGGAGGCAGCGTGGCATCGGTCAGTCGACGGTGAGAGTGCGTCACAAGGTGGACTTTGTGTGATCGGCGCGAAAGAGTCTGGACGTCGCACGTGCCGAGCGCTTCCTTCCGCGCTGTCCTTCACTGCACGCTCGACCCTGGGAGATATCATGCAGAGCCTCGTTGCTCTCCGACCGACCAGCGGTGTCCTGGCCGCGCTGCTGCTGCTCGCCGGCACCGTCGCTGCGCAGGTGCCGCAGCGCGATACCATTCGTGTGCGCGGCCTCTCGCAACCCGTGGAAGTGCTGCGGGACCGATGGGGGGTGCCGCACATCTACGCCAGCACGGAGCATGATCTCTTCTTCGCCCAGGGCTACTCCGCCGCGCGCGATCGTGCCTTTCAGTTCGAGATGTGGCGGCGGCAGGCGACGGGTACGATGGCTGAAGTGATCGGCCGTCGCGAGCTTCAGCGCGATCACGGCGCGCGATTGTTCAGGTTTCGTGGCAGCACGAGCGCCGATCTCGCCCGATACCATCCGCGCGGTGCGGCGATCGTCGGCGCGTTCGTGGATGGCGTGAACGCCTACGTCGATGAAGCCAGCCGCAATCCGAAGCTGATTCCGGACGAGTTGCGCATGCTCGGCATCGCGCCGGGCCGATGGACGCCCGAGGTGGTCATCTCCCGACATCAGGGGCTGCTCGGCAACATCGAGGACGAGCTGGCGAACGGCCGGTTCGTGGCGCATCACGGCGCCGCGCTGCTCCAGAAAACAGAATGGTTTCATCCGGCACCTGCGCCGACGCTCGCACTGGATCCATCCATCGACGGCGCCGCGCTGGATGCGCCGATTCTCGCGCTGTACGAAGCGTTCAGGGCGCCAATGCGCTTTCAGCCGAGCGACATCAAGGTCGCCTATCGTGGCGACACCTCTGCCGCTCGGCGCCTCGCCAGCCTCGACTCCGCGGCGGACGCCGACATGCGGTGGAATCACCGCCGCGACATCGGCAGCAACAACTGGGTCGTGAGCGGGCGACGCACGCTGAGCGGGCGCGCGCTGATGGCCAACGATCCCCACCGCGCCATCGCCGCACCGTCGCTTCGCTACTTCGTGCACCTCAATGCGCCCGGCTGGAACGTCATCGGTGGCGGAGAGCCGGTCATTCCCGGTGTCTCGATCGGGCACAACGAGCATGGCGCATGGGGACTCACCGTCTTCAGCACCGACGGTGAGGACCTGTACGTGTACAAGACCAATCCAGCGAATCACTCCCAGTACCAATACAAGGGCGCGTGGGAATCGATGCGCACCATTCGCGAATCGATTCCAGTCAAGGACGAGGCGCCGGAAGTAGTGACGTTGAAGTACACACGGCACGGGCCGGTCGTGTATGAAGACACCGTTCGTCATCTCGCCTATGCGGTCCGCGCGGCCTGGCTCGAGCCAGGCGGTGCACCGTACATGGCATCGCTGCGCATGGATCAGGCGAAGAGCTGGGAAGAGTTTCGTCTCGCCTGCAGCTTCAGCAACATCCCTGGCGAGAACATGGTCTGGGCAGATGTCGACGGGAACATCGGCTGGCAGTCAGTCGGCATCGCGCCCATTCGTCCAAACGCGAGCGGCCTCGTGCCCGTCCCTGGCGACGGACGCTACGAATGGGCGGGCTACCTGCCCATCCTCGACAAGCCTCACGCGCTCAACCCGCCGGACGGGTTCATCGCAACGGCCAACAACAACCTGACGCCGGAGACGTACCCGTTTCGCAACGCCATCGGGTGGGAGTGGGCCGATCCCTTTCGCGCTGCCCGCATCTCGGAGGTGCTTGGCTCCGGCCGACGCGTGTCGATGATGGACATGATGCGACTCCAGACCGACTACACCTCGCTGATCGCCCGGTCGCTCGTGCCGATGCTCTCCACGCTATCGTCGGCTGATCCCGCCACCGAGCGCGCGCGTCAGCTCCTCGTCGGGTGGGATTACGTGCTCGACAGGAACTCGGTGGCCGCCGGCATCTACGAGGCGTGGGACCGCGTACTGACCGCCAATCTCACGAATGTCGTGGTGCCTGCGCCAGCGCGTCCGATGGTGCGCGGGCTGTCGGCACATCGTGTGGTGGAGTGGCTCACTGCGCCCGGCGGCGATCTGGGACGTGACCCACTGGCGACACGCGATTCGCTGCTGCTCGCCAGCCTCACCACTGCCGTCGCCGATTTGACCAGGCGCCACGGTGCGGAGATGTCATCGTGGGCGTGGGGCAACGATCACCAGGCCATGCTTCGCCATCCGATGAGCGCCGCGCTGAACGCGGAGCAGAAGGCAAAGTTCGAAGTTGGGCCATGGCCGCGCGGCGGCGATGGGAACACCGTGGGCGCCACTGGCGACGGACCGTTTCAGACGGCGGGCGCGTCGTTCCGCCTCATCGTCGAAGCCAACGACTGGGACGGGGCGCTCGGAACCAATGCTCCGGGCCAATCCGGCGATGTGAACAGCCCACATTATCGTGACCTGTTCGAGCTCTGGAAGAACGATCGCTACTTTCCCGTGAAGTTCTCGCGGCCCGCTGTGGAGTCGGTCACGGAAGCGCGAACCATTCTCGCTCCCGCTGTCCGCTAGGCTGCCACGCGTGCGGCTCACGTCCGAAAGCCGTCGCCAACGGTGGCTGATCCTGGTGTGCGTCTGGGTGTTGATCGCGATGATCGCCGCGTTCGACACACTGGCCCTCCGCGATTACGTGACCCTGCTCGACGATTCGGCCCTGATCAACGCGACGTCGTTGCCCCTTCGGCGCTCGGTGCCTTCGGACTACGCGGACGCGCAGACGTGGGTTCGCTTCGCGCTCGCACTCGACTCCACCGGCGACTGGCAACTCCGGCACACGGATATCGATGACGCACCCGATGGACGGGCGGTGCATTGGAGTTCCGCGTTCGCGCATGTCGTCGCCCTCGGTGGCAAGCTGCGTCGTGCGTCGACTGGCGAGCCCCTCACCCTGGCGACCGAACGTTCGCTCGCCTGGATCAACCTGCCACTGTTCCTTGCCGTCGTGGTGCTGGTGTCGACGCTCATCGCGCGACGTGCCGGTGCCGCAGCAGCCGCACTGGTCGCCCTCGGCATGCTCGGCCATCCGCAGTTCTATGGTGGCTTCGCGCCGAACAACGTCGACCATCACGGACTCCTGTCCGCGGCGTCGCTCGGTGTCGTCCTCGGCGTCGCGTTGATGGGCGTCGGCTGGTGGCGCACGCAGGTGGACCGGTGGTCACTGCTCCCGGAATCGCGCAGCGCTGCTCGGACGGGGGCGATCGTCTCCGCGGTGTCTGGTGCGATCGGCATGTGGATCAGTGCGGCGTCGGTCATCCCGAGCATCGCCATCGCGGGCGCGGCTGGACTGGCGGTGACCTGGTGGGGTGGCGCTCGCGCGCGCGACGACGGGGCCGTGTTCGACGCCACGCTGTGGCGGCTGTGGAGTCGCGTCGGTGCCGCGCTCGCGCTGGTCTTTTACCTCGTCGAGTACGCGCCGCACGACATCGCCTTGCGGCTGGAAGTCAACCATCCGCTGTATGCGCTTGCCTGGCTCGGTGGCGGGGAGTTGATCGCGATGGCGGCTGAGTGGCGCGTCGTGGCGCGCCGCCCCGCTATTCCCTGGATCGCGCTCGCGATCACCGCCACTCTCGTTGCACCTCTTGTCATCGTCATCGGCGGCTCGCACGTCTTTGTCCCCCTCGATCCCGGCATCGCTCGACTGCACGCGAGCATCTCGGAGTTTCGCTCGATGGCGTCGTTGATCGGGTCGGGCGAGGGAGGGAATGTTTCGCGATATGCGTTGTCCGTACTGCTCCTGCTGCCGGCGCTCGCGGCCCTGCGACGAGGTCGGCGGGAGGGGGTGGTACTGATGTTCACTGCGCTGTGCGTCGTCGCCAGCGCCGCGCTGGCGTTCTGGCAGGTGCGGTGGTGGCTATCCGCGAGCGGGCCGGAACTGGTCCTGCTGCTGGTTGTCGTCGCATCGTTGGTCGGCGGTCGCAGCGAGCGAACGCGATGGATCGTGATCTCTGTGATCGGCGCACTCTTTATCGGGCAGGCGGTGGCGCGCATTCGTCTCACCCGTGCGAATGTCGACGCACACGCGGTCACGATCGCCGACGCGGCGCAACCGCTGTATCGCGACGTCGCAACCTCCTTGCGCGCGACGCAACCTGACGGTGACCTCGTACTGCTCGCGAGTCCCAATGCATCGTCGGGCATCGGCTATTTCGGCCGGTTCAGGACGATCGGTACACTCTATTGGGAGAACGCGGACGGATTGCGCGCCGCGGCAGCAATCCTTTCCGCGCGGACGGACCTGGAGGCGCGCGTGCTCATGCGGACGCGCGGTGTGACGCACATCGCGCTGATCGGACACGACTTCCTCGCGCAATACCTCGAGCTCGCGCATCCGGGTGCGACTCGCGACGACATCAAGGCGACGTTCGGCTATCGGCTCCTGCACGACGACTCGCTCCCGCTCTGGCTGCGCCCTGTTCCGGTGCCCGCGCGGGCAGGAGATACGCCGCCCGCGTTGTCCGTCGTCGCGCTGCAGGTGGTGGCCGAGCAGAGTGAGCCGGAGGCGCTCTGGCACATCGCGCTGGCGCGCCTTGCCGCGCGCGACGCCACCGCGGCCGAGCAGAACTTCCGTAGCGCCATCGCGCTCGTTCCCACGTTGCAGCGTGCATCGCTCTACGATGCGGCGGCGACTCTCGCATACCAGTCCGGCGCACATCGACTGGCATCGACACTGTTTCGCGAAGCAGAGACTATCGCCCCAACGGTACCGATGCGAGTCGCCCTCGCCTGGATCCTCGCCACGAGCCCTGACGACGGTGCACGCGACGGGGCGAAGGCGCTTCACCTGATGGAGCCACTGGTTAGCCAAAGCCCAAACGATCCGGCGCTACTCGATGGCCTCGCTGCGGCACTCGCAGAAAGCGGCCGTTATGACGAGGCAGGCAGCGTCGCCGTTCGTGCCGTGGCCCTGTATCAGCGAATCGGCGACACCAGGGGCGAAACGCGCGCGCGGCTCCGGCTCGCCTCGTATCGCGCGAATCGCCCATGGCGCCAGTAGTGGATCGCTTGGGTGCATAAGGAGAAAGTGTCGACCCTCACGGGCCGACCCTTTCTGCTCGCGTGCAAACTCGACGTCAGCGAGCCGTGGCGTGCTCCGTGACGACGCGCACCACATCGTCGACCACCTGAAGGAAGCCGCCCTCCACGGTGAACGTCTTCCCGCTGGTGCCGAGCCGCAGCTCTCCCTTGCCAAGCAGCGTCACCATCGGCGCGTGGCCGGTGAGGATGCCGACCTGGCCATCGAACGCCGGAGCGACGACGGAGTCGGTCTGGCCCTCGAACAGCACAGCCTCCGGCGAGATCACTGAAACGGTCAGCACGATCAGCCCTGCATCTTCTTGGCGTTGGCAACGACGTCGTCGATGCCGCCGGCCATGAAAAACGCCTGCTCGGGCAGGTGATCGAACTCGCCCGCGACGAGACGCTCGAAGCTCGAAATGGTCTCCTCCAGCTTCACGTACTTGCCGGGGATGCCCGTGAACTGCTCGGCCACCGAGAACGGCTGCGACATGAAGCGCTGGATGCGGCGTGCACGACCCACGACGCGCTTGTCCTCTTCCGACAGCTCGTCCATGCCAAGGATGGCGATGATGTCCTGAAGCTCCTTGTAGCGCTGGAGGATCTTCTGGACGTTCGTCGCGGCGTCGTAGTGACGCTGGCCGATGTACTGCGCGTCGAGAATACGGCTCGTGGACGTCAGCGGACTCACAGCCGGATAGATGCCGAGCTCCGTGATCGAGCGGTCGAGCACCACGGTCGCGTCCAGGTGAGCGAACGCGGTAGCCGGCGCCGGATCGGTGATGTCGTCGGCAGGGACGTAGATCGCCTGCACCGACGTGATGGAGCCGCTCTTCGTCGAGGTGATGCGCTCCTGCAGGTCGCCCATTTCGGTGGCCAACGTGGGTTGATATCCAACAGCGCTCGGCATGCGGCCGAGCAGTGCGGACACTTCGGAACCGGCCTGCGTGAAGCGGAAGATGTTGTCGATGAACACGAGCACGTCGGCGTTGTCCACGTCGCGGAAATACTCGGCGACTGTCAGGCCCGTGAGGCCGACGCGAAGACGTGCACCAGGTGGCTCGTTCATCTGGCCGTAGATGAGCGCCACCTTGTCGAGAATGCCGGCTTCCTTGAACTCGAGATAGAGATCGTTGCCTTCGCGCGTCCGCTCACCCACGCCGCAGAACACGGACTTTCCACCGTGCTCCTTCGCGATGTTGTTGATGAGCTCCTGGATGACGACCGTCTTGCCCACGCCGGCGCCGCCGAACAGACCGATCTTTCCACCCTTCACGAACGGGGCGATCAGGTCCACGACCTTGATGCCCGTCTCGAAGATCTCCGTCTTCGGCTCGAGATTGACGAACTCCGGAGGCTTGCGGTGGATCGGCCAGCGGAGCGTGTCGGCCGGAATGTCGGCGCCGTTGTCGATCGGCTCACCGAGCACGTTGAGGATGCGTCCGAGCGGCACCGTGCCGACGGGCACTGTGATCGGGCCGCCTGTGTCGATCACCTCCATGCCGCGGACGACCGCGTCGGTGGAGCTCATGGCGACGGTGCGCACCTGGTTGCGGCCGATGTGCTGCTGCACCTCGACCGTCACGTGGATCTCCTGGCCGGAGTCCGTCGTGGCGTTGATCTCGAGCGCGTTGAGCAGCTCGGGCAGGTGGCCGGACTCGAAGGCGACGTCGAGGACCGGGCCGATGACCTGGACGACGTGGCCGATTTGCTTGGTTTCGATTGCGGTAGCCATGGCTATCCCTGGAGAGCAGCAGCGCCGCCGACGATTTCGGCGATCTCCTGCGTGATCTGCGCCTGACGGGCG
>JBBQDT010000124.1:0-12892 GCA_038319955.1 Gemmatimonadales bacterium | reverse complement strand
GTGTTCGAGCCGATCGGCTTCGACGCCTTCGGCATCCACTCGGAGAACTACGCGCTCAAGGTGGGCGTGCACCCGATGGAGCTGATCCCGCGCAACGTGGCCAACTTCCGCCGCCAGCTCGAGCGCGCCGGGCTGATGGTGGACTGGCGCTACGCCGTGGATACCACGACGCCCGAGTACTACAAGTGGACGCAGTGGGTCTTCCTGCAGCTCTTGGAGAAGGGGCTCGCCTACAAGAAGCAGGCGGCGGTGAACTGGTGTCCGTTCGACAAGACCGTGCTGGCCAACGAGCAGGTCATCGGTGGCGCGTGCGAGCGGTGCGGCACCTTGGTGGAGCAGCGGCTGCTCGAGCAGTGGTTCTTCCGCATCACTGACTATGCGGGCCGCCTGCTGGCCAACCTCGACACGCTGGACTGGTCCGAGGGCACCAAGAGCGCCCAGCGGAACTGGATTGGCAAGTCGCAGGGGGCGGAGATCGCGTTCATCGTGCAGGACGTGATGGAGTATGCGGGAAGTGCCATGGCCACGGCCGGCCAGTCCGGAGAGCTCACCGCCAAGGCGATAGAGATTCGCGTCTTCACGACGCGTCCGGACACGATCTTCGGCGCGACCTACCTCGTGCTCTCGCCGGAGCATCCGTTGGTGAGCACGAGCGCCACCGACGACCAGCGCAAGGAGGTCGCCGCGTACGTCGCACGCTCGGCGAAACAGGATCTCGTCAGCCGCAAGACCAGCAAGGAGAAGACGGGCGTCTTCACCGGCGGATATGCGACCAATCCGGCCACCGGCCAGCCGATCCCGATCTGGATTGCCGACTACGTGCTGATGGAGTACGGCACCGGCGCGATCATGGCCGTACCAGGGCACGACGAGCGCGACCATGAGTTCGCGCTGCAGTACGACCTGCCCATCGTGCGCGTCATCGCCAACGAGACGCACACCGCCGAGGCGCCCATCGGTGATGCGGCGTTCCTCGAGACGACCGGCTGCCACCTCGTGAACTCGGCGCGCTTCAACGGGCTGAGCGTGAGCGAGGGCATGTCGGCAATCGTGACGGAGCTCGCGGCCAAGGGCGCGGCGATTCCCGTGGTGAACTATCGCCTGCACGACTGGTGCATCTCGCGGCAGCGGTATTGGGGACCACCGATCCCGATGATCTACTGCGATGCGTGCGGAGCCGTCCCGGTGCCGGAAGACCAGTTGCCCGTGCTGCTGCCTGCGCTCGAGGATTTCCGTCCCGACGATTCCGGCATCAGCCCGCTGGAGCGCGCGACGGAGTGGTATCACACGACCTGTCCGAGTTGCGGCGCCGCGGCGCGTCGCGAGACGGACGTGAGCGACACGTTCCTCGACAGCGCGTGGTATTTCCTGCGCTATCCGAGCACCGATCGCGACGACGTGCCGTTCGGCGACGCGATGACCAGGAAGTGGCTCCCGGTGCACAGCTACATCGGCGGCAACGAGCACGCGGTGCTGCACCTCCTGTACGCGCGGTTCGTGACGATGGTCCTGCACGACGCGGGGTTCATCGACTTCGAGGAGCCGTTCACGCGCTTTCGCGCGCACGGCATGATCGTGCGCGAAGGCGCGAAGATGTCGAAGAGCAAGGGCAACGTCGTCAACCCCGACGACTACATCAACGAGTGGGGCGCCGACGCATTTCGTACGTACCTCATGTTCCTCGGCCCCTATGAAGAGGGGGGCGACTTTCGCGACAAGGGGATCTCGGGGGTGAAGCGGTTCCTCGACCGCCTGTGGCGCTCGGTGCATGACGCGCGCACGGAGGGCGCACTCGACGCCGACGTGCAACGCAAGCTGCACCAGACGATCAAGAAGGTGACACAGGATGTGCCGCGGCTGAGCTACAACACGGCGATCGCGGCGATGATGGAGTACATGAACGCCATGCGCTCGGACGAGCGGACGCCGCATGTCGCCGAGGTGACGCCGCTGGTGCAGTTGGTGAGTCCGTTCGCGCCCCACATCGCCGAGGAGTTGTGGTCGCTGCTCGGCAATGCGACCAGCGTGTTCGATTCACGCTGGCCGAGCTACGACGAGGCGCTGACGATCGAAGACAGGATCACCATGGCGGTGCAGGTGGATGGGAAGACGCGCGGGACGATCTCCGTTCCCCGAGACGTGACGCAGGAGCAGGCGATGGAGGCGGCGATGGCTGACCAATCGATCGCCAAGTTCGTCGTCGGAGTGCCGCGGAAAATCATCTTCGTGAAGGGACGCATGCTCAACATCGTGCTGTGACGGCGACGTGAACGGCTGCGAAAATGGATGGGCTAGAAGCGCACCCCTACCGACAGCGGAAGCGTCATGATCGGCCGCCCATCAGCCAGCATGACGTGCAGGCGCGCTTCGGCGACCGCTAGAAATCCCGTCAGTGGAATCTCCACACCGGTGCCGACGTTGAAGCCCGGACGCGTGCCCTCGCGGGTCGCGTTGTAGATCGCGATGCCGCCGCTCACGAACGACTGCGCCGTGCTTTTCTGAAGGCGATACACGACCGTGGTGCCGAGCGAGAGGAGATTCACGTCGTCGCCGGTGTGGCCTTCCTTGAGGGAGAAGCGCTGATATATCGCCTCGCCTCGGAGCGAATACGGCTGGCCGCTCACGGCGTACTCCACCACGCCACCCACGAGGTAGCCAGCCGCGTGGTCGTCCGACAGACGCCCGACGGGAATCGCGATTCCGGCCGTCACGCCGTACAGCGGAACGTAGTAGTCAGACTGTGTACGCGGCGCAGGCGCCGTCGGCGGGCCCGAGGGATTCTGCGCGTTCGCCGCGCCGGCAAGGGAAGCGCTCAGTACCAGTGCAAAGGCGATCTTGCTGAGTGACATGACATAAGGGTTCGAGTGTAGAGTGCATCCGACGAGTGCGCTCGGCACGACATCGCTGCTACAACAGCCGGCCGATCCACTCCCCGACGTAGTAACCCACCGCGGCGACGCCAAGGCCGACGACGAACATGTCCATGCCGGATCGGAAGACGCTGCGGCCGGTGAACACCGAGCGCGCCGCGCCCACGATCCAGTGCGAGATCATTGCGACGGCGAACGACACCACCACCGCCACTCGGCCCTGCAGAAACAGGAACGGCATCACGGGGATGAGCGCGCCGATCGCCGTTGCCGTCCCGGTGATCCACGCCTCGCGCATCGGCGACGTATGCGATTCGCTGATGCCGAGTTCCTCCTGTACCTGCTCGGCGAGCATTCGTTCCGGATCGCCCATCACCTGCGTCGCGATACGGTACGCCGACTCCTGGTCCATGCCCTTTGCCTCATAGATGAGGGCGAGCTCGTCGCGCTCGATCTCGGGCATCAGTGCGACTTCGTCGCGCTCCATGGCGATCTCGTGCGCGTACACTTCGCGCTCGCTCTGCGCGGCCAGGTATCCGCTTGATCCCATGGACAGCGCGTCGGCGATGAGTCCGGCGACGCCGGCGACGATCACGGCGTGATGCGTGTTGCTCGTGGACGCGCCGATGACGCCCGCGACGAGACCGAAGTTCGCCGTGAGCCCGTCGTTGAAGCCGTACACGACGTTGCGCAGGAAGCCGCCGGCGCCGGTCTTGTGCCACGGCTCGCCGGTGCGCCCCGCGACGACGTTGAGGGTCGTGGCGTGCTCGGCCGACTCCTTCGCCAACAGCAACGCTTCATCGCGGCCCGCGACGCCGACGCTCGTTGTTCGATGCATGTCGAGGTACGCCTTGACCTCACGGCCTTCCTCGGCGAGCAGCATCGGCAGGAGGAAGCCCGGTCCGAAGCGGCGGCCGAGAAAGGCGAGCAGCCGCGTGCGGGCCGTGGGGCGGTGCGGGCCGATAGTGCGGCCATTCTTCGCCAGCAGGTCGGCCCAGATGACCAGGTGCCGGTCCTCGACGTCGGCGAGTCGACGATAGATGTCCTGCTTGCCGGCATCGGGCTCGGCATCAGCGAGCAGGCGATAGAGAAATGCCGCGTCCGCCTCGTCCTGCCAGTGGTGCTCGAACGCCTCGAGGTCGGGCTTGCCGATGGGAGCGGGTGTCGGCGGGGAAGTCGTTGCCATGCATGCAATATGGCGAGTGGGGGAAGGTCGGGCGGGGGGCAATAGGCAACCCTCGCCCGGCACTCCGTGTCACAGCAGTAACGAGAATCACTACCCCGAGGACTCTGCAATGCGATTCACACATCTGATTGCCGTTGCCGCCGTCTCCAGTGCAGCGACGACCACCGCGTCGACGCAGGAGCCCCGCGCGTCGGGGGAAGCCCGGATCCGCACCACGGCGCCTCGCGTCTGGCAGTACGACACCGAGCAGGCACACCGCGCCGCCATTGGCATCGGCACCACGACCACCGGTACGCTGCGCGATACACTCGGCCTCATGATCACGTCGGTCACCAAGGGGAGTCCTGCCGAGAAGGCCGGTCTCGAAGAGGGCAACCGGATCGCGGCGATCAATGGGGTGAGTCTCCGCGTCAATGCAGCAGATGTCGAGGACGGTGAGATGTCCAACGCGCTCACGCGACGACTCACGCGCGAGCTGGCGAAGTCCAAGCCGGGCGACGACGTGGAACTGCGCATCTACCGCGATGGACGGACGTCGGCGATCAAGCTCAAGACGGCCGATTCGGACGAGCTGTTCAAGCGCGTCGACTTCGTGCGCCAGACGAAATCCGAGCTGGAGAATCGTCCCGCGCTCGGCGTCAGCCTCGGCAGCACGGGCAGTCGTCGCGACACGCTGGGCGTGCTGGTGATGAGCGTCTCCGATTCGAGCCCCGCATCGAAGGCCGGCATCGAGGAAGGCAACCGCATCGCCGCGATTGGTGCCGTGAACCTCCGCGTGCCGCGCGAAGACGCTGGCGACCGCTACCTGGGCAGCACCAAGGCGCAGCGCCTGCAGCGCGAGATTGCCGCGCTCAAGCCGGGAGAAAACGTCACGCTCAAGGTCTACTCCAACGGCCAGTTCCGCGACGTGTCGCTCAAGGTCGCGCGTGCCGGCGACCTGCCGAGAAATTCGGGGGGCATGATGTACCTTGGTGGTGCAGGGTTCGGCGGAATGCCGGCGCTGGCACCGATGCCTACAATGCCGGAGATGCCTTCCATGCCGATGATGCCATCGATGCCGAGCATGGCACCATTTCCCGCGTTCGAGCGCTTCGACCTCGATTCGCCGGAGCTCCGCCGGTCCATGGACAACGTTCGCGTGCAGCTCGACGACATCGCCCCGCGTATCGAGCGCATGGCGCCACGGGTTCAGATGGAGCTCGATCGCGCGCGCCCGCTGCTCGAGCGCCTGCGCATCGAGGCACCGCGTATCCGTATGGTGAACGTCATCGTGTGACGCCCGCTAGAACTCGATCTGCGCTCCCAGCTCGACGACGCGGTTGGGCGGAATCTGGAAGAACTCCGTGGCCGAGCGCGCGTTGCGCGACATGAGCGCGAAGAGCCGCTTCCGCCAGCGCGTCATCTTCGCGGTACCAGTGAGCACAAGACGCTCGCGGCCGAGATAGTAGGACGTGTCCATCGGCGGGATGGCCACGCCTGCCTTCGCCGCCTGTGCCAGCACCTCGGGGATATTCGGCGACTGCATGAAGCCGAACGCCGCCACCACGCGGTAGAACCCGAGGCCGAGGGGCTCGAGCGTCACTCGGTTCTCGATCGGTACCTCGGGAATGCCACGCGTCTGTACGCTCAGCAGCACGATCGTCTCGTGCAGCACCTTGTTGTGCTTGAGGTGATGCAGCAACACCACGGGCGCGCCTTCGGTGGATGAGGTCATGAAGACCGCGGTGCCCTTCACCCGCACTGGCGGGTTGCGGCTCAAACTCGCCAGGAAGGTCTCCAGTGGCAGGGAATTCTTTTCCTGGATCTCGTTGAGCTGCATGCGTCCGCGCTTCCATGTGCTCATCAGCGTGTAGACGCTGATCGCCAGCACGAGCGGCACCCAGCCGCCGTGCTTGAGCTTCACCACATTGGCGGAGAGGAACGAAAGGTCGACGAGCAGGAACGAGCCGGTGAGCAGCAGCACGCGCGGCTTGGACCAGCCCCACCGTCCGCGCGCGACGACCCCGAACAGGATGCTCGTGATGGCCATCGTGCCCGTCACCGCAATGCCGTACGCGGCGCTGAGCGCGCTCGCGCTCCGGAACCACACCACGAGGATGAGGCAGCCGACCATCAGGAGCTTGTTCACCTCGGGGATGTAGATCTGGCCGGCCACGCGATCCGACGTGTGGACGATCTGCATGCGCGGCGAATAGCCCAGCTGGATGCTCTGCTGCGTGAGCGAGAACGCGCCGGAGATGAGCGCCTGCGACGCGACGATTGCCGCCGCAGTGGCAATGATGAGCAGCGGCCACTGGAACGACGACGGTGCGAGCAGATAAAATGGATTGCTCGCCGCGGCCGGCTCCTTGAGGAGCAGTGCCCCCTGCCCGAAGTAGTTGAGCATCAACGCCGGCAGCGCCGCCGCGAACCACGCGATGCGGATGGGACGCTTGCCGAAGTGGCCCATGTCCGCGTACAGCGCCTCGCAGCCCGTGATGCACAACACCACCGCACCGAGCGTGAGAAAGCCGGCCGTGCCGTGCGCCATGAAGAACTTCACGCCATGCCATGGGTTGATCGCCGCCAGCACACCCGGCACCTGCACGATGGCACGAACGCCGAGCGTGGCGATGGTCAGGAACCACACCACCATGATGGGGCCAAACGTGCTGCCGACGCGCGCCGTGCCGAACCGCTGCACCATGAACAGCGCGAACAGGATCACCGCCGTGATGGGAACCACGAGCTTCACCAGGGCCGGACTGCCTACCTCGAGCCCTTCCACGGCACTGAGCACCGAGATGGCCGGCGTGATCACGCCTTCCCCGAGGAGGAGCGACGCACCGAATAACCCCAGGCCAATGAGGATGAAGCGCCTGTTCCGGTCATCGTCGCGTCGCTTCTGCTGCAGCAGCAACGCCAGCAGCGACAGGATTCCCCCCTCGCCGCGATTGTCCGCGCGAAGGATGAACACGATGTACTTGATGCTGACCACGAGCAGCAGCGACCACACGATCAACGACAGCACGCCGAGGACGTTCGCCGTGGTGGGATGAATGCCGTATTCGGGCTTGAAGCACTCCCGCAAAGCGTACAACGGGCTCGTGCCGATGTCGCCATACACCACGCCCAGCGCGGCGATGGTGAGCAACGCGAGCCGTCGCCCGGTGGGATGCGCCGGGGGATGGCCGTGCTCTTCAAGCGCGACAGGAACGGTGAAGCGGACCGAGTCAGTCATGATGCCGGTGAGCAAGTGACGCCGGCCGACCAGGCCGGGCGAACAACAACTTACGAGACGACCACTCACTTCGTACCAGCCCGGCCCCTTGCGGTCGTCGACCAGCGGGTCAGCCGTCAGAATTCGATCTGCGCGCCCAACTCCACCACGCGGTTCGGCGGCAGCATGAAGAACTCCGTGGCCGAGCGCGCATTGCGTGACATGACGGCGAACAGCTTCTTGCGCCATCGCATCATCCGTGCGTGACCAGTGAGCACCAGGCGCTCTTGGCCGAGATAATACGACGTGCTCATCGGCGGCAGCGCGATTCCGTGCGCCTCGGCGCCCTTGAGTACCGTGGGAATGTCGGGCGACTCCATGAAGCCGAACGTCGCGACGATGCGATGGATGCCATGCCCAAGCGATTCCACCGTGAGGTGCTGATCCTCGGCCACCTCCGGAATGCCGCGCGTCTGCACGCTGAGCAGCACGACCGTATCGTGCAGCATCTTGTTGTGCTTGAGATGGTGCAGGAGCACCACGGGCGTGCCATCGGCATTGGAGGTCATGAAGATCGCCGTTCCGCGCACGCGCACACGGGGCTTGCGCTCGAGATCGGCGAGAAAGAGGTCGAGGGGCAGCGAGAGCTTTGACTGGATGTCGTTCAGCTCCGTCCGACCGCGCTTCCACGTGCTCATGAGGGCGTACACGCCCAACGCCATCGCGACGGGAACCCAGCCGCCGTGCTCGATCTTCACGACATTCGCGACGAGAAACGACAGGTCGAGCGCGAGGAATGCCGCGGTGATCACGATGACGTGCGGCAGGCTCCAGTTCCAGCGGCTCCGCGCCACCACGGCGAACAGCAGCGACGTGATCGCCATCGTGCCCGTCACGGCGATGCCGTACGCGGCGCTCAAGGCACTCGAGCTCTTGAAGGCGATCACCAGCACCAGGCAGCCGACCATCAGCGCATAGTTCACCTCGGGGATATAGATCTGCCCGGGTTCGTTCTCCGACGTATGGATGATCTGCATCCGGGGCGAATACCCGAGCTGCACGCTCTGCTGCGTCAGCGAGAAGGCACCCGAGATGAGCGCCTGCGACGCGACGATCGCTGCTGCGGTCGCGATGATGAGCAGTGGAAGCTGGAACGCCTCGGGCGCGAGCAGATAGAACGGATTCGCCGCGGCCTTCGGCGACTCGAGCAGCAGTGCTCCCTGGCCAAGGTAGTTGAGCAGCAGCGCGGGAAGCGCAAAGGTGAACCACGCCACGCGGATTGGCCGCTTGCCGAAATGCCCCATGTCGGCGTAAAGGGCCTCGCCGCCGGTGACCACGAGCACGACGGCGCCGAGTGTCAGGAATCCGGCGACGCCGTGAGCGCGAAAAAACTGGAGGCCATGCCACGGGTTCACCGCATTCATCACTTCCGGATGCTTGAACATCGCATGCGTGCCAAGTGCGGCAATGGTGAAGAACCAGACCAGCATCGTGGGGCCGAAGAAGATCCCCACTTTCGACGTTCCGAACCGCTGGATCATGAAGAGCCCGAACAGGATCACCACCGAGATGGGCACCACGGCGTGCGTCAGCGCGGGCGACGCCACGCCGAGTCCCTCTACCGCGCCGAGCACGGAGATGGCGGGCGTGATGACGCCGTCGCCGTACAGCAGCGCCGCCCCGAAGAGTCCCAGCGAGACGAGGATGACGCGATACTTCTTGTCCTCGCTGCGACGCTTCGACTGGAGCAGTAGCGCGAGGAGGGCAAGGATGCCGCCTTCCCCGCGGTTGTCCGCGCGCAGGATGAAGACGATGTACTTCACGCTGACCACGAGGATCAGCGACCAGAGCAGAAGCGAGAGCACCCCGATGACGTTGAACGGGGTAGGCAGGATTCCATACTCCGCATTGAAGCATTCGCGGAGGGCGTACAGGGGACTCGTGCCGATGTCTCCGTAGACGACGCCGAGCGCTGTCAGCGTCAGAACGGCGAGTCGCTTCCCAGTCGGAGGCGGCGCGTCGCGCTCTGGGTGGATGGTGGTACCGTGGGCCGACATCGAGTCGAGGAGGGATCAGCTGAGTGGCGCCATATACAACGGCGCAGGCCGGAGACACGATGGTCTCCGGCCCGGATGAAACATACGTGACGTGCAGGCGATTCACAGCCGACGCATACTTTCGTCGCTCCGCAGCGACCTACTTGTGTGCCGCCAGGGCGTCGATGTCCTTTGCCGCGCGCTCCAGGATGTCAACGATCTGCTTGAGCAGGGCGGGGTCGTGCACGGCATCCGTGGCACGTCCGTACGTCGCCTTTCCGACGCGCCGGAAGGCGCCGTGCACCTCGGCCATGGGCTCGTCGAGGAAGTGGCCGACCAGCTTGGCGATCCGGTCGAAGATGTTGTCCACCGTCTCCCGGTTCTCCGCGAGGTACGCTCTGCCCTCATCGGTGATCTCGTAGACCTTCTTTCCTTCCGGACCGGGAACGACGCGGGCGTAGCCCAGGTCCTCGAGGAGCTGGAGGGTGGGGTAAACAGTGCCCGGGCTGGGGGCGTAGGCGCCGCCGAAGCGTTCTTCGAGCGCCTTGATGATCTCATAGCCGTGGCGGGGCTTTTCCTCGAGCAGCCTGAGGACGACGTAGCGGAGGTCGCCCTGCTCGAACATACGTCCGCCGCGCCAGCGGCCGCGGGGTCGGCCCTCGTTGCCGAAGAAGCCGTTCATGAAGCTGGCGTCCCACCCCCATTTGGCGCGGGCGTGGTGTCCCTCGGGGCGGCATCCCCAGGAGAAGAAGTCGTCTCGCATGCTGTCCTCCGCTCTCGTGAGCGATATATCGTTGGTGCCAGCAAAGATATATCGTCCGATATATCGAAGTCAAGAGGACCGCCTCCCCGCGCTACGCCGCCCATTTCTGACGCGCGCGATGCACCCGAGCCGGAGGCTGCTTCAGCTGCCAGCGTACCCGAGCTCCGATCGCAATCAGGATCGCCAGCACGCACAGCTCGACGAACACCTTCTCTCCGTCCAGATAGTCGATCGGCTGATCCCTGAGCGCCGGCTCGGTGAGGATCGCGTGAATGGCATACAGCGGGAACAGCGCGTACGTCGTGAAATGAATGCGCTTCCACCAGCGACGTCCGATCTCGAAGCGGTAGTACGATGTGATCACCACGATCAACAACAGGTACGCCGCACCGGCGCCGAAGGTATTCACGAACGGCTGCTTGGGCGCATTCAGTGGGTAGAACAAGTCCACCACGTGGAAGTCCACTCGGTTTGGCAACAGCAGGAGCGCCGGATGCACGAGGACGAGCACGAGTGCTGTCCATCCCGTGACGTTGTGCAGCTTCACCGTATTGACGCGACGATGCGGCCACCGACGCATCGGGTTGTACTTGATCGAGATCAGGAGCCCGATGAGGATGTTGAGGGTCAACAGCCCGATGGCGCCGAGTCCCGCAAAATTCGACAGCTCGATTGGATCCACTCGTTCCTCGTGCGACGATTGATCGGTGAACTGCACGGAGAGATACGCACAGCCCGATGTGCTCGCTGAAAAACACAGGCACATCGCTTGCCTTAGTAGAGGTCATTCGAACGACAAAAAATACAAACTCTCTTTCCTGAGGGCACTACAATGGCTAAAGATCTCGGCACGGACGGCTTCGAGAACCAGGTCAAGGGCGCGGCGAAGGAAGTGGCCGGCAAGGTTCGCAAGAACGTCGGCGACATCACCGACAACCACAGCGAAGAGATCAAGGGCAAGGCGAAGGAGATGGAAGGCAAGACACAGCGCAAGGTCGGCGAAGCCGAGTCCAAGATCGATCGCAACACCTGATCGGCAGGACCAACGGAACGGGAGCGTCGGCGTCGCCGGCGCTCCCGTTCATCGTTCCACAATGTGTGGTTCAGCCTTCTGTCATGTCGCATTCAGCGAGACGTCATGAAGACCCTGCCAATCGCTAACGGTTGCGTCATGAAGGGCTAAGGTGCGCGTCGTATCGTCGTGGTGAGAGCAACGACTCACCACACTTCGACGCGGAGATGGAGATGTTCAACACACTGGTGGAGTCCCGGGCGACACGCAGCCGAAGCACCCGTAGCACGATGGCGAGCGTCCTGCTGCACGGCGTGATCATCGCCGCCGCCGTCTCCGTCACGATGGCAACGCCCGGTGGCGCGACGATCAAGGATTCCAAGGGCCCTGATCTCATCTACGTCCCCATCGACCCTGCGCCGCCAAGGGTTGAGCCGACCATCACTCCGCTCCAGCACCAGCCCACAGCGCCAAGCACGCCGTTTCGTACCATCGTCGTCCTCAGGATCACACCCAAAACTCTTCCGCCCATTGATTACAGCGCACCGGAAGTGCCCGCGGAAGACTTCCGGATCGTCAGCGCAGGCGGCCCCGTCTCACCATACGCTCCGGGATCGCACAGTACCTTCACGCCAGGCGCCGTCGTCAACTCCGACGCCGTAGAGCGCATCCCGCGCATCCTTGGCGACCCCCGCGCGCCGCGCTACTCCGATGCCCTGCGCCAGAGCAACATCGCCGGCAACGTTGCCGTTCGCTTCGTCGTCGACACACTTGGCCGCGCCGAGATGGACGGCCTCACCGTCGTCGAGGCGTCGCACCCGCTGTTCGCCGACGCCGTGAAGAACGCACTCGCCTTCTATCGCTTCAGTCCTGGAGAAGTGGGCGGACGAAAGGTGCGGACGATGGTGCAGATCCCGTTTACCTTCTCGCTCACGAAGTGAGGTACCCCGAATGCAGGAGGACCCGCGGCATCGCCGCGGGTCCTCTCGACACTTCCACAGCAAGGGTCCGACCTGCTACTCGTATCGCAGCGCGACGATCGGATCGAGACTGGCTGCCCGACGCGCAGGCCACACTCCGAACAGCACACCGACCACTGCGGAGAAGACGAACGCCATCACGATCGATGACGGGGAGATCTGCGTGTTCCATTGCGCGAACGCGCTCATCGCCGCCGCGCCGCCGCTGCCCACGATCGCGCCGATAAGGCCGCCGAGGACACACAACACCACCGCTTCGGTGAGGAACTGGAGCAGGATGTTCAGTCGCGTCGCGCCGAGTGCCTTCCGAATGCCGATCTCACGCGTGCGCTCCGTGACCGACACCAGCATGATGTTCATGATGCCGATGCCGCCGACGAGCAGCGATACCGCGGCGATGCCGCTGAGCAGGTACGTGAATACCGCCGTCGTCTCGCCGAGCGTGTTGAGAAAGTCGGCCTGGCTGCGAATCTGGAAGTCGTCAGGCTTCCCACGCACCAGCCGATGCTGCCGTCGCAGCACGCGCTGCACGTCGGCCATCGCGTCCGGAATCTTGTCCTCCGACTGTGCCAGCACGCTGATGGAGCGCAGGCGATCCGTACCGAACACGCGGAAGCGCCCCGTCGTGATCGGAATCAGCACCTGGTCATCCGGATCCCCGAACGGCGACGTCTGGCCCTTCGCCTTGAGCACCCCGATCACCGTGAACTGCAGGCCCTTGATGCGCACGGCCTCACCGAGGATGGCCTCGGGCGAACGGATGCCAAGATTCGTCATCACGGTCTGTCCGATCACCACGAGCCGCTGCTTGCCCTCGTCCTCGGCGCGCGTGAACATGCGGCCGGC
>JBBQDT010000123.1:0-12912 GCA_038319955.1 Gemmatimonadales bacterium | reverse complement strand
AGCAACGGACTGAAAATCCGTGTGTCGTCGGTTCGATTCCGACCCTGGCCATAGCATACGAGGGTTAACGCAGTGAAGACCGCCCGTCTGTCTTCCCCCGTTGCGTGAGATTCTGGAACCGCCGCATGGACAGCCAAGAGCTGGCTTCCCTGCGATGTCTTGCCTTCGCAGCCGGACCCGACCGCCAACGATCGCTTGCGGTTCTCGCGGGGAGATCCGGAAGCCGCCCTGCTGATCCGCCACTCACCGACGCGATCACTCGTCCCGTCCCGTCCCGCCAATCGCGAGACGGACGGACCGGTGAACCCACCCCAGCAAATTGACACGTCGGCGGGTTCGGCTCATGGTCGACCCTCTCCACCGCGAGGCAGACGTGACTACGTTCCCGCCGTCCTTCATCGCATCGCGCTGGAGCCGGGCGCGAATCGCACTCGTCGTCGCAACGAGCATCGTCTTCCCCGCGCCTTCCTCCGCGCAGCGCAACGCAGCCGCTCCGTCCATCGCTCCCGCGCCGACACCGTGGACCGGGTGGGCACGCTGCGACATCGACGTGGGCGGTGCCGGATACAACGACCGACAGACGCACCTCTGGATGCTCTCGGGCGTAGCGCCGACGGTGCAGGGTGCGATGCGCATCTACCCGGCGACCTGGAGTGTCGTCGGACAGGGTTCGCTCACCCGGAGCAACGGCCGGCAGTCACTCGCCGCTGACTGGACGAAGTCGGTGCCGGGGGAAAGCGCGCTGATTGCCGTGATCGTGCGAGCGTCGGACGGCCGCATGCTGATCAAGCCGTGGCACGCGCAACTGCGCGTGCGCGATGCGGTGACTGTCACGCAGCAGCTCACGATCGACGGCGTGGCGCAAAAGCCGAGCGCCATCGGCGTCGAGGCGTTCGAGTGGAGCTTCCCTACGGTCGAGGACAGTGCGGGCGCCGTGCAGACGAACGGCACGAGCTCCCCGTTGGTGGCGGGGCCCGTCGGGCCGATGCAACCAGCAGGTGCACGCGGCACGAGCTCGTGCAGCTGGCAATTCGATCGGAGCACGCGAACGATCGCGGCGCGGGTTGCGAGGATGCCCGGAGCGCCGCCCTCCTTTCCTCCGATCCAGCGCCAGCCGCCCGTGTCACCGATCATGAGCTTCACGCAGGCACTTGCCGACATCGACGCGGTCCTCGTCGACGCGCACCAGGCGATAGTGGACAACGTCGCACAGCTGCTCAAGCAGATTTTGTCGGCTACACCCCCGCCGTCTCCCGCGGTCTGCGCCACGCTGGCGGCCGACGCCGACAGGGCCTATTCCGACCTGATGGCATCGCTGCAGATGCAGTACGCCAGGCTACAGCCCTATGCAACCACCGCGGCCGAGCAAGCCGCGATGGACAAGCAATTGGCGACCGAGCTGGCGTCGCTGAAAAATTCACGCGACATGGCCATCAAGAGCCTCATGAAGGTCTGCGCATGACGGCAACCACATCACCACCAAGCGCTCCGTGTTGCGACAGGAGACGACGCAGACTCGGTGACTTGTCCCACGGACCGGTCATGGATACAGTCCGTGATAACTTCCCGTCTCCGACTCACCCGCGCTCACTTCGTGCCTCTTCGCCGTCTCGTCGGATTCATCCTCGCATTCAGCATCGGGATCTTCAGCGCGGAAGCGCTGATCGCGGACGTGTGCGATGGCGATGCGCCGGCAACGGAGATCGCGCGAACCGCCACTGACGCCGGCGCGCACGCCGCTTACAAGACTGCGGAGAGCCAATCTGCCACGCTGGCAACGGCAGCGGCGCCCGCACCTGACAGCGAACGCCCTGACGGACGTTCGCCCGCACTTCCGGACGGGCCGACGCACTCCGCGCACGTCTGTCACTGCGGACACGCGCACGCGTCCATCGCGGCGCTCAGCGAAGCACCGCCCCGCGACTCGCCGGCTCGCACGTCGATCGAGGTCGCGCAGTATCAACGGCCGTCATCGGCCGCTCGCACGACGGCGCTCCGCCCCCCGATCGCCTAGCGCCCCCGCGCTACCGGCGCGGCCGAGTGTTTCAGCGTCCGTCGTCACCGCGAACTGTGGTGCGATGGTCCTGCGCATCTGCCGCCGCCATGGCGCTCCGGTCGCACGTCTATTTCCGCTGCGCACCTCGAACGCAGGTCGTTCGCCGGACAGCGCGCAGCTTCGGTCACACGGAGATCGCCTTGCATCGAACATTCGGACCATCGCCAGCTGGCACGCTGGCAAGGCTCGCCATCATGCTGCCCGCGCTGGCACTGCCACTGCGCGGGCAGGCGTCATCACCAGCGACGGAGCGGCTCCACGCGCGCGTGCTCGCCGCGAGCCCGGTGGTCGAGACGCAGCGCGCCGCCATCGCCGTCGCCGAGGCGCGGCGTGGCCTCGCGGGGCTCGACAAGCCACTCATCGTCACCGCCGGCGCCGAGGAGGTGCCAGGCGTCAACCTGCTCAAGCCAGGCAACGTGCGCATCGGCATAGGCAGGGACCTCGTTCCACGAGCGCGACGCACTGCTGAACTGGCGCTGGCAGACGAGGCGATCATGCACGAGCGGCTCGTGCTCCACACTCTCGAGCAAGCGCTGACGATTCACACGAATCGATTGCTCGCCACGAGTGCGGGCAGCAGCGCGATCGCCGCACGATTCGCGGCGGAAGACTCGCTGCTGGGGAGCGCGGAAGAAGCGGTGCGGAGCCGCTTCTCGGTTGGCGATGCACGGTACGTCGACGTGCTGCGACTGCGCACCGAGCGCTTGCGCGTCAACATCGAGATGCAACGAGCACAGGCAGACGCCCGCATCGCATTCAGGCAGATCATCCGCCTCGTCGACGGAGACTCTGCGTCAGGCGCTGCAGCAGACGTACGTGCAGCGCTGGCGGAGGAGGCCACACGTGCGACGTCCGCAATGCTGGCGGCGGCACCAGCGGTCGATTCATTGCTTGCCGGAGCGAACGCAGTGCAGCTGGCGTCGCAAGAGATCACGCGCGCCCGTGCAGCGCAGAGACTCGCGCGTGCACAGCAGCAGCCGGTACTGACACCGACTATCGGATTCCAGCGATTCACAGGAGACAACGGATTCCGGTTCGGTCCGACGCTCGGTCTTTCCATTTCGCTACCCAATTCCGTGCGCGGCAGTCGTGGCGCGCAGGAAACACTGGGCATTCGTGAAGTCGCGTTCGCGGAAGCGCGGGGGCGTGCGACGACCGCCCGAATCGCCATTGCGCTTGCCGCCGCCGCAGACCGCTACGAAGCGGCGCAAGCGAGAATCGCGTCGTTCGACGCAACGCTGCTGCGCGGCGCGCGGGAAGAGCGGGAAGCCGCCTTGGCGAGCTACCGATCCGGCGGACTCACGCTGCTCGAGCTGCTCGACTTCGAGCGTGCACTCGCGCAGGCGGAGATCGCACGCATGCAGAGCAGAATCGATGCGATCGATGCCCGCTCCGACCTGCTGCTGATCGCCATCGGCGCCGACGAGCTTTCCGAACCAATCGATGCGAGCCGCGGCGCGCACAAGGAGAACGTCCGATGACGACTCGCAGACAATTTCTCGTGCCGGCGGCCATCCTGGTGATTGTCGCAACGGTGGTGATCCTGTTCGTCAGACGACGCGATGAGCCGGCCGCGGTCGTCACGACGAGCGCGGCGCCGGAAGCAAAAGGACACGATGACGAGACCAACGTGCGCGTGACGCTGACGGAAGCTTCGCTCGTCGCCGCACAGCTCGACGTCGTGCCGGTGCAGGTGGGTTCGGCGGCGCTCACCACTCCTGGACTCGAAGCGCCGGGACAGGTGGAGTTCGATCCGACGCGAGTGGTGCTCGTGTCACCGCGGACGGACGGCCGTGTCGAGCGATTGAGCGCGGTGGACGGCGACCAGGTGCCGGCTGGTCGAGCCGTCGCGTGGATCCAGAGCAAGGAGTTCCTGATCGCACAGGGCGACCTGCAGCAGGCGACGCGGCGGGCAGCGATACTCGCAGGAGGACCAGACGCCGAGGGGGCGAATGCGCTGGTGCGTGCAGCGCGACAGCGGTTGACGCTCCTCGGGATCGGGCCGGCGGAGATTGCGCGACTGGAGCGAGGAGGAGAGATGCAGATGTACCTGCCACTGACTGCGCCGATTGGCGGCATGATCATGAAGACGCACGTGCTTTCGGGGCAGGGTGTGACGGCGGGGCAGCCGATCTTCACGATTGCCGACATGCAGGCGGTCGACGTGGTGGCGGCCATCCAGGAGCGCAGCGTTCCACTGGTGCGCGTGGGCCAGACGGCAACGGTGACGCTCACTGCCCTTCCGACACTCACCCTCAAGGGCCACGTGGTACGGCTCCGCGGCGAGCTCAATCAGGAAACGCGGACGGTGCAGGCGGTCATTCGCGTGACCAACTCATCCGGTCAACTGCGGCCCGGCATGTTCGCCTCGGTCCGCATCGGTGTGCCAGCGGCAGCACATCCCGAGTTGAATGCCGCCGGTGACTCGGCGAGCGATGCTGTCGTGACGGTTCCCGAGAGCGCAGTCGTGACGGACGGCGACCGTCGCTATGTGTTCGTCCGCATCTCGCCCTTCGTCGGGAGGTGGAGGTGGCGTCACTCGCACCGGCCGGCTCGAGCGTCGCGTCGTCTGCGTTCGTGCTCGTCCGCGGCGGACTGAAGGCCGGTGATCACGTCGTGTCGCGAGGCGCGTTCACGCTGAAGTCGGAACTCGCGAAAGCAGGGCTGGGCGAACATGACCATTGATCGCCGCGCGCGGCTGAGCGCCCTCGATCACGCCATTCACTGGGCGATTCGCCATCGGCTTGGTGTGTTCTTCATCGTATTCGTGCTGGCGGGCGCCGGAGTCTGGGCGCTCCGCACGCTGCGCGTGGATGCGCTGCCCGATCTCACCGACGTCCAGGTGACGGTACTCGTGGAAGCGCCGGGACTCTCGCCGGTGGAGGTCGAGCGACTCGTCGCATTTCCGATCGAGGTGGCGATGAACGGCCTGCCGCGCGTGGCGCAGGTGCGTTCGGTCAGCAAGTACGGATTCGCCGCCATCACGGCGGTGTTCGAGGAAGGCGTCGAGATCTACTTCGCGCGCGCGCTGGTGAACGAACGACTGCAAGGCGTGCGCGATGCGCTCCCGCCGCAGGCATCCGCGTCGCTCGGACCGCTGGCCGGCGCCATCTCGGAGATCTACCTCTACACGGTGGAAGGCGGCGGCCAGGACCTTACATCGCTGCGCACTCTGCACGACCGTATCGTGCGACCGCAACTGCGCACCGTGCCCGGCGTCGTCGAGGTGAACGCGTTCGGTGGATTCGTGCGTCAGGTGCAGGTGACGATCTATCCCGACCGGCTGGTGGCCTACGGCCTCACGCTGCACGACATCGTCGCCGGCATCGAAGCCAACAACGCGATTGCGGCAGGTGGCTACCTCGAGCATCGCGACGAGCAGTACATCCTGCGTGGACTCGGGCAGGCCAACGGGCCGCGCGACCTCGCGCGCACGGTGCTTCGTGCCGGACCGGGCGGCACGCCGGTGCTCGTGAGCGACGTTGCATCCGTCGACTACGGCGCCGAGTTGCGACAGGGCGCCGTGTCGCGCGACGGCCGGGGAGAGGTCGTCAGTGGCATCGTGATGATGCGCCGCGGGGAGAACAGCCGAGAGGTGGTGCGCCAGGTACGCGATCGCGTCGCGGTGATCAACAAGTCGCTTCCGAAAGGGGTGGTCGTCGCACCGTACTACGACCAGACCGATCTCGTGGCAAAGACGCTGAGCACCGTGCGCACGAACCTGCTGGAAGGCGGCTTCCTCGTGCTGGCAGTGCTGCTGCTCTTCCTGGGGAATATTCGTGCTGCGCTCGTCGTGGCAGCGACGATTCCGCTCTCACTTCTCTTCGCATTTCTCGGCATGCGATGGCTCGGCATCTCGGCCAACCTCATGAGCCTCGGCGCCATCGACTTCGGCATGATCGTGGACGGCGCCGTGGTGATGTCGGAGCATTTCGTGACGAAGCTGCACGACGACGAAGACGCGGGCGTGCTGCCGACGACGCGGGCGGAGCTGTCGGAACGACTGGTGATGATCGCCCAGGAGGTCGCGCGGCCGATTCTCTTCGGGGTGCTGATCATCCTGTTCGTGTACATCCCGATCCTGTCGCTGACGGGACTCGAGGGCAGGATGTTCCGTCCGATGGCAATCACGATCGCCATCGCGCTATTCGGCAGCCTGCTGCTCGCGTTGTTCATGGTGCCGGCTGCGGCGACCATCCTCTTTCGGCGCGGTGCCAGGGAGGCACGATATGCACAGCGCATCACACACTGGCTGGAGAAGCGCTACGCGCCGATTGCGCGGCGCGTGGTGCGTCGGCCGGGCCGAGCACTGGTGGTGGCAACGGCAGCGGCGGCGGCCGTCGCGGTGTTGGTGCTTCCGCAGCTCGGAACAGAGTTCATTCCCGAGCTGGATGAGGGCTCCATTGTCGTTCAGGCGGCGCGCGATCCCAGCGTATCGCTGACGCGATCGGTGGAGATGCAGCGCGCTGTCGAGCGAACGCTGCGCACCTTTCCAGAGGTGACGACGGTGGTGAGCCGAGTGGGTCGAGCGGAGGTGGGGAGCGATCCGATGGGGGTGAATCTCGCGGACATCTTCGTCATGCTGAAGCCGCGCGGTGAATGGCGAGAGGGTGTGTCGAAGAAGAAGCTCGTTGCACAGATGGAGAAAGCGCTGACCGACGGTGTGCCGGGAATGGCGTATACGTTCACGCAGCCAATGGCGATGCGTCTCGATGAGCTGATCAGTGGCGTGCGCGGCGACGTGGCGATCAAGGTGTTCGGCGACGACGCGGATTCCATCGGGATCGCGGCACAGCGCATCGCGCGAGTCGTGACCGGCGTGCCCGGTGCCGTGGAAGTACAGGTGGAGGCGACGCAGGGGCAGACGTACCTCAACGTCAGGCTCGATCGCGATGCGATGGCGCGATTCGGGATTCCCATGGCGGAGGTGCAGGAGGCGCTTGAAACGGCGGTCGGTGGACGTCCGGTGTCGCAGGTGGTGGAGGGCAACTACGGTGTGGACGTCGTGGTGCAGTATCCGGCTGCGCTGCGCAGCTCGCCCGAGGCCCTCGCGGCCATCACGGTGCCAGCATCGAACGGTGCGCGGATTCCGGTGGGTCAACTGGCGGACATTCGGCTGGAGTCCGGTCCGCTCCAAGTGAGTCGAGAGCGAGCACAGCGCCTCACCGTGGTGTCGGCAAACGTACGCGAGCGGGACCTCGGCGGTTTTGCAGCGGACGTACAACGGGTGGTGGCGGACAAGGTGGCGCTGCCGCCGGGTGTCTTCGTGTCGTATGGCGGTGAGTTCGAGAATCAGCAGCGCGCGATGTCGCGGCTGCGTCTCGTGGTGCCGCTGTCGATTGCGATGATCACCGTGCTGCTGTTCGCGTCGCTGCGGTCGTGGCCACTCGCCGCACTGGTGCTGCTCAACCTTCCGTTCGCGGCGGTGGGTGGCGTGCTCCTGCTGTGGTTGCGCGGGATGCACCTGAGCGTGTCGGCGCTCCTCGGATTCATCGCGCTCTTCGGAGTGGCGGTGTTGAACGGATTGGTTGCGATGACGACGATACAGCAAATTCGCAAAGAGGGACGCGAGCCGGACGATGCGGCAGTGGAAGGTGCGACAGCGCGTCTTCGGCCGGTGCTCATGACGGCACTCGTCGCGAGCCTCGGATTCATACCGGCGGCGCTCAGTCAGGGCACCGGCGCGGAGGTTCAGCGGCCGTTGGCGACGGTGGTGATCGGTGGGTTGGTGACCAGCACGGTGGTGACGTTGTTCCTGTTGCCGACACTATATGCCTGGTATACGCGCTGGGAGAACACCAGGAAAAAGCAAAAGTCGACGTGATCTTCCGGGCGCAGGCGCTAAGCAGGCGGCACGCGCATCAGCGGCCGCCCGCCCCCCGTACGGCAACACACTCGATCTCCACACGAGCGTTGCGCGCGAGGCCGTTGACGCCGACCGCACTCCGCGCCGGCTTGTTCTTCGGAAAGAACGTGGTGTACACCTCGTTCATCGCGCCCCACTCCTGCATGTCGGCGAGAAAGACCGTGCACTTCACGACGTCGTCCATCGTGGTGCCGGTATTCTCGAGCACAGCCTTCATGTTCGTCAGTGCCTGTCGGGTCTCCGCAGCGACGCCACCGGGCGCGAGGCCCTCAGGTGTGCTGCCGAGCATGCCGCTCAGGTAGATCGTCTCCCCGACGCGGACGTACTGGGATAGCGGAGCGGAGGCGCTGGCGCCGACGAACTCGGCCTTGGGTGCCTGCGCATGGGCGTCGAGTGCGGGCACGGCACACGCCGCGATGGTCAATGCAACCGCGGCGCGAAGGGCTGGGAAAGTCATTTGGTGGTGGGGTTTGGTGATAAACAAAGAGCAGGTCCCTCGCTGCGCTCGGGACGACAACAAGCTACCTCACGTTCGACAGATCGTGCACGGCGCGCTGCAGGAGCGTGACGCGGCCCTTGTCGCTCGCTCCCGACAGGTCGGCTGAAATTGCCGACGCGGTCGCCGACAGCGAGGAGCTCCGTGCACTGCCGCTCGAGCGCTCAGCGTTCGACAGCTCGGAACGGACGGCCGCGATGCGCGACGCGGACAGGCCGCCGTTGCGCTCGAGCTGGTCGAGATATGCGCGAGCCAGTGCGAATGTCGGCGGCCAGGTGATGTGCGTCTGCTGCTGCGCATTGTACTGGTCGACGTGCACACTCTTCGCCGCATCGATCTCGTTCTGCGACAGGTACGCGCTCGGCGTCAGCTCATGGATATCGAGGCCGCGCTGCTCGTCGGACGAGACGATGACGCCGTTGTACCAGTACGTGGACCAGTAGCCGCCACCGGGACCGCGGTCGAAGAACGCGATCTCCATCGGGTGAGCGGGATCGGTCCAGTCGAACACGGTGGCGCCGCCCATGTAGAACGCCTGCACCATGATGTCGCGGCCCGGAACGGGAATGAGGTTGCCGTTGTGCGCCGTGCAGATTTCCTCGTTCGTCTGCGGCGCGGGCATCTTGTAGTAGCTCTTGAAGTTCAGCTGCTGTCCGTCGAGCGTGAAGATGGCGTTGCCGCCCCACTCCATCTTGTCGGTGATGCGGCAGCGCGGTGCACCGCCACCGCCCCACTCGTCGGAGAAGAGGAGCTTGGTGCCATCGTTGCTGAACGTCGCGGAGTGCCAGAAGGACATGTTGGAATCCGCAACGGAGATGAGGCGCTTCGGATTCTGCGCGTCGCGAATGTCGAACACGAGGCCGTAGCCGGCACACGCACCGCCGGCCAATCCGATATCCGGATACGACGTGATGTCGTGACAACCGCTCTGGCCGACACCATTGCCGCGATTCTGAGCGGGACGCGCCGGTCCAGGAGCACCACCAGCGCGCGGAGGACGAGCGCCGGTGTCGGTGGCCGGCGGCGCATGGACGGTGCGGCCGCTGAGGTCAGCGAGCAGGTGCGGCGAGTTGACGACCTTTGCCTGCTCGGGATGCGCGAGCGGCACCTTGATGATCTCGATGCGGAACTGCGCGCTGCGCGAATCACCGGCGGGTGCGGTCATGCATCCCGGGAGCTCGGTGGCCGAGCGCACGGAGGAGTAGCCGGAGACGTAGATGTAGACGTTGTCCTTGTCGCGCGGGTCGCTGACGAGGGTGTTGGTGTGCGAGCCGCGACAGGTCTGGATGTTGGTGACCACGCGCGGATGCGCCATGTCGGAGATGTCGACGACGCGAATGCCGCGAAAGCGATCAACGCTCACCGTATCGTCGATGTTGGTGGTGCCGCAGTCGTTGCGCGATCCGTTCGCCTCGCCCGAGATGAAGAGGAGGTTCTTCGCGATGGTCGGGTCGCCCTGGCTAGACGGGCAGAGAAATCCGACGATGAGCCTGGGTGCGCTCGGGTTGGAGATGTCCCACGTCTGGAAGCCGCGATAGTTGCCCTGGACGGCGTACTTGCCCGTGAAGGCGAGGTCCGAGCCCGTCGCGCCGCGGCCGGTGAAGCCTTCGGTGGCAGGTGAGTTGGAGATGAGCCGCATGTTCCACGCAGCAACTCCAGCGTCCGCAACGCTCTCGCCGGCCTTGAGTCCGATGCGCGGATCGGGAGAGGCGACGCCCGCGTTCGCGGGATAGCGGAGCGTCGGCGAGTTGGCGAGCGACACATCGCCACTCACCGTACCACCCGAGGGCGAAGACATGCCGGACGATCCGCTGCCGGAGTGCGCACAGGCAGCGATGGTCAACATCACCGCACCGGACGCGACCAGCGCGAATGGGCGGAACAGCGGACGGGTGAACGTCATCAGTACGGGCCTGTCAGGTTGAAAGGGATGTTCGTGCGTGATCATTCCGGAACTGTCGACAGCATCAGCTGCATCTTGTGCAACTCGGCAGATTGGTCGGCCTCGACGTCGTTGGCGAAGCGGAACACGGTCTCGTCATGTCCGGCTTCGCCATGGCTGAACAGCGTGCGGACCATGCCGATGGCGCCCTCGTGATGGCCGATCATCCCGATGAGGAACAGACGATCGAACGTCGAGCCGCGCGCCGCGTCGAGTGCGCGCATCTGCTCGTCGGTGAGCATGCCGGGCATGAGCTCATCGTGCGTCATTCCGCGCATCTTCATCGTGTGGCGAGTGGACATGGAGTCCGGCACCTCCTGCTTCCGCTCGCCGAGCCAGCGGCGCATCAGGCGGATCTCGTCCGCCTGGGCGACGGCGATGCGCTCGCAGAGCCTCTGGACGTCGGCGCGGGCCCCGTGTGTCGGGGCCCAGCGCGCCATGATCACGGCCTGGGCGTGGTGGGGAATCATGCCCTGCATGAACTCGACGTCGGCGGAGGCGAACGCCAACGCGGCCTTCTCGGCAGCGGAGATTGCGCCGGCAGAGTTGGCACCAACGACGCCGGCACCGGGCGCCATGACGACGCCGGGTGCGGTGCGGGGCGTGGGCTGGCAGGAGGCGGTCATGGCGATCGAGAACAGCAGGGCGCGCCGATGCGTGACGCGTCCGAGAATGAACGGGGAAGGAAGCACGGTGTTTCTGATTCTCATCGAGGGCAGTCGCAGACTCGGCTGGACACGAGAACTACGCCGACACGATGCAATCAGTTGAAATCCAGCATTCTGGCTACCGCGGCGTTATGCGGCGTCGCTCGGTGAGCGTCGTGGAAGCATGACCCAGGTACTTGAGCTCGAGTCGCGCCATATCGGACGCCAGCAGTCGCAACTCCGCATCCGACAGGGCGAGGCAGGAGGGCTGAATGCGATCGATGATTTCCAGCGTGAGCAGTTCGAGTACCGCAGTGCCGCGTGCATCGTTCAATCGCCGCACATCCCATTAGGTGGGATCACGTATCCCTGCACGGTAGGGTCCGAAACTGGCCATTCGCGCCGTACCGTACACAAAACGATTCACGCGACAGGCAGGTCAGCCGCTGGCCGCCGCCTCGATATCCGCCGCGAACGCAGAGACATTCGACCAGTCGCCGTCGTAGCGCACGCCGTTGAGGAAGAAGGTGGGCGTTCCGTTGACGCCGCTACGCACGCCGCTCATGAAGTCGGCGCGCACGCGCGCCTCGAACGTCTCGGCCGCGAGATCACGCTTTACCTGCTCGGCATCGGCGCCTGCGTCGGCGGCGTAGCGAACGAGATGTGCGTCGTCGAGCGCGTCGAGGTCATCCTGCTGATGCTCGAACAGGAGGTCGTGCATGATCCAGAACGCAGTGTCGCCTGCGTTGGCCGCGACACTCTCGGCGGCCTCGGCCGAGTGCATCGCGTCGGGATGCGCTTCCGCCAAGGGAAAGTTGCGGAAAACGAGGCGAAGCCGGTCGCCAAAGCGTTCCTGGAGCGCCTTCACGCGCGAATGCGCGCGACCACAGTGGGGGCACTGGTAGTCGCCGTATTCGACGAGCGTGACCGGTGCGGTTGCGGGACCAGCGGCGTGATCGCCGTCGTGCACCGGCGGCTTGAGGGTGGGCCCTCCGGCGCTCATGCCGGCACCTTGTGCATGGCATCGAGTGCCTCGAGGATGCCGTCGGCGCCGGGATTCACGGCAACGGGCGACTTGTAGCTCCACCGGATGACGCCGTCGCCGTCGATGACGAACAGGGCCCGCTCGGCGGTGCCATCCTGGGCGCGATAGGCGCCATAGCTACGCGCGACCTCGCCCTTGGGCTCGAAGTCGGCGAGCAGCGGGAAGTGCAGCTTCCGCGCTTCGGCAAAGGCACTGTGACACCACGGTCCGTCCACGGAAATGCCGAGCAACGCGGCGCCACGGTGCTTGAACTCTGAGACGAGTTCGTTGTAGAGCGCCATCTGGTCGCCGCAGACGGGACTCCAGTCGGCCGGATAGAAGGCGAGAATCAGGTTCTGTCCGGCGAAATCGCCGAGCGACACTTTCTGGTCGGCGGTGACGGGCAGGGTGAAGGCGGGCGCGCGCGCGCCCGCAGGAAGAACATCAGTAGGCTCTGTCATGCTGTCATCCTTGAAGTCATACAGGGATCAAGCCGAAAAATCCTTGCGAGTTCCGCACCGTGGGCGTTGTGCGTGACAGAGTTTGCATGACGCGAGACGCGAGCACGGGTCGGCCCACTTGCAGATCCCAGCCTTCTGGCGCAGAATCGGTGCAGCTGGCGGGCTGAACAGACGGGAAGACGGGAAGACGGGAAAAGCGTAAGTGCGGCAAGACAAATGCGGCAGGGCAATTGACTGACGCGGATGAACGCGGACAAAACAGCCTGATTTCCACGGACAGGGCGGAACAGCGAACAGCGAACAGCGAACAGCGAACAGCGAACAGCGAACAGCGAACAGCGAACAGCGAACAGCGAACAGCGAACAGCGAACAGCGAACAGCGAACAGCGAACAGCGAACAGCGAACAGCGAACAGCGAA
>JBBQDT010000122.1:0-12919 GCA_038319955.1 Gemmatimonadales bacterium | reverse complement strand
GCTCGGCCTCGTGAGCGCGACATTGGCGCGTGAGTCGTCACGCCGGTCGGGATTCGCGGGCGCACTGCTGCGCGATGCGTACTCCCGGCTCGACCGTGTCGGCGCAATCAGTGCCGAGGATGCGGACCGGTTGATTGCGCTGGGCGTTCCTCACGAGCGCGTGAGCGTCACTGGTGACACGCGGTACGACCAGGTGTGGGCGCGCGCGCAGGGAGTGGATCGGGAGTCGGCACTGCTCGCGCCGCTGGCGAGTGACCGGCCGACTCTCGTTGCGGGATCGACGTGGCCGGCGGATGAGGCGGTGTTGCTTCCGGCATGGGAGCGGCTCGCGACACGAACGCCGGGTGTCCGGTTGATCATCGCGCCGCACGAGCCGACGGCGGAGCACCTCGGGCCAATCGAGCATTGGGGAGCCACGAGTGGGCTACGCGTGGCTCGCCTGGGCGACGCCAACGCTCGCGAGGCGGACGTGGTGCTGGTGGATCGCGTTGGCGTGCTCGGCGATCTGTATGCAGTGGGGGCCGCAGCGTTCGTCGGCGGAGGATTTCATGCGGCGGGTCTGCATTCGGTGCTCGAACCCGCGGCGTTCGGCGCGCCGGTGCTGTTCGGGCCGCGCCACTCGGCGAGTCGGGACGCCGGGCTGTTGATCGATGAGGATGCAGCCGTCGCCGTGAATGACGTGAGCGACCTCGGTGAGATCATGGAACGGTGGCTCGGCACGCGCAGTGCGCGTGATGCGGCGGGTGACGCGGCGCGCGCGGTGGTACGCCGTGGGCTCGGTGCCGCGGAGCGCTCCTATGCGCTGGTGCGAGAACTGTTGCGATAGATAGGTGAGGCTATAGCCTAAGCCTTCTAGCGAGCCGCCACCACCGAATGCACGATCGGCGATGACGCCGATTGCGGCCGATGCAGGAAGAAGCCCTGCACCAGGTGCACGCCAAGATCCTGCACCGTCTTGAACTCTTCGGCCCGTTCGACTCCCTCGGCGATCACCATTGCGCCGTGGTCGTTCGCGAAGCGCACCATCGTCTGCACGAGGTTCTGCTTGATGAAGTTCGTGTCGATGGCGTTGATGAGCGAGATGTCGAGCTTGATGAAATCCGGCTCCAGGTTCGCAATGGAGCCGAGTCCGGCGTACCCGCTGCCCGCGTCGTCCACGGCGAAGCGAAAGCCCTTTTCACGGAAGGCCTTCAGGCGCTCGCGGAACTTGGGATAATCCTTGATCGCCGTGCGCTCGGTGATCTCGATGACGACGCGCGATGGCTCGCTCACCTCGCTCTCCGAGAAGGCGGGGTCGGCGAAGTCGTGCGGATCGACATTGAGGAAGAGCAGCTGGCCCGCCTCGAGTCGTGTGCTCATGCCCTCGAGCGCGCGCTCGCGGCAGAGGCGGCTCAACTCCCAGATGAGATCCGCTTCGGCGGCGACGTCGAACATCACCTCCGGGCTGCGCAGCGTCCGCAGCTGACCGCGCGCGAGCGCCTCGTAGCCGAAGATCTCGCGCGTCGACGCGACGACGATGGGATGGTAGTCGATGTAGACGCCGCGATCGCGGATGGCGGTCTTGAGGTCGTTCACGCGACGGGCGCGCTCGCGCTGCTCGAGGGAGCGCGAGGCGTTCTGCGCTTCCCGGATGCCGCGATAGATGACGCGCTCGAGGCGCACCTTCGGGTTGTAGTAGAGATGGGCGCGTCCGACATAGATGTCGAAGAGTGCGGCGATGTCCTCGCCATGCGCTGCCTCGATCTGACCGGCCACATGTCGCTGGAGGCGCGTCACCATCTCCGTGATCTCGCCGTCGGTCGCTGCAGCGACGCCGCGCGCGGGGACGTGGAAGAAGATGAAGTCGTCGTCGTTGCTGAAGCTCACCATCACGCGCGACGCGCGGAGGTCGTCGTCGTCCAGGAAGTCGCGCACGGCGCTCGCGGTGGTCTCCAGCACTGCATCGAGCTTCTCCCACCCATAGATCTCCTCGATCTTCGAGTAGCGCACGAAGTTGAGGTAGAGCACGACGAGCTCGCCACGCTCCTTGAACAACTGTCGCGACCGCTCGATCGCCACCGGAAGCGTGGGCAGCCCGGTGAGCGAATCGTGGAGCATGCTCTCGTATTCCGTCTTGTCGGCGCGCTCGGCGATACTCGCGCCATTGGCCACCGCGCGCGCCACGGCTGACCACACGCGGGCGGCAATCTCCCCCGGTGCGGCTGGCATTTGGTACCACTCCTCGGCACGCAGCTCGACGGCACGGCGACGACAGGTTTCGTCGCGGACACCAACTATCACGGGAATGCCGCGACCATGCGCCTGCTCGATACTCGAGCGCAGCAGCGACGGATCATCGGTGGTGACGAGGATGGCGCGCACGCCAGCGTCGCCGACGGCGCCGCTCAGCTCCGAGGGCGGACGCACGTCGGCGCGCCAGCCATCGAGCATCGCGACGGCGGCGGGAATCGCCTGGTCGTCAGAGTCCGTGAGGAGAATCGATACGCTCACGCGGGCAACCCGTGCGCGCGCGAGCGCGCGGTCGTGCTATGACGTGACGCGCAGTTGCTCGAGATTGCGCTGCACCGTCTTGGCCAGCGTCGGCAGGTCAAATGGCTTCTCCACGTAGTCGTCCGCGCCAAGCTGCAGCGCTTCACGTTTGTCATCCCAGGCGTCGAGCGCGGTGACCATGATGACCCGCACGGTACGCCCGAGCACCGGGTGCTGCTTCATGAGACGGCACACTTCCCACCCGTCCCGCCCCGGCATCATCACGTCGAGGAGGACGAGGGCGGGGCGCACGGTCTCGAACAGCGCCAATGCCTCGTCGCCGTCGTGCGCAACGGTGATAGGATAGCCGCGGATCTCCAGGTACTGCCGGATGATCTCCGCGTTGTCGTGGTTGTCGTCCACCACGAGGATTGGTGGCAGCGCCGGCTCAGATGTATTCACGTATGTCTCCCACGTCCACCGACTGCGGTCCGAAAGGAACCGACAACCATCACTTGGGCAATTCAAGGGCCAAATCCAGGCGGACTCCGTGAGTGGTCATCAAGGTGCGCGTGTAACCGTCACTTCGCGAGCCCCCGCCGTCATGGCGGTCCGCGTTTCCGAACCTCCTGGCCACCCCACCCACACCGCTGTCGGCGTGCGAGAACGCCCAAACACCTGCACCGCACCGTTCTGGGACCAATAGCCGGATCCGGCACTCACCTCACCTACCGGACCCATCACGCTGCCGTAGACGGCGCGCACCTGCGGGCCCACCGCATCGCGTGGCCGCCTATGTTTTGCGGGTGACACCCTCCCAACGACTCTCCACGCGACGGCGCGCGCTTTTCATCGCCGTGACCGTGCTCTCCCCATTGCTCATCCTCGGGGCAATCGAAGGCATTCTTCGCATCGCGTGGACGAGCGGGGACATCCCCGCCTTCGTGCCCGCGCTCGCCGGCAGCACCGCGCTCCTCACTCCGAGCCAAAGCGTCGCGCGCCGATACTTTGCCGGCGAAGCAATGCCCCCTGCTCCACCCACCGACGTCTTCGCCACCGAGAAACCCGCCCACGCACTTCGCCTTTTCGTACTCGGCGAATCCACCACCGCGGGATTTCCCTATCCCCACAACGGCACCTTCTCACGCATCATCCGCGACGCATTGCACGACGTGCTGCCCAACGACTCCGTCGAAGTCGTGAACGTCGGCATCGCCGCAACGAACAGCTTCACCCTCGTCGACCTCATCGGCGACGTCCTCGCGCAGCACCCCGACGCGGTGCTCATCTACGCCGGACACAACGAGTACTACGGCGCGCTCGGCGTGGGCTCCACCATCCGCATTGGCTCGTCGCCACGACTCGTGCGCGCGTCACTTGCCGCGCAGAAGTGGCGCACGGCGCGCCTGCTCCGCATCGCCATCGACCGCTTGCTCGCATCCACAGAGCGCAGCGCACCCGTGGACTCCACGGTCGCAACCTTCATGGAATCCGTCGCCGCCGATCAGCAGATCGAGCTCGGGGGCCGTGCCTACCGTGCCGGCCTCGCACAGTTCAGCGAGAACACAGCGCTCGTGCTGCGACGCTTTCGCGACGCGGGAGTGCCCGTCTTCATCGCCAGCATTGCCTCGAACGAGCGCGATCAGCCGCCCTTTGGCTCCACCGCCAATGCGCCGGCGCGCGCGGCCTACGACTCCGCGCAACGCGCGCTCATCCAGCACGATTCCTCGCGTGCGCGCGCGCTCTTCACTAGCGCGCGCGATCTCGACGTCATCCGCTTTCGCGCGCCTTCCGAGTTGAACGACTCGATCCGGTCGCTCGCGACGAGGTTCGGTGCGCACTATGTACCACTCGCCGAGCGATTCGCGGCGCTTTCGCCGGCAGGAATGGGGCACGAGCTGTTTCTCGAGCACGTACACCCTACTCGCCACGGCTCGGCGCTCATTGCGGAGGCGTTCGTCGACGCGCTGCGCGACGAGCGCTACCTCGGACGCTCGGCGACACCAGAGAAGCTGGCACCGTGGAGTGAGTACGAGCGACGCATGGAGCTCTCGCCGTTCGACGAGCGGATCGTGCACCATACGGTCACCACGATCACCACGCGCTGGCCGTTCGTCACCCGCGCCGATGCGCGCGACTATCGCGGCACCTATCGCCCTACCGACTACGCCGACAGTCTCGCACTCCTGGTGTCGCGCGGTGGAATGCCGTGGGGGGAGGCGAAGCTGCGGCTTGCTGCACACGAGGAGGCGGCGGGCGCGCACGATGCCGCGCTTGCGGAATACCGGGGTCTGCTGCGCGACCGTCCCTTCGTGGAAACCGGCTACCGCCTCGTCGGCCGAGGCCTGCTGGCGAGTGGTCGCGCTCAGGATGCCGTGCCGTATCTCGAGCGGGCGATCGCGCTAACGCCGACCGGGGAGTCCTGCTACCTTCTGGGCGTGATTGCGCTACAGCAGAAAGATTATCCTCGTGCCATCACGTGGCTTGACCGCGCGGTGTCGCTACAACCCGATGCGGTGGCGTCGTTGTATCAGTTGTCGCTTGCCTTCGGGCTCTCGCACAATGCGGACGCTGCACGCGGAGCCGCCACTCGTGCCGCGCAGCTCGATCCGAAATATCCGGGGCTCGCGGCGTGGATGAAGGTGATCGGCATGAATCCTCCGTGAACACGTCAGTGCCCCACGCTGTAACAGTCATCGAACGACGCACTGCCGCGAACGTCCCTCATTCTCGAGCCTACTGTCCCATGCATATTCGCGCCTGTCTCGTCACCGGAGCCGCCGCACTCTCGCTCGCCGGCTGCGCCGCCAAGCACGGCCCCACCGTCACCTACGATGAGCCGCCCACGGAAAAGTGGACCGGCAGCTTGCAGCCGACGCAGCAGCGCTCTGGCGCGCTGGTCGTCACCAGCCAGAACAGGACATTCGGCACCATCGCGATGCGGAAGACGAGCATGGGCACGATGCAGCGCATGCACGTGTCGCTGACGATCGCGATTCCCGTGGTGAACTCGCAGCAATTGCGATGGGCGGTGCTACCAGAGCGCTGCGGCAACGGCGACCTTCCCCTCATCGGCTTCGAGCAGTTTCCGTTACTGGAGGTCGGCACCAACGGGCGCGGGCAGGTCGAGACGGACCTACCGCTGGAGATGAACGCGAACAGCGCGTATCACGTCAATGTGTACCTGGGTGGGCAACAACTGGACAACGTGATCAGCTGCGGAAACGTGAAGTACGAATCGAAGAAGTGACAGACGGGAAGACGGGAGGATGGGACAAGACAAATGGGGCGCGCCATTGCTGGCGCGCCCCATTTGTCGTTGCCGTGGTTCCAGTTACATCTTGCCGAGGATCCGCTGCGCGCGGCTGCGGACGACCGGGTAGTGCAGCGGCAGCACCTGGCCGGAGGGCAGGGCGATCGATGCGTTGATCGGTCCAAAATAATTCCTGCTGACCTGCACGCCGGCCAGTTCGCCAATCGACTCCACCTTGCCGCCCACACCACCGAAGGTGTAAACCGGGAGACCGAGGGTCTCGAGCTCCTTGGCCGGGATCGGCAGGTGGTGCACCGTGCCCGCCTGCAGGCCGTCGACGTGACGGCGCTGGAAGAGTGCCCAGCCGTTCGTGTTCATCAACTCGACATCGCGCTCGTAGGAGATGTAGCCGAGCAAGGTGGCGGCACCATCGGCTGCCGCGGCGGGCGTAAGCTGTCCGCGGGTGACGCGCGTGTTGTTGATGAGCGACGCCGCGAGCGCGAGATTGCCATTCGAGCGAATGAGCGCCTCCGCGCGAACGAGATCGCTCTCGGCCGCGAGCATGTACGGAACGGGCGTCATCTCTTCCGTCGGCGAATCCGTGGAGTGGTCGAAGTAGCGCTTGTGGTAGTACGGGCTGAGCATGTAGATGCCGCGGGCGGGATCGCCTGGGATCGGCACCTTGTATTCGAAGTCCGACGTGAAGCGCGCGTCGGCCGACGTGCCCTTCGGCGGCGGGGTGGTGGTCGTCATCTTGACCGGCGAGTTGGGATCCATCCGGTTGATCACTCGCAGGTCAACGCGCTGCCAGCTTGGCGCATTGCCGATGTCCACCATGTTCGAATACCACGTGTTGAAGTCGCCGATGACGACCATGTCGAATGGGGCGCCGGCGTTGCCTGTGCCCATGCCGTTGGCCGCATATGTCGCGACCTGAGCCCAGTTCACCGTCGCCGCCTCGGCCGCATTGCGCGGCGTGTACGCCAGCGTGAGCGCCGCCATCGTGCTGGCGATGCGCGCGATGCGCGAGGAGTTCAGCGGACCGACGAGCATCGGCAACACGGACGGATCGTACGTGTCGGACTTGCCACTCTCGGACGCGGCCAGGGCGGCCCACTTCGCTACGGCGTTCGCCGAGACGTCCTTGTAGCTCGAGAGAGCTGGCGGCACTGCCGGATCCGTCAGTTCATCGACGATGAACGACTTGTCGAAGAGCAACGCGAGGTTGGTCAGCGATGCCGCCTGCGAGAACTGCGCGAGACGCGTGAACTTGTCCGTCTCCGCCTGTCCCGCCGCGAGCTTCACACCGCTCTTGAAGGCGCGGACGGCGTCATTGGCAGCGCCGAGCGTGCCGTAGTACGCGTTCCACGGCGCCTCCGTGACACCGCGATCACCACCCGCCGAGCTGTTCGCGTAGGGGATACGCGGCTCGAGGTTGTTGAAGCGCATGCCGAAGTTGCCGAAGTTCGCCGTGAGCACGTCCGACGTCGTCTGGAGGAACGCGTACGGATTGTAGTCGGTGCTACCGATGTACCACGAATTCACCGACGAGATGGCGAGGCTCTGCACGTCTTCTGGCGACGCCAGGGCTCGTGCAACGTCAGGCTCATTGGGGTTGGTCACGTCCAGGTTCGGCTTGCACCCTGCGAACAGGATGGAAGCCGAAGCCATGACGGCCCCGAGCTTTCTGATGCTATTCATGTAATAAATGCTCCGGAGTCGTTTGGTTGGTCAGAAGCCGAGCGTAACCTGGCCAGTGATCGTGCGGAACTGCGGGTAGCGGAAGCCGTCGATGCGGAAGTTGAAATCACTTCCCGATGTGACGTCCGGATCGAAGCCCGTGTAGTTGGTCCAGGTGTAGAGGTTACGGCCGATGAGCGCGAGCTTGACGTTGTTGGCGTAGCGGCCAAGGCCGACACGATCGAGCTGACGGACGCCGAGATCGTAGCTCACCGAGAGCTCACGCAGCTTCATGTACGAGCCGCTCTCGACGAAGTGGTCGCTGGCATTGAGGCCGTTGTAGAGACCACCGGAGAAGAAGGGCAGCGCGATTTTCTGATCCTGCGGCTTGCCGCTCTGGTCTTCGTCCGCGTGACGGAAGTCCTGGAACATCCACTGCTTGGTGAAGTTGTAGATCTGGCCGCCCTTCTGGCCGTCGAACAGTGCGTAAACGCCGAAGCCCTTCACCCGCAGGTTGTTCGACCAGCCGAAGGAGAAGTCAGGATTCACGTCACCGATCTTGAACTGATTGCCGGTGGCGTCGACATACTGGATCGGCACCTCGCCGGGCTTGCCGCGCAGCGACGCCTTCACGAGGAAACCAAGTGGGTTGACGACGTAGTCCGACTCCACTGCACTCGCGTTGGCCGGATTCGCCTTCAGCTCCTCGAAGCTGCGGACCCACTTCTGCCCGTAGATGATGCCGAGCGACTCGCCTTCCTTGTAGTAGAAGACATCCTGACCCTGCCCGCCGGCATTGACGCGGAACGGCGCGCGGCCGAGGCGAGAGATCTTCTGCGTGGTGTGGTCACCCGTGATGCCGAACGAGTAGCTGAAGTTCGGGCGATCGATCACGCGAGTCTGCAGTGACAACTCCGTGGTCTTGGCCTCGACGTCCGCCGCGTTCTGGATCTGGTTCTGGAACCCGCCGGACTGTGCAAGCGACAGCGGAATGCGGAGGAAGGCACCCTTCGTCGTGCGGTTCGCCTGGACAACCTCGAGGTCGAAGCGGTCGAGGAACGCGGCGTTGATACCAAACTCGTTCTCCGTCTGGATCGCCGGCTCCAGCGCCTTGTTGCCGAGCTGGAACTTGCTGGCGTTTCCACCGGAGAGGCTGTACGTCTCGTACTGGTCAGCGAAGCCGGGGCGCAGACCGGCGGTTCCACGAGCGGCACGCAGCTTCAGCTCGTTGACGCCCGGAATTTGGAAGTCCTCGCTGATGCGGTACGCGCCAGCGACGCGATAGAAGTTCGCCCACCGCGCTTCCGGTCCGAACAGCGACGAGCCGTCGCGGCGGATCTGCGCGTCGATGATGTAGCGATCCTTGATCGTGAAGTTCTGCGACGCCTGGTAGTCCACCGTGTGTGCCGTCTGGAAGCCGGACGACGTCGCGACGGACGTGGGGTCGAGCGCCTGAAGATCCTGCACGGCCGTGATGTTCAGCTTGCGGCCGCTGGTGTTGGCGTTGGTGCTGTCCGCTGTCTCGATCAGGTACGCGAGGCGCGTGGTGGAGAGGACGCTGCCCATGAACAGCTTGGTCGCCGTGGCGTTCAGCTGGGTGTTCTCGGCGACGTTGCCCGCGTTGTAGACCTGGTAGAAGCCGTTTGTGGGCGTGGCGCTCGAGCTCAGGTAGCCGCGGAAGCGATAGTCCGTATCGCGGCGATTGAGACGATCGGTGCCATAGCTGCCCTCGAGGCGCAGCCAGTTGGTCGGGCGATAGCGGCCCGAGACGGAGCCCAGGATGCGCTCGCGGCGGTAGGTGAAGTCCTCGTTCGCATACTGGTACAGCGGATTGCCGCGGGCGCTCGGCGACTGGTTCACCGGGAGCAGCGGGTAGAACGACGTGGTGTCGCTCGTCACCGGGTGCAACAGGTCGAGGTCGGGCGGCGCCTGAAGCAGTGCGAAGAACCCGTCCGAGCTATTCGGATTGTAGTCGTTCTTGTTGATGCCGTAGGTGATGCTCGCCGACATGTCAGCCTTGTCGGTGATGCCCTGATCGACATTGAGGCGGACGTTCTGGCGGAACTGGCCGGTGGTCAGGGGCAGGATACCCTGATTGTGGTCGTTCGTGAACGAGGTGTTGAAGTTCGTGTTGCCGCGGCGCAGGCCCATCTGGACGTTGGTGCTGTAGAAGGTGCCGTCGGTCAGCCAGGTCTTGAGCTGGTCGCGGAACGCTCCTGTTCCCGAGGTGGGGTACGCGTTGTCGGCGAAGCGGTCGGCCTTCTGGATGCGCGAGCCGGTGCCGTCGAGCTTGATCGTGCCGTCGGCATTCACTTCGTAATTGTGCGCCGTGTTGAGTGGCACGTAGTGCGCGATACCCGAGCGGCCGTATTCGCTGCGGACCTGGAAGTCGAGCTTGTTGTCGGTGAGGTCCTTGCCGCGGCGCGTGGAGATGTTGACGACGCCGTTGGCGGCGTCGGAGCCGTAGAAGGAGGCCGCAGCGGCGCCCTTGAGCACCTCGATCGAGGCGATGTCGTTCGCGTCGATGTCGGCGATGGTGTTCTTGGTGATGACGCCGTCGACGATGATGAGCGGGGTGCTGCCGCCGACGTTGAGGTTCGTGGACCCACGGAGACGGATGGTCGGCGTGGCGCCCGGGTTACCGGTGCCGAGGGAGATCTTGGCGCCCGAGACCTTGCCGGCGAGTGCGGCGACCGGTGAGGTGGCTGGCACCTGCTTGAGCTGCTCCTCGCTCACGCTGGCGACCGAGAAGGGGATGACGGTGCTCGATGTCGCGTTGGCGACGCCCGTGACGACGACTTCTTCCAGCCGGAAGGGATCGACTTTGAGGACGAAGTCGTGGTTCTGCGGGCCGGGCTTGACGATGATCGGACGGTTCTGCCGCACATAGCCGATGAACCGGGCAGTCAACTGGGCCTGTTGGCCATTGGACTGGGTGACGGGAATCGGCAACGTGTACGAACCGCTCGCGTTGGTGATCGTGTTGGCATTGAGCGACTGGATGAACACGTTCGCATTTGCGATCGGCGCACCCTGTTCGCTGGTCACCTTGCCCGTGATCAGTGCTCCCTGGGCGCTCGCCGTTCCGGCGACAGCGACCAGGCAGAGCGCGACGACGGCGGCAACGCCTCGAACGCCTGCAACTCTATTCATATGGTTCCTCGAGATGGGGTTCCGCGAAACACTTCACCGATGCACACGCATCGGTGCCCTGCACGGTCCACTGCCGGCGGGAGACGGCGAACCGGAGACGAGTGGTCGGCCGACTGGGCCAACCCTTACCATGAATCGACTGTCTATGCAGAGGCTCCTCAACAGATGGAGCCGGAAGTACGTCGTATCACGTGGCATCCTCGCCACGCGCGTGACTGTGAAGTTCAAGTGGGATCAGATTCTCGCTCCGAACCCGGGAGCGGTACAGCGCGGCGCTGATATTCCAGCGACTGCCTGTGTTCGGCCCTCCATCGTGCAAACATGGAGCGGCTGATCTGGGCGTGCATCCATTTCGACCCGCCGTATTCGCGGTCGGTCACACACAGCATGGCATTTAACGCTGAATTTGTAGATTTCAAGGAGCCGGGCGCTTCCGGTCGGCGAGCTCGTCTGTAATGAAGGAGAACGGGAGTTGGACAAACTGCCGCACCCGCTGACCCTTCGACCACGCCGAATGGAAGTGGGCCGCCAGGAGGGCATCGCGCACCGCTTGGGTAAACAGCGGATGGGACGACGTCATCACGTCGATCGTTGCCGGCTCCACCATTCCAGCCGTATCCACCACGAATTCCACCACCACTCGACCCGTCGTTCCGGCTCGGTAGAGGGAATCAGGGTAGTGCGGACCAGCACTCGTCGTGTCCAGACGGGCAGCAACATCGACCTGGTCGCGGGTGAGGACCCCCTGAAGATCCGCCAGCGCCGTGGAATCCGGCCGGGGGTCGGGCCGAACCGTCGCCCTCCGCCGATCGCGGGAGGGCCGCGACCAGATCGCTACGACCCCGCACCGATCGAGGTCCCGTGGACCGGTGAACTCCGGAGGAATGACCCCGAGTCCGGCGTATACCTCGATCCCCTCCACACTCTGGAGGTCGATGATATCGACGTCGAACTCACCGGCTGTGGCCGGAAACCCGTCGACGAACACCAGCGGCGCACAGGCGGCACCCCGGATCCGAATGGCCCGACCCTCGTTCCGTATCGGCCCGATCTTCACGCCGGGGATTTCGCGGAGCATGTCGGACAGGTTGGTGCTATTGGCCCGGTCGATCCGCTCGCGGGTGACGAAGTGCCCCACTTTCTGCTGGAGCCTCGCATTGAAGCCGGCCAGGCGGGAATCGTACACGTGCCGCTCGCCGGTGACCGTCACGGCATCGAGCACCTCGGGGGACGCCTGCAACACGACGTCCACCGTATGCTCTTCCCGGGGGAGCAAGCGGAGACTGTAGCTATACGGCATGTAGCCGATCCGCCGGGCGAGGATGGTCGCCGGACCGGCGACGATCCCCGCCAGGTGGTAGTGGCCGCGCTCGTCGGTGCGGTCGCGCAAGCCGCCGCCGACCACGCCCAGCTCGACGCCCGGGATGGGACGTCCAGCCGAGTCAAAGACTGTTCCCTTGATCGAGGCGCCCGATTGGGCGGAGATGGCAGTACCACCGGCGCCGACCAGCAGGGCGAGCCACACGACGCGCAGCCGGAAAGACAGGCGAAGAACCATCACGTCCATGCCTTAAGGACTCGCCCGTGCAACGATCGGTCAATAGCCCTTCACCCGCGACGCCTGGCCTAGGGAAGCGGCACCGCTCCCGTGCGTCCGCAGGATGTCCCTGTGGATACGGGCTGCGCCGATGGCGACGTTCCCGTGATCATGACATCGATCCCACCGGGGCACGACACCCCGTTTACCGTGACGGTCGGCGCCACCAAGTGAATGCTGATCGCATCCCAGCTGTCGTTCACGATGCCGACGGTGCCAGTCACCGTAACGCCCGACGCCGAGACGGTCCTGACGACCGTGATTTCGTCGAACTGGCAGGCCGACAGCGTCGCGGTCATCGCGAGGGTCGCAGTGCCGCGTCCTGCTGTCTTCGTGCCGGAGAGCGTGCCTTGAAACGAACCCGAACCGCCGCGCGTGCATGGCAACTGATGGCTGAGTGGCAGGTTGAAGGTGTCTGTCGACGGCTCGCGCTTGTTCAGGATGGCGCTCCGCGCGCCCGACCAGAGGTAGCCGATCGTGGCATACGTGTCGTTGTTGGAGATCGGTGACCCGAACGTGTTGTCGATGCCAGCTGCGCCACAGCTGGTCACGACCAACGTTGCGGCGATGGCGCACACCGCGCGCGTTGCGATCGAAGTGATCTTCATCGGTTGTCTCCCACCATTGGCAAATGACCGTCGACAGGTCGAGTACGACTGGAGGGCCGGCGCGGAAGCGCCGGCCCGCCAGTCGAACAAAAGCATGATTCACCCCATACCGCCAATCGCCGCCGGTACGGCGTCGGCGAGGTGGGGGGGGTCGTGGCG
>JBBQDT010000121.1:0-13028 GCA_038319955.1 Gemmatimonadales bacterium | reverse complement strand
GGTCGTCGAATCCAATCCGCAGCTCGCGTCGCGTGCACTGCCGACGACGCAGCTCGTGCCGTATCTCGACGCCGACGGCCGGTCGCAGTTCGGGGTGCTGACACTGCCTGCTGCGGGGGGACGCGCACTGCCGACCGTCTTCAGCGTGTATGAGGATTTCTTCGACGATGGCTTCGATGCCACGACGATGATGCTGGCGAGTCGCGGTTACGCGGTGATGAAGCCGTCGGTCACCTTCGAGACGGGCTATCCCGGCGAAGCGTGGCTCAAGGGCGTAACGGCCAGCGCCAATAAACTGATCGAAATGGGAATCGCCGATAGCAGCAAGCTGGGCGTGCATGGCACCAGCTACGGTGGCTACGCGACAAACCTGCTGATCACGCAGACCAATCGCTTCAAGGCCGCGATCAACATTTCTGGTAAGGTCGATCTCGTGTCGTTCTATACCGACTCGCCCCGCCTCGGCGTGCGGAACGTGAACGCCGCCGAGAAGACTCAGGACCGTATCGGTGCCACGATGTGGGAGCAGCCGCAGAAGTACGTGCAACACAGTGCGGTGATGTTCGCCGATCGGATCAAGACGCCACTCTTGCTGATGACGGGGGGAGAAGATCACAACGTACCGGCGATCAACACCCGCGAGATGTACTTCGCGTTGCGGCGCCTCGGGAAAACGGTGGAGTGGGTGAACTACACGAACGGCGGCCACGGTATTCCGATGACGAATGCCACCGAGTTTGCCGATTGGCACAACCGTCTGAGTGGGTGGTATGATCGCTACCTCAAGCCAGCCTCCTCGACACCGGCCTCGCAACAGGAGCTGCTCAAGTAACTATCGGCTAAGATTCAGCGATGCAACGCGACCTACTCGATGCTCTGCGCTGTCCCGGGATCCACGAAGAGAGCTGGCTGGTCGCCGTGGTACACGAGGCCAGCGGCGCCACCCTGATCGTGGCGGAACTCGCCTGTCCGGTGTGCGGTGCCGAGTTTCGCATCAACGACGGGATCGCGCACTTCGCGGTCGATTCTGAGGTCTCGCCGCCAGCACCAGCGATGCCGTCGGAGCCGTTCACCGGCGACATGGTGCTCCGGCTGGCTGCACTGATGGGTGTGGCCGAGAGTCAGCTGCCCGTCGCGCTGGTGGGTCGCTACGCGGCCGCCAGCGGCGTGCTGACGTCGTTCGTGTCAGCGCCGCAACTGTTGGTCAACAGCGGTCGGGTGGTACCCGCAGCCGGCGCGTCACGCATCGTGGTCGCCGGTCGCCTGCCACTCGGCGTGGAAACGCTGGCGGCGATTGCAGTCGATGCGGCGCATGCGAACCCCGCGTTTCTGGAGAGCGCATCCCGTGCGCTGCGGCTCGGGGGGCGCCTGGTGGCGCCGTCTGCTGCGCCGATCCCGGCCGGCATGCGCGAGCTCGCGCGTGACGCGACCGACTGGGTCGCTGAAACGACGACGCGCGCCAGCGGGCTGGTGGAGCTCCGCCGACGCGCGCCTGAATCCGTACCGTAGTGCCTACTCCTCGTACAGGCTGTCGATGAGTGATTTGTACGTCTGGTCGATCACGCGGCGCTTCACCTTGAGTGTCGGCGTCAGTTCACCGCGTTCCACGCTGAAGTCATGCTCGAGCAACGCGATCTTTTTCGGCGTCTCGTAGCTCGCCAATCCGGCCAGCTGCGTCTTCACTTCTTTTTCCATCTTGGCGTTGATGGTCGGCATCGCCATCAACTCGGCGCGGCTGGTCCAGGCGATACTCTGCAACGCGGCCCATTTCTCGAGCTGATCCCAGTTCGGCACGACGAGCACCACGGGGAACTTGCGCTTGTCTCCGAGCATCACCGCTTGAGAGACGTACTTGTTCGTCCTCAACATGTTCTCGATCGGCTGCGGGGCAATGTTCTTGCCGCCTGCCGTCACGATGATGTCCTTCTTGCGATCGGTAATGCGGAGATATCCGTCGATCAGTTCACCGATGTCGCCGGTGTGAAACCAACCCTCTTCGTCGATCGCGTCCTTCGTCGCTTCGGGATGCTTGTAGTAGCCGCGCATAATATGCGGTCCGCGTGACAGAATCTCGCCATCAGCCGCGATCATGACTTCCACACCCGGGATCGGTCTGCCCACGCTGCCCAACCGGTAATGTTCGAACGTATTCGTCGAGATCACCGGCGACGTTTCGGTGAGGCCGTAACCTTCGAGGATGATCAGTCCGGCGGAGTAGAAGAACTTCGCGATGTCAGGCGAGAGCGGCGCGCCACCCGACACGAAGAAACGCAAGTTCCCGCCCGTGCGCTCCCTCAGCTTCGAGAACACCAGTTTCTGCGCGACGGCGTATTGCAGCGCGAGCAAGCCGGCCGGTTCGCGCCCCGCGAGTTTTTCGTCGGCCCACTTCTCACCGATGTGCTTTGCCCAGAAAAAGATGCGCTGCTTGAGCGCACCACCCGCCACGGCGTTTTCCACCGCGCGCGCATAGATCTTCTCATACAGACGCGGTACCGACATCATCATGGTCGGCTTCACTTCATTCATGTTCGCCGGCACCGTGTCGATCGACTCGGCATACGCGATGCGCACGCCGTTCGCGAACAGGAAGTAGTCGCCGCAGCGCTCAAAAATGTGGCTGAGGGGAAGGAAGCTGAGCGCCAGATCGCTCGTGCTCACGTGCAGCGTGGACTTCGTGGCGATGACGTTCGAGTACAGGTTGTCCTGCGTCAACATCACGCCTTTCGGGTTTCCCGTCGTGCCCGATGTGTAGATCAGCGTCAAGAGCTGGTTGGGGGTGACGGCCAGCGCGTCACGCTTGAAGATGGTGGCGCGCTCGGCGTTGTCCACGGCGGCGCCCTTCGCTTCGATGTCGGCGAGGGTGAGGTCACAGCCGTCAGCGTTCGTGGCAGCGAAGCCGATGATCCACTCCAGCCCGGGTACGTCACGGCGGATCGACGCGACCTTTTTCGCCTGATCCGCGTTCGACACGAAGATCGCGCGCGCGCCCGAATCTTTCAGCAGGTACGGCAGTTGATCGGCGGGAAGCGTGGGGTAGATCGGTACATCGGTGATCGCGCTGCAGATGCAGGCGTAGTCGGCAATCAACCACTCTGGACGGTTCTCCGAGAGGATGGCGACGCGATCCTGCGCGATGATGCCGAGCTCGGCGAGGCCGAGCGCGGTGTGACGCACACGCTCCATGATCGTGCGGTGCGACATCGGCTCCCACACGCCACGCACCTTCGTGCTCAGCGCATCGGCGCGGTCGAATCGCTCGACGGCATCGAAGAACAGCGCGTTGATCGTGCCATGCGGCGGACGCGGTCCACCGGAGGCATAGCGTGACGAGGCCGGAAGGCCGCTCATCGTCACGTTGAGGGCAGGATTGGAATCAGCCGCGGCCGAGGTCATCGCCATCTCCGAATGGAGCGAAAGGCAGGGCAGAGGCGCATCGGTACAACGAACCGGATCGACGCCAGGTAGGATATGCTGAAATTGCTCCAGGACCTCGTCCGGCGGGAGTCCTCAGGGCGATCCGGACCCACGACGCACGGGGGCGGTGACCCGAACCGGTGACCCCTTGAGCGGCTGGCCTTTGTACGTCACGGTGGCGCGGACCACCACCGACTCCACGGCCGTGCCGATCGGAAACTGTAGCGCACGCACACGCACGCGCCGCCCGGCGACGCCGCTATCGTCGGTCGTATCGAGGGTGCTGGCGCGACCCTGGTCATCCACCAGATACGCGGCGGCCATCGTGTCGTTGGTCGGATTGTCCGGTGTCATTAGCTGAAAGCGCACGGGCCACGAGCGAACCGCCGTGACCGCGCCGGCCTCGAGGTGTCGCACGGTGACCGTGAGCGACTTGGTCGAGTTGCTGTCGAGTCCACGACGACCGGTGTCGGGCAAACTCGTGCCCAGAATGTCCGTGAGGCTCGTGCCGTCGACCGAGTCCGGGCGGGTCACAATGCGAATGCCGCGTAACACCTGCAGCGAGCCACCGATGCGTGCGGCAATGCGCTTGTCGCCTGAGACGAGCTTTTTGGCGACGACGATACCGGTCGCAGAGTCGATCGCCAGCGCCGAATCGATGTTGAAGTCGGCATACAAATAGCGCGGTGTCGCGTCATCGATGACATCGCCGCGCACGTTGAACACGCGGGCGCGTACCGGAGTCGCGATGCCGTCGATATTGCGCAGCGTATCACCGACCACCACCGATGGCGACGGGAACGGATTGAGTTCGATCGCCGCCGCTTCATTCGGACCAAGCCCCACTTCCGAGCATGCCGTGCCGATGCCGGTGGCGGCAATCACCGCCGACACGAGCAGTACACTGGCCCGACGACGCGCGTGCACCGACGGTGTCACGCGAAGCGCTCGGCGAGGCGCGTGGCGATGTTCACGTACGCCTGACTCGCCGCATCGGCTGGGTTGCGCAGCACGACCGGCTGACCCGCGGCGAATGCGTCAGCCGTGGCGGGCGTGCGCGGAATCGGCGTGTCGAACACGAGATGCTGTGGGAGATGTTCACGCACATAGTGCACGACACGTTCCGACGCCGGATTCCCCGCTTCGAACATCGTGAGCAGAATGCCTTCGAGCGTGAGCTCGTCGTTGATGCTGATCACGTCCTGAATGGCACGCAGGATCTGCGGCGTGGTCTGCAGCGCGAGCGGCTCGCACTGCAGGGGTACCACCACATGTTGACTGGCCGCCAGTACGCGACGGGTGATCGCCCCCAGCCCCGGGGGCGTATCGACGACCACTACGTGACAGCGTTCGCGGGCCATCGCCAGCAAATCGGCGAGCACGGTGCTCTCGCCGACGCGATGCTGAAAATCCGAATGATCGACCGAATCGCTGACGCTGCCGGCGAGGATCACGCGGAGCCACGGGAGTGCGGTGGGCAGAATCACCTCGCGCAGCGCTTTCTCGCCTCGGAGATAATCATCGAACCCAACCGTGGGGTGACCCCGGCGCAGTCCGACGCCGTACCGCACAGCGCCCTGCGGGTCCGCGTCGATCAGCAGCGTTTTCAACCCACGGCGCGCGAAGGCGACCGCCAGGTTCACGGCCGTGGTCGTCTTGCCGACGCCACCTTTCTGGCTCACGATGGAGAGCACGCGTCCCACGTCAGCCCTCGTCCGTATAGGTCGATCCGTCGTCATCGCCCGACGGCGCTGACGGATCCTGATACTGGTCGTCCGAATCGCTCGGGGCACCCTGCAACTGCGCCAGCGTGCGCTCGGCGTGGGCACGGAAACGTGCGGACGTCGGATCCTGCTCGGTACTGAATTGGAGGAACGACTCGAGATGCATGGCGGCCTGCGCCGAATCGCCCCGCTTCAGGAGCAGAAACGCGAGGCCGTAATGGGCCCCCGGCGATTCTGCATCGAGCTGCAGGGCGCGACGATATGTCCGAATGGCCTCTTCGGGCTGCCCGGTCTTCGAGAACGCAATGGCGATATTCTGCAACACGCCGAGGTCATCGGGTCGCTCGCGCAAGGCGAGTCGATACGACGTCAGGGCGTTTGCATAATCGCCGCGCGACTCGAGATCGAGCGCTTCAGCCAGGAAGTCCGTGTGGCGCGGATCGCGCCCGGACGAGCCGCCCACGAGGCGGCGCCACCAAGTCATGCGCTCGCAGTGGATCGGAGAAAGTAAAAAGGAGAGCGGCGATCAATGCGCAAAGCTATCGGGACAGCGCGTTGCCAACAAGTTGCCACGTCGATGCCGCAACCGGTGGTCAGGGGAATCCACGTTGCCGCATGCCACCCTGAGGGCTACACTCGGGTTAGACTGCGGGATCCCATACCGGAGCACCACGATGACTACACCACAGCCGTACGCACCTGACCCGTCCAAGGGCGTGATGATCGTGGACTGGCCGCTCTTCGGGGAGCTGGCTCGCGCGCTCGCCGTGCGCGTCGCGCGCGAGTGGAGCCCGGAACTCGTCGTCGGCATTGCCACGGCCGGGGTCGTGCCGGGTGCCGCGGTGGCAGCGATTCTCGATCTGCCGTTTCACTCGATCCTGGTGTCGCGTCGCTACAACGCGTCCCGGGTTCGCGAGACACCGGCGGTGTTCGGGGCGGCGCCGACGGAAGTGCGCGGCAAGCGCGTGCTCGTCGTCGACGAGACCTGCGACTCCGGTCAGACCATGCGCCTCGCCGTCGCGGCCGTTGGGAATGCGGGCGCGACGGAAGTGCGCACCGCCGTGAGCTTCAAAACCGGCAGCTTTCCCCCGGACTACTTCGCCCTGGCCACCCAGAGCACGATCGTGCTGCCGTGGGACCGCGAAATCCTGATCGACGGTGAACTCCGGCCAAACCCCAAGTACGCCGGACTCATCCCCGAGGACTGATCGGGAAACCGATCAGGCGCTGGTCGCCGCCCGCTCGTACGGGATGCCGCGTTCCATCGCCTCCCAGACGTAGTTGAGCACGTCGACCGAACCGAGCAGGAAACGGCACTGTCCACCGGCAGCGGACTCAGGCGTCACTTCGAGCACCGAGATCGGTGCGTCGGCCAACCGTCCGAAGAAGCCCGCGAACAGTCCCGTCGACACCGGGCAGCCGCTCGCGTCCTCCGCTGCTTCGCCCCAATTGTTGGCGTCGAGCACCATGACCGCGTCGCTGAGCGACGAGAGCTGGACGAGCCCCCAGCCGATCTCGAAGAAGTACTCGCGAAGCAGGATCGGGAAACGGCTGTCGAGCACGTGGTCGGGGCCGTGCTCGCTGCGATCCGCCAGCCACGCCGAGATGTGGTCGTACAGCGCCTGTCCCGCGGCATAACCCGCGTCACGGACGGCATCGACCGGGACGGCCGGATGCGCCTGCTGCGTGGACCGGCGGAGCCCGTCGAAGAATTCGACCGGCACCGTCACGGTGCGGGTGGTCAGGAAAGGAAGCGAAGTGCTCATGTTCCCGTGACGCTCGCCAAATGAAGTGGTCACGTCAAGCGGTGACCGCGTGATGGAGGATGCTCGGAGTGTATCGGTCATCGCCCGGTTCGCCGGATTAGCTCGGCTTCATCGATCACGTCGATGCCCAGCTCGATCGCCTTCTCCAGCTTGCTGCCCGCCTCCTCGCCAGCCACCACAAAGGTGGTTTTCTTGGACACGCTGCTCGTCACCCGCCCACCGGCCGCCTCGACCAGTGCCGCGGCGTTGGTTCGCGACAGCGTGGGCAAGGAGCCGGTGAGCACGACGGTCGCCCCGGTCAATGGGCCGTCGGCCTGCACGGCGTTCGGCTCGTCGAAGCAGGCGCCACGCTCGCGCAACCGCTCCACGAGCGCACGCGAGGTGGGATCCGCGAAATACGACGACACCGATGTGGCGATAATGTCGCCGATACCGCGCACCGCGCCCAATTGCTCAGGCGTGGCGGCGATGATCGCGTCCATGCTGCCGAACTGTTTCGCCAACAACTGTGCCGCCTGCGCGCCCACATGACGGATGCCAAGTCCGAAGAGCCATCGCGACAGCGGCTGCTGCTGTGTCGCCGCGATCGCGGCCACCAGATTCTCGGCGCTCTTCGTCGCGAAGCGCTCGAGTGACACGAGCTGCTCCACCGTGAGGTCGAAAAGATCGGCGAAGTCGGTCACGAAACCCGCTTCAAGCAACTGCTGAATGCGGGCGTACGAGAGTCCGTCGATGTCGAGGGCGTCCTTGCTCGAGAAGTGCACCAGCCCCTCGAGCTGACGGCCAGGGCAGGCGACATTCGAACAGTACGTCGCCACATCGTCGCCGTCGCGATGCGTGGGCGACTGACAGCGCGGGCAGTGCGACGGCATCGTCCACTGCCGCTCACTGCCATCGCGTCGCTCAGGCACCGGCCCGAGGACGTACGGGATGACGTCGCCGGCACGCACCACCTGCACCCAGTCCCCGTCGCGCAGATCCTTTTTCGCGATTTGATCGGCGTTGTGCAGCGAGGCATACGTGACCGTCGCGCCGCCCACATCGACCGGCTCGAGCACCGCGAATGGCGTCAGTACGCCGGTCCGTCCCACACTCACGTCGATGCGGATCAGCTTCGTCACCGCCATGTCGGGCGCGAACTTGCGAGCAATCGCCCAGCGTGGCGTGCGATCGTTGCGCACACCAAGCTCGTCCTGCAACGACATGTCGTTCACCTTCACCACACCGCCGTCGATCGCGAAGCCGAGTGCCGCGCGCGTTTCGTGCTCGATGGTGTGCGCCCACGCGGAGACCTCGGCCATCGTGTGGCATCGCGTGTGATGCGGCGCCACGGGAATCCCCCACGCGCGCAATTGGTCGAGCAGGTCCGACTGACTGCGGGCAGGCGCATTCCCATCGGGAAGCACCGCGGCGTATCCGAAAAAGCGAAGGGGACGTTGCGCGGTGATCGACGGATCGAGCTGACGCAGCGCACCGGCGGCCGCATTCCGCGGATTCACGAACACCGGCTCGCCCGCGGCCACGCGCGCTTCGTTCATGGCCTCGAAGCCGGCGAACGGCATGTACACTTCGCCGCGAATCTCCATCAGCGGCGGATGACCATCGCCCAGCAGCCTCAGCGGCACGCCGCGAATCGTGCGGATATTCACCGTGACATTCTCGCCGTCGGTGCCATCCCCGCGCGTCGCACCCGTGGCCAGCACGCCGTCGCGATAAGTGAGTGCGATCGCTGCGCCGTCGATCTTGAGCTCGACCGTATACCCACTCGTGTGAACCGATGCGCCCACGACGCGCTCGATCGACTGCTCGAACGCCAGCAACTCGGCCTCGTCGAACGCGTTGTCCAGCGACAGCATCCGCACCAGGTGCCGATGCGTCTGGAACGCACTTTGCACTGGCGCACCCACACGGAGCGTGGGAGAATCTGCCGTACGTAGCGTCGCATACTCGAGCTCGACAACCTGCAATTCGCGGAAAAGCCGGTCATACTCGGCATCCGAGAGGGCGGGACGGTCGAGCACGTAATACGCGTGCTGCGCGCGGGCCAGCAGTTCGCGCAATTCCGCAGCACGCTGCACGGCGGCAGATGGAACGACACTCATGTTCGGAATGTATCAAGAAGGGGCGAACGCGTCATCCGTCGCCGATCCGGCGGCGGTGCTGTACCCGTAGGGATGGATACCACCGAATTATCTACGCGCTCGAGCGCGGGAGGTCGCATGTTCAACAGCAGCAAGCGGGATCGTGGTGATCACATGGACGGCCGTGCACTCGGGCTTGGACTTCTCATTGGCGCCGCGATCGGTGCAGGTGCTGCCTTGCTGATGGCGCCGGCCAGTGGCGATCAGACCCGTCGACAGCTGCGCCGCAATGCGCGTCGACTGGCGGAGCAGGGCGGTGACACACTCTCGAACTTGTGGGACGATGCCGATGAATCGGCGCGTCGTCTGGCTCGACGTGGTATGAAGGAGGGCCGCAAGATGGCTGGGCGTGTTCGCGAGCGGGCCAGCGACGTCGCGCCGTGGTAAGCCTCCGGTAACCGTGCCGGGCGCCTACCGGAGCTTCGCGAGCTCCTCGTCGGCGCTCTGGCGATACTGATCGTCGTTCGCGTCCTGGAGTGGAGCGCGCAGTGCGGCCTGATAGGCCGCGCGCGCTTCGTTCCGACGCCCGGCGTCGCGATAGACGCGGGCTAAATCCAAATAGTGCACCAATCGATTGGGCTCGGCCGCGACCGCGAGTTCCATGTACCGGACCGCCTCCGCCCAACTGGCGCTGCCGAGCACCTGGCCGCCCAGAAATGCCTTGGCGACGGCACGCGAAAAGCCATTCAATCGCATGACTTCAGCGTTCCACACGCCGAGTACGTGTAGCGCGCCGGGATGTTTGGGCTGCTGCCGTAGCGCCTTCAGCGCTTCGTCACGCACTTCGAGTGCATACTTCACGCGTTCGCGGGGATTCGCCGCCAGCGCCGTGCGGCCGACCGCACGGGCCATCTGAAAATGTCCTTCGGCATCGTCGGTATTCGCCGCGACCGCCCGTCTGGCGTAGTCGGTGGCGCGCGCATACAGCGCGGTACGCGTCTCGGCATTCCTTTCGAATTCACCAAGATCCACGGCTTCTCGCGCGGCCTTCCAGAGCGCGACGTATGACGTGGGCTCCGCTTTCACCGCCCGCTCGTAGTTGCCGAGGGCCGCCGACGGACGACGCGCGATACTCTCACGATCTCCCGCGCTGAGCAGGTCGCTCACGCTCTGCGCGGCGAGCGCAAACGGCGCCAGCGGCAGCCCCGGCAGCGCGACCGATGCGGCCCCGACGGTGAGACCGATCGCCAAGCGGCGTGCAGTGCAGGCGGCAAGGATGTAGGTTGGCTGCATCATGAGCACTCAATGTTGGCACGCGCGCTGATCGAGCGAAAGCGCGACGGCGGTCGAATTACTCCCGCCGAGTGGCGCACGCTCATGTCGCAGTACGCGACAGACGAAGTTCCGGACTACCAGATGGCCGCCTTGGCGATGGCCATCTACTTCAACGGGCTTGATCGCGACGAGATCGGCGCGCTCACCGACGCCATGCTCCACAGCGGCGCGATGCTCGACCTCGACCATCTCACGATGGCGCGCGTCGACAAGCATTCCACCGGCGGCGTCGGCGACAAGGTGTCGCTGGTGCTGGCACCCCTCGTGGCCTGCCTCGGTGTCGCCGTCCCCATGATGTCCGGTCGCGGACTGGGGCACACGGGCGGTACCCTCGACAAGCTGGAATCGATCCCTGGTTTTCGTACGGATCTTTCGCTGGCGCGCGCCACGGCGCAGCTGGAGCGCATCGGCTGCGCCTTGATCGGGCAAACGAACGAGATCGCGCCCGCCGACCGCCGGTTGTATGCCCTGCGCGACGCCACCGCGACCGTGGAGAGCATTCCGTTGATCTCGGCGAGCATCATGTCGAAGAAGCTCGCCGAAGGCCTCACGGGGCTCGTGCTCGATGTAAAGCGTGGCTCCGGCGCCTTCCTGCCGGAACTCGATCGCGGACTGGCCCTGGCCCGCACGATGATCGATCTCGGGGCCGACCACGGCTGCCCCGTGGTGGCACTCCTCACTGCCATGGACCGGCCGCTTGGGCGCGCGTGTGGCAATGCGCTCGAAGTCGAGGAGGCGATCATGGCGCTCCGCGGCGAGGGCCCGCCCGATCTCATGAAGGTCACCTACGCCCTCGGCGCCGAGATGCTGGTGCTGGCGGGTGTGGCAGCCGACCGCGATGACGCCTTCCGCCGCATGGAGGTCGCCATTTCGAGCGGACGGGCGGCGGCCAAGTTCCAGGAGATCATCGCGGCCCAAGGCGGAGACCCGAGGGTGATCGACGATCCGTCGATCCTGCCGCAGGCGGCTGAATGCGAGCTGTATCTGGCCCCCCGCGACGGCGTCATCGCACAGGTGGAGCCCAGGGCCATCGGCCGCGGTATCACCGCGCTCGGCGGCCAACGGACGAAGGTGGAAGACGGCGTGGATCCCAGCGTGGGCTTCGTGATCACGGCGCGGCCGGGTGACATCGTGCGGGCTGGTGAGCCGTTGGCGACGGTGTTTGCCAAAGACCGGAACGGTGTGCAGGCCGGTCTCGCGGCCTTGCGAACGTCGATCATGATTGCCGACGACGCCGAGCCGCCGCTCCCGCTGATTTCACATCGGGTCACCGAGGCCGGAGTCGAACTCTACGAATAGGCCTGCAGCGGCACTCCCCGTTCCCCGCGGGTCCGGATAGTTTGCAGCACGGCCGTCAACGGGCCGCCTTTTGATCACCGACGCGCTGCGTCCCCGTCGCCATACCATGATCGCTCCGAAGACGAACAGTCTGCTCAGTCTCGTGGCCGCCGCTTCCGTGCTGCCGCTTCTCGGCCTCTACGGGCTGCTGATGTACATCGCGACCCCGAGCCCGACTGGTGGCATGGAGCCAACGGTCACCACGGTCTGCTACATAGCCTTCACGTTCATCTTCGCGGCACTGATCATCGTCGCGCTGAACTTCTCGAAGCAGCTCTCGCGGGAAGCGAAGGGTGTGTACCTCACGCCGTAATTCCGGGGTCGTGAAGCGATAAAGCAATCGTGAGTCGTGGGTCGTGAGTAGAAGTTCGGAGTTTTGAGTTCGCACTCACCACTCCAGACTTTAACTCAAAACCCACGACTCACGTGAGTCCCGCCCTACCACCAATCCCGCAGCCTAGATGTCGAGATTGCTCACGAATCTCGCATTGGTTTCGATGAACAACCGGCGCGGTTCGACTTCGTCGCCCATCAGCGTCTGGAACGTCTGGTCGGCGAGCACGGCATCGTCCATCGTCACGCGGAACATCGTGCGCGTTTCCGGATCCATCGTGGTCTTCCAGAGCTGCTCCGGGTTCATTTCACCGAGACCCTTGTAGCGCTGGATGTTCACGTTGCCCTTGCCTTCCGGACCACCGAGACGCTCCACGTATCCGTCGCGCTCCTTCTCGGTGTAGGCGTAGTACTCTTCCTTGCCCTTGGCCACGCGATACAGGGGTGGCTGCGCGATGTACATGTAGCCGGCGTCGATCAGTTCCGGCATCTGACGGAAGAAGAACGTGAGCAGCAGCGTGCGAATGTGCGCGCCGTCCACGTCGGCGTCGGTCATGATGATGATCTTGTGGTAGCGCGTCTTCGCGAGGTCGAACTCTTCCTTGATGCCCGTGCCGATCGCCGTGATGATCGTCCGGATTTCCTCGTTGTTGAGCACCTTGTCGAAGCGCGCCTTCTCGACATTGATGATTTTACCACGGAGTGGCAAAATCGCCTGGAAGTCGCGCTTGCGTCCCTGCTTCGCCGACCCGCCGGCCGAGTCACCCTCCACGAGATAGATCTCGCAGAGCGCCGGGTCGGAGAGTGAGCAATCGGCCAGCTTGCCGGGGAGGTTGGCCACGTCGAGCGCCGACTTCTTGCGCGTGAGGTCACGCGCCTTGCGCGCCGCCTCACGAGCACGCGCCGCCGACATCGCCTTGTCGATGATGATGTTGGCCGACTTCGGATGCTCGTCGAGGTACTGCGTGAGCAGTTCGTTCATCACGCTGCGGACCGCGCCTTCCACTTCCGAGTTGCCGAGCTTGGTCTTGGTCTGA